>CAYHRD010000011.1:0-22480 GCA_964358925.1 uncultured Sulfurimonas sp.
CCACTCCAAATTCAAACGCACCTACATATTCGCCCTTATTAAATACCGGAAATACAGCCCTGTAACTAATACCGTATTTCCCCACTTCCAAGCCGAATTGCTCCATTCTTGATCTATTTGTTTTTACTATAATAGGGCGAATATTCTCTAAGTCGTCTCCAAAAATTTCAGGTTTATGGAGTCGTAAAAAGCTATGATTATCAACGGTATGAAAGTGCATAACAGATAAAAATTTATTATGCTGAACTAACTCTTTATATATAGGCATAGTCAAATTTAACAACTCTTTCCTATCTTTTTTCGCAAATGCTTCGGCTACTTTAGGATTTGATAAAATTCCCCTTCCATATCTTCCATACTCCTCTTTTATCTGATCAAATATCGTGTTTATAAGCTGCGCGGTATCTCGCTCTTTTTTAGAAACAGTCATATCCAAGACCGTTACATACTGATAATGTCCCAAATACATAAGAATCATAAAGCTAATCGTCTGAATTGCTAAAATTGTAAGTATTATTTTTTTGCCGTATTGCATATTTACATAATCTTTTTTTTATTTGTTATCACTATTATATTCATAAATTATTACAATAGTATTAAAATAGCCTTATAACTCTTGCTTTAAGCCCAAAAAAAGAGAGATTTCTATAATCTACAAAAAATTAAATTCAAAGAATTAAATATGCCAAACAGATTAAAACTAGAAGATTCTCCTTACCTGCAACAGCATAAAGACAATCCCGTAGATTGGTACCCGTGGTGTGACGAGGCATTTAAAAAAGCCAAAGATGAAAACAAAGCCATTTTCATCTCCATAGGTTACAGCTCATGCCATTGGTGCCATGTTATGGAAGAGACCGTTTTTACAAACGAGGAGTGTGCAGATATCTTAAATGCCCACTTTGTCTGCATCAAAGTTGACCGTGAAGAGCGACCGGACATAGACAAGCATTATCAAGAGGTTTATATGCTTTTAAACCGCAGAAGCGGAGGATGGCCTACTTCCATATTTTGTACACCCGAAAACAAACCTTTTTTTGCGGGAACTTACATACCGCCGCAGTCCCGTGAGGGAAGCATCGAGGGAATGGGGTTTGTTGAGCTTACAAAACTCATAGCCGACAAAATATCGCAAAGAGATGAGCAGATACTTAAAAATGCCGATGAGATAGAGAACTTTTTAAACCACAAAGAACATCCAAAAGAGGCAACGGTTTTAAAAGAGGATTTTACTAAAAACTTTATGCTTCAAGCAAAAAACAATTACGACACGACAAACGGCGGCTTCTCCGTCGCACCAAAATTTCCGCATGCAAGTACGCTCGGTACGCTTCTTGTCATCGACAAACTATACGATGACAAAGCTGCAAAAGCGATGGTTTTAAACACACTCCAAAATATGAAAAAAGGCGGAATGTATGATTTGATAGAGGGCGGATTTTGCCGTTACAGCGTTGATGAGGAGTGGTCGGTTCCACACTTTGAGAAGATGCTTTACGATAATGCCCTGCTCTGTGAGCTTTACACAAATGCTTACCTTGCCTACAAAGATGAGAGTTTTTTACAAACTGCCAAAGAGATTGCCGATTTTTGGCATAACTATATGAGCGAAGATGACCTAATGTATAGTGCAAGCGATGCGGACAGCGATGGCGAAGAGGGAACTTACTATACCTATAATTACGATGAAGTTTATGAACTATTAAGTAAAAACGGCTACGAAGCAATAGATGAGATTTTAGAAAAACTAAGCGTTACTGTGGAGGGGAATTTTGAGGGAAAAAATATCATCAGATTTCAAAATGATGAAACACCAAAAGATTTTGAAAATATAAAGTTTCTGCTCGGAGGATTAAGAGCAAAAAGAGACTATCCGTTTATCGATAAAAAAGTTCAAGTCTCATGGTCTGCTATGATGATAAAAGCTCTTTTTACGCTTGGAAATATCGACGCTTTATACAAACAAAGAGCCATAAAATGCCTTGATACTCTGCTTGAGTCGATGTACAAAGAGGGCAAACTCTACCACACGACTCTTATACATAAAACTCCTAAGATAGAGGCATTTTTAGAAGATTATGCGTTTTTATCTCAAGCACTTATTGAAGCATTTAACTCTACGGGGGAGGAACTCTTCCTTATTCGCGCTCAACACTTCACAAATATGGCATTAGAGAAGTTTTACGACAAAGGAACATGGAGATTTAGCACCGGAGAGTTTGAAACAAAAGCAGATATCTCGGACAATACCTATGCAAGTCCTGTTGCAATAATGGTTGATGTTATGCTCTCGCTTAGCACTCTGCTTGAAGATGACAAATATGGTCACTTTGCGTTTAAAACGCTAGAGTACAACTCATACGAACTAGCAAGACGCCCCGTCATTTACCCGTATATGTTACGACAGATGCTAAGATATTTAAAGGGCGACAGAGTTATAAAATCAAACCTGAAAAATTTAGAGCAAAACAGTTTAAAACTTAGCTTGCTTGAGTATCCGTTTATACAAAAAAAGAGCAGCAGTGATGAATTTTTTATGGTTTGCGGAGCCAAGAGCTGCTTTGCTACAACGCAAAACCCTAATGAAATCAATGATATAATCAAAAAAACTTTTTAGGAAAAAGATAATGAATAGTATGAAACTCGGCGTAAACATCGACCATGTAGCAGTTTTAAGAGAAGCAAGAAGAGTAAATGACCCCGACATCTTAAACGCTCTTTTCGTTGCATGTCAAAACGGTGCAGACCAGATAACCATCCATCTAAGAGAAGACAGACGCCACATTCAAGATGCTGATGCCTATAACATTATGAAGCACTCCACCATGCCAGTGAACTTAGAGTGTTCTATCAACAGAGCTATTTTAAAAATAGTAACAGACCTAAAACCACACCGTGCTACTTTGGTTCCCGAAAAGAGAGAAGAGGTAACGACTGAGGGCGGACTTGATGTTTTTGCTTATGAAGATGAAATCTCTTATGCGATTGAGCTTTTGCACGACTATATCATCCCCGTTTCACTTTTTATCGACCCTACCATTGAAGCCGTAGAGAAGTCAAAAAAATTAGGAGCAGAGATGGTAGAGCTTCATACTGGAAGTTTTGCAAATATTTACGCCATGTTAAACTCATCTCTATCTCATTCCAACCACTCCATAAAAGAGCTGCAACTTCCTCGTCACGAGTTGGCAATAAAGCTTGAAAAATCAATTGTGGCTATAACAGAAGCTGCAAAACATGCCAAAAAAATCGGTTTGGAAGTCGCAGCCGGACACGGACTAAACTATCACAATGTCGGCGAGATGATGAAAATAAAAGAGATTACGGAGCTAAATATCGGACAGAGCATAGTTGCAAGAAGTGTTTTTAGCGGTTTAGCAGAGGCTGTAAAAGAGATGAAGAGGTTAACAAGCAGATGAAACCGCGAATTGCTATAAGTATAGGTGATTTAAACGGTGTTGGGATTGAAATTGCCCTAAAAGCCCATAAAAAAATCTCTGCTCTTTGCACCCCGATTTACTGCATAAACTCCTATATGCTCCATCAGGCGTGCGAACTTTTGGATGTAGAAATTCCGCCGGATTTTGAGATATTTGAAGTTGAGGGCAGTTTTAACATAAGAGAGGGTTGTGTAGATAAAGATGCGGGAAGATACTCTTATGACTCATTTATGAGTGCCGTTAAACTTTGCGAAGAGAAAAAGGCTGATGCGGTTGTAACTATGCCTATCCATAAAGAGGCTTGGTCGTTGGCAGGTTTGCACTACAAAGGACATACTGACCTGCTTCGCGACTACTTCAAGAAAGATGCCATTATGATGCTTGGATGCGATAAAATGTTTGTTGCACTCTACACCGAACACATCCCTTTAAGAGAAGTAGCAAGCCATATAACAAAAGAGGGGCTTCTTCGCTTTTTTCTTGATTTAAACAGAGCAATTCCTAATAAAAGATTTGCCGTTTTAGGATTAAATCCGCATGCGGGAGATAACGGCGTCTTAGGAGATGAAGAGAGAGTTATAGAAGAGGCTATAGAAGAGGCAAACGAAACAATAGGGCAAGAGCTGTTTGTAGGCGCAATCGTACCAGACATTGCTTTTACGCCGCACTTCAGAGCCTCATTTACACATTTTGTGGCGATGTATCACGACCAAGGTTTAGCACCGCTTAAAGCACTCTACTTTGACGAGAGCATAAATGTATCGCTAAACCTACCGATAATAAGAACTTCGGTAGATCACGGAACCGCCTTTGACATCGCTTACAAAGGCAAAGCAAACACTCTTAGCTTTGAGAATGCCATTAAGAGTGCGATAGAGTTCATTTACTGATATTACGCACAAAAAGTGTGTAAGGTCGGTTATTTAGTTAATTCTAACGGCTTTGCACTACACAAAATAGCCTCTATTTTTGTTTTAAAACTTATGCCTACTTCACTCCAAGTTTTACCTTTGTGAAGCTCAAAACATGCTTCATTGATTGAGGAGAGTGCTTTGCTTGCACTAAAATCTAAAATATCGATTGTGCCTTTTGCTTCAAAAACATCATTGCCAAAACTATACTTCATCGGAACTGTTTTTTTAACGCCGTTCATCTCTATCTCAACACTTACGATACCTGTTCTTGGAGCATCTTTTACTTTTTCATCAGCTTTAATATCTACTATTTTTGCATTAATGTTTTTACTGCTCATCATACCAAAGAAAAATTTAGCAAGTTTCTCATCACGACCTTTATCTTTTGAGTTTACGCTTGATGTATCTATAACAACCGTTGAACCTACCAAAATAGAACGAAAATTCTCTCCGCTTTTGACAATCGGCGTATATACTACACTCTCAAAACTTCCGCCTACGCCTATTTTTTCATTAGTTTTATAACCAATCCAACCAACTTCAACGGCTCCGACTTGAGCCAGTTCACAACCGCCCTTCGCACTCGCATACAAACTTGAGCCGATAGATAGCACCATAAGCGCGGAGATAATTACATTTTTCATTTTTATCCTTTTGGTTATTTTAAGAGTAGACTTCTTGCAAAACTAAAAAATAAGATTCCAAATCTAGTTTGGAATGACGAGATGTTTGAGCTTTCGTCATCCTGAACTTGATTCAGGATCCCAGTTCTGTAAGAACTCTATTAGTATAACTTCTCTTTCTTATCTAACCACTCCCTTTTGAAAAAGAGTAATATTTTTAAAGTTATGTTTAACTATTTTTAAACCTAGTTCCTCTGCAATATGCTCAAATGTTTTGAGATTAAAAAAACCGATATGAGTTATATCCCTGATATACCACCACTTAAAAAACTCTTCATCATTCGTCGGATGAAAAGCGCTCATAAGTAGCAGATAACCGCCCTCTCTCAGGTGCAAAAGCAGCTCTTTAAAAACCTCAAGCGGATTTTGCAAGTGCTCAAAAACCTCGGTTGAGATGATCAAATCATACTCTTTACCCTCATACACTTTTTGCGGAAAATAAAATGGGTCATATCTGTCGCACACAATAGCGTTTTTTTCTAAAAGTGTCGGCAAAACCAAGCCTCTTCCGCACCCAAAATCAAGTGTTGTTTTTATATTTGGAGGTACAAACTCGTCTATCAAATCCTCAAACATCTTTACATAACCGAGTGATTCAAAACTGTTATGGTGTTTATCGTAATGTTTTTTCTCATGCGCTTCATCAACATAAAAAATTTCATCTAAAAAAATATAGTCACAAAACAAGCACTTATGGTATATTTTTTTAGTTTTTGGATCCGTTGTCTCTACCGTGTCGTTGTTACAAATTTTGCATATTTTCATTAGAGAATCATACCATTTTTCTACAATACTCTTGCGGCTTACAGGCTATTTTTAAATTTTTATTGTAAAATTCAAAAATGATAGACAATTTAATTTTAAACTACATACTTCTTTTTGTTTTTCTTGAACTATATGAAATCAGCTGGCAAAAAGCTCCCAGCATTATGGGTATGGTGGTGCGCATGAATAAGTATTACTCAAAGAGTATATTGCTGTTCTTGATTATGCAGCCGACTTTTTACTTTGCCATCGGCTTTGCGATGCTGTGTGATTACAATATATTTGCAATGATTTTACTCTTTTTAAAAACAGCAGATATCGCTACAAAGATACTTCTTATAGAGCAGGTATTTACAAAAAAAAGCTTATCTCACGAGATGAGTCTGATTTTCTTAGCACCCATAGATAGCTTTTTACCGTACATGGGGTTAGTGATATACCCCATTCTTATTGCGCTGGCTATATAAAATCTTAACAAAGATAGATTGCTTCGTAGCAAGCTCCTCGCAATGACGAGAGTAGCATTATCACTGCGAGGAATGAAGTGACGCGGCAGTCTGAGAGAAAAGAGAGAGATTGCCGCGCTTGTCATTGCGAGCGAAGCGCGGCAATCTCAATAACGGTCATTCTAAATCAGAGTAACTGCTTTTTAACTGAGCTTGTTTAGATAGAAATTTTACACTTTTGGATATATCTTCATTTGCTATATGATAATGTTCATGTAATCTTTCCAAAGATTTATCTACTTTCGTTATAAGTATCACTATCAAAGATTCCATCTGCTCTTTTATATTATCTATTTCACTATCTTTAGACTCTCTAAATTCATTTACAATCATACTTAGCTGCGATTGTGATTTTACATACTCTGATTTGACAACCTCTATATCTTTCATCAAATCTCTCATAGTTGCGTAAATATCATGCAAAGAGCTATTTTGAGCTTGTAGCTCGCTCATTTTTTTAGATGAAAGAATCATCTGCTTCATTATCATTTCACTCTGCTCTTTTATACCGTCTAACTTATTTTCACTCTCATAAAGAGAAGTATTTACACTCTGTGTATGTGACTTAAAGGAGAGCACCTCTTTCTCAAACGGTTTTGTAATTTCAGACAACTGTTCAACAGTATGCTTAATAATTGTTTTTGCTATAGTTTGAGAAATATTGCCGATAGTTTGTAAATTATCTTTTAACTCCTCAATCTCTTCTCTTATGCTGCCTTTGTTGTTTTCAAGCGCTTTTTCAAGTATTGCTTTTACCTTGTTAAAATGGTCTTGTTCGGTAATTCTAAGTATATCTATATGCTTATGTACGATACTGTCTAAAGACGGAAGTTGAACCTCTGTAAAATTTTCAAATGATTTTGTAACATCAACATGCCAACCTTCTATCTGTTCAAACTTTTCTAAAAATTTATTTTGATTTACCAAAATCATATCTAACACTTTTACATCGTGTTTAAATCTATCCCTTGACTCTTCTTGAGATTGCTTATCTTCATTTTGATTTAAAATCATCTTTTTTTCAAGCTCGGAGCTAAACTCTTTTATCTCCGATATCTGTTCCATCAACTCTTTTATAAACTCCTGTTGAGTTCTTGCCTGTTCGGACTGTTGCGTTTGATGAAGTACATTCATAACTATATATAAAAGCAGCGAAACCAAGATAGGAATAAAACTCTCTTTTAAAGTAAGTATTATATTTGCCGTCTCAGGCTTGATGATGAAGTGAAGAAGAGCGCTGATGATACCTATACCTACTATAAGCGGTATATAATTTATCTTATTTGGATGTTTTAATATAGATATCTGTCTTAAAAAAAGTAACGCCATAAATACAAATGCGAGCAATAAATCAATATCAAACACTGCATATCCTTTAGATTGACTCTAAAAATCTACAACTATTCTATCATAAAATTTTATAAAACTATATCCAAGATTTCTTTTGGTCTCTTTGCAACTACTCTGGCATTGCTATATGGTGTAAATCCCCAAGTCGCAAATACAGGTTCAATTCCTGCTGCATTCGCACTTAAGATATCTTTTGAATTATCCCCTATCATCCATGCTTTGTGATTATCTTTATCAAATCCGTAGTGGTTTAGTATGCAATTTAACATCAAAGGGCTAGGTTTTGGCTCACTAACTCTATCTGCTCCGATGATGAGATCAAAAAGATTTTTTACCATTAAATGCTCTAACATTCTTAGCGCAAACTGTGTGGGCGCGTTTGTTGCAACGGATATCTTTACATCCGAAGCAACTAAACGCTCAAGCATCTCTTTTACGCCCTCATAAAGGTAGACATTTTTTATACATTGAAGCTCATAATGGCTCTCAAACAACTCTCTATCTTTCTCATGATACACCTCTGTTTCATAAAAAAGCCATGCAAGATTTCTTACCTCCATATTTATAGCCTCAACTATAAAAGCTTCGCTTAGCGGAGCAAGATTGTAGTGAACTTCTCGAACATGATTTACGGATATAGTTATATCTTTTTTAGAATCAAGCAAAGTACCATCCATATCAAAAATAACGATTTTCATCTTTTGTTCTATCTCATTTTTGAATATATTTCTACCAATGCTTCGACAAAAGATTCACTGTCATTTGGACATCTGCAAACTCTATAATCTTCAAATCCTAGTTCACTTGCAACATCGCGATACTGAATTTCAAGTTCAAAATCGGTCTCGGAGTTATCAATAGTAAAAGCTATGGGACAAATGACGACACCTCTGCTCTTGATATCTTTTAGCTTATCTTCTAAAGACGGCGTTAACCACTCTACCGGTCCGATTTTTGATTGATATGCCAAATGAACATCGTTAAACTTCATCCCTTCATCTTCAAGCATCTGCGTTAAAATAACCACATGTTTTTCTATATGCTTTTGATAAACATCCCCCGCGTATATAACACTTTGCGGAACTCCGTGAGCCGAGAAGATGATGTCAAAATCTTTGCACTCATCCAAACCGACTCTCTCTTTGATTCTCTCAATGACGGCTCTGTTGTAAGTATCGTTTTGAAAAAAGTGTTTTATCTCAACCAAGATAGCATCGCCGCCGCTTGAGTGGTACTGCTCCTCAAAATCTTCAAGCGAAGATTTTGTCGTAGTTGTTGAAAACTGCGGATAAAGCGGAATAAGATAGATTTTTTCTATATTTTCTTTGTTAAGCCTCTCTATAACCTCCGAAGCAAAAGGAGGCGTATAACGCATAGCAAAATCAACTATGACATTCTCTCCCACTCTGTCTTGAAGTTTTTTAACCAGCTTTCTCGTATGCCCGACAATCGGGGATTTTCCGCCGATTCGTTTATATATCTCTTGAGCTTTTTCAACTCTTGAAAAAGTTATCATCTTTGCTATAAAACTTCTCAAAAATGAACTCTTTAGAGGTATGATATTTTTATCGTTAAACATATTCGTCAAAAAAACTTCAACCTCGTTTAGGTTATTTGGCCCACCCATATTTAGTAAAACTATTGCTTCTTTTTTCATAATTTATCTCCTTTAACCCTTAAACTTATCTCATATACTATCTGCTGTAATGGTAGCATATCTTCATAGATTTTATAGAGCGTATCTATGAGCAACTCCCCGTTTTCGATGAGTTTGGGCTCTAAAATTTTGTAAGTCGCCATCCCTTTGTAGAGGCTTAAATCTACACTCGGCATATCTGAGGTAAAACCTCTCGGATACTTTTTATACTCTTTGTCTATTATGCTATATCCGAGTGAAGTTATCTTGTGAAGCACTCCCTCAAGCTCAACTCTTCTTTTTTCATTTTTTATGTAGTCACGGTATGCGTCAAGAAGGGGTTTTTCAAACCATCGCACTCCTACGGCTACAAATAGTTCATCAGGTGAGAAATGAAGATAAAAGGAGGAATTTTGCAATCTGCTTTTAGAGTTGCCTTGAGTAAAAATGATGCCGATTTTAGATTTTATCGGCTCTTTGTTTGCACCCATTCTGCGGGTGTCTCTGTAGATTTTAAAGAGTGATTTGTTGATTTTCGGTTCAGCATTTATGTTGGGTTCAAGCGCCAAAAGGTGTTCGCCCATCTCAACCACAAAGGCTTTTGACGGATTTAGAATGGTTTTTTCATACTCATCTCTATTTGATTCGAACCACTCTTTGTTGTTATTTTTGCGGATAGATTTTAAAAACTCAAGTGCATTTTTAAAACCTGCAAACTCCATCAAAAATCCTTTTATGCCAGTTTTCTATTTCTAAACGCAATAGCAATAAGAACAAATAAAATAGCATAAGTAATCGGTATAAAATCAGGAATCGGCACAGGGTCACCTTTTGCGTATGAGTGCATTCCCGCCAAGTAGTAGTTTACCCCGAAGTATGTCATAATTACCGATGTGTACGATAAAAGTGATATAACGCTATAATTAAATTCGCTGTAAATCTGCTTGATAGATCTCAAGTGAACGACAACCGCATAAATCAAGATGGTTACAAGCGCCCATGTCTCTTTTGGATCCCATCCCCAGTATCGCCCCCAACTCTCGTTCGCCCAAACACCGCCTAAAAAGTTACCTAGCGTTAAAAATGCCAAACCTATCATTATACTCATCTCGTTTATAGAGTTTAACTCTTTGATGGAAAGTGAGATGTGCGTATTGTTTTTCTCATTTTTAAGTATGAAAAGAAGAATCGTAATAAAACCTAAAAGCGCTCCAAGACCCAAGAAACCGTAACTTGCAGTAATTACCGCGACATGTATGCTTAACCAGTATGAGTTAAGAACCGGTACAAGATTTGTTACTTGCGGATTCATCCAGTTTAGATGCGCCACAAACAAAATAAGCCCTGTTAGAACTGCGGTTGAAGCCATAGTCATAGATGAGCGTTTTGAGAACACAAAACCCGCTAAAACCGTCGCCCAACTTATGTATATCATAGATTCATATCCGTCAGACCACGGTGCGTGACCCGCTACGAACCATCTAAGCCCTATGCCGAAAGTGTGAACTAAAAACAGTGTTACAAGCAGAGCTAAAGATATTTTTGAAAACATAGAAATATTGAAGCTTGGTTTTAATATTTTAATAAAACTTGCTATTAAAAGCACAAATCCGATTAAAAAATATATAGGATAAATTCTCTCAAAAATATTTGCATAGTTGTAAAACATCTCTGCTTTTATCCTAGTCTCCGAAGGCAAAACCGATGCACCGTAAAACTTTTGATATTCGACTATCTTTTCTATTGCAGAGTTTGCACTTGCCCAGTTTCCACCGTTTACCGCACCATCTAGTGCCGTAAAATATTCAAATGCGATTTCTCTAATCTTTAGAGCGTTATCTTGCGAAAATGTCTCAAGCGCCTCTACCGTCGGATACCATTTGTTATTTACATCATTTGGTTTAGGCCAAATTTTTATCAAAGCACCCGAATATACCGAGTAAGAGATGTTTACTCTCTCATCAATTTCTAATACTGCTTTATCCAAGAGGTCTCTATGTTTTGGCTCTTTTCTGGTTGCATTATCTACATATTCTGCAAGTTTATAACCGTTTAAACTCTGCGGATCCACAAAAAATTGCGCAAAAGATGCATATTTTGCATCAGATTTTGTGCCTATTATTTTGTTTATCTCCTCATTTTTTGTTCTAATTATTTTTAGCTCTCTATATGCATCAGGCTTAGACATCATCCCTAGTATTACTTGGTTTGCGTTTAGTTTTTCATCGCCGATACTTAAGTATGGGCTTTTATAGATTTTTGCCAAAATTTCAGTCGAGAGCGTATCAAGCGGCTTCATTCTTCCGCTGCTATCTTGAATAATCAACTGACCGAATTTTTTTGCATGTTCTTTGTCAAAAGACAAAATAGTTTTTATGGACGGATCCAACTCCTCCGCATAAGACGGTGTTACGCTAAAGAGAACTCCAAGTGAAAGCAGAAAAGCTACGGCTTTGCCTTGGCTGGCTTTTTTTGCTATATTTGAGAGCTTCGCAAATCTGTTTTCTTTAGAGAAAAGCGACCAAAACATTCCCAACCCTAAAAGAAAATAACCTATGTATGACGGCAGAGTTCCCGGATCGTTGTTTACGGATAAAATCGTTCCTTTTTCGTCTTGATCATAAGAAGACTGGAAAAATCTATATCCGCGATGTTCTAAAATATGGTTCATAAATATTCTATAAGGCATATTGATATTTTTCTCTTTGTCTATTAACTCAACTTCACTCGCATAAGATGCAGGAGACATTGAACCTGGGTATCTATCTATCTGAAAATCGACAAGTTTTACACCAAATGGAACTTCCAATCTTTTAGAACCGTACGAAATATGCACATCCACTCCGTTTACGACATTATGATGCTCTTTTGCTGCTCTTCCTGCTTGAGCGAAAATCATAACAGTCTCTGAGACATCACCGACTTTTATGTTAAATTTCATAGCGTCCATCTGAGGTTTCATAGGTGAAGCATTCGGGTTTGAGATAATTTTTGCCGTTGCATGTTGATAAAATTTTCTTACCGCAAAATTAGTTATGTCGGTTCCAAAAATAGTTTTTCCGTCAATTTTAGTTTTATCACTCGGATTGATTTCGCCTTGAGTGTTATCTTCCATTTTTAAGAATCTAATCGGTATTTCATGTTTCATAAAAAGCTCGCCGCCTTCGCTAAAAAAAGAGAGAACCGGTCTTAAAAACATCTTTTGCGAACCAAAATCTATAGCGATATCTTCATTTTCGTAAAACTCGCCTTTTTTAAGTTTAATAGGTTCACTCGAACTGCTTGTGGCAACCATCATCTCAATAACTTCAAAACCGCCCTCTTTTGCTTCAACTAAACTCTCGATTGCATCAGGAATATACCCTGCAAGTTCCACATGTATATTTTTGCCGTCTACGCTTAGGGATGATGAAAGAGAGTTAGTGCTTTTTTTAGAAAGATAAACACTCTGCTCGCTTGATTGGATTTTATCACCTACTTTTGCGCTCACACTAAAGTAAGTATCTGAACTAAGCATCGTTGTAGCAACTTCACCCTCACGGATATGCATAGTTCCCTCAAAACCCACAAAACGCGTAATAGCAGCGCCGAGAACGATAATAATAAATGAGAGGTGAAAAATAAATATAGGAGCTTTTTTTACGCTAAACATTTTATATCTAAAAATATTTATAGTTAAATTAATTGTTAAGAGTGCGATTAAAATCTCAAACCAACGAGCATTATATATATTTGCTTTTGCGGTTATCGTACCGTAATCATTCTCTATAAATGTGGCATAACCTATAGCAAAAGCAAAAATTAGCATCATGAGAGCCATCGTCTTCATGGAGCCTAAAACTGAGAGAAGTTGTTTCATATCTATCCTTATTTTAAAAAGGATATTCTAGTTAAAATTAGCTAATAAAGTGTTAAATCAGTGCTTAATCTTCCAGCTTAAAAGTAATTCTAAAGTCTCCGCTATCAAGCTCTACGGCTTCATGCGATATCGTTAAGGGGATTCTCTGATAGAGCGGAAACGGCTCATGAAAAAAGATACCGACAAGTCTGTCATTTTTACTCTTAAGCAAAGATAGTCCGACCATTGTATTTACCATAGGCTCAGGCGGCTGACACTTTGTCGCATCATACTCATAGTAAATTAATCCGTCTTCTTCATATGTATAAAAATCCAAAGTTGCTCTTGGAACTTCTATTAACTTTTTTTCCATAATTTTCCTTTTTATTTAAAACGCTAATTTTATCTCAAAACCTTTTCTTTTTGTGCTTAAAAATTCGACACTTCCGCCGTGAGCTTCGGCAATCTGTCTTGAGAGTACGAGTCCAAGCCCGTTTCCTTTAACTTTTGTACTCTTAAACGCTTCAAAAAGCTCTTTCTTATTTTCAATCATAACACCCGTATCATAGATATAAAATTTATGAAACTTCTCATCTTTTTTATATACAATCTCAACCGTTCCGTCATCATTTTCATCAAGTTCTATCGCATCAATTGCATTTGTTAAGAAATTAGAAAAGAGCATCTCAAGCAAATCTCTATCACCGTTTAGTATAAATTGTTGCTGTGGAAATATAAATTTTATCTCTTTTGTATAACCGTAATAACCGATAACTCTTCCAAGTGCGTCTTCCAACTCACTCCACACAAACGGGGTTTTATGGGCGCATACGCCCTTGCTGAACATTAAAGTAGCTTTTATAATCCGCTCTATTTTATATATAGATTTTTGTATCTCTTCGACAATGGCAACATTTTCGGGAAGAACTCTTTTTTTGAGCGTCGAACTAAGAAGAGAGATAGAGCCGATAGGATTTCGTATCTCATGAGAGAGATGTGCCGCCATCTGTCCCATAGTTGCTAGATTCTCTTTTCTTTTTTGCTCGGTTATATCCGTGGCACTGAGCATTACTTTGTTTTTATAAGATGAACTTTTTATAAGGTATGATTTAGAGTTAAATTCAACTTCGTAATCATTATTTTTGGATTTTAAAAGTTCAAATAGTTTGCCTAATGATTTTGCCTGTGAATTTTGTAAAAAAACATTGCCCTCTTCATCCAAAATCCAGATAGCGTTTGGCAAAAACTCCACAACTTTCTCTATGGTGTCTTGCAGATGCGCATAAGAGGCTTTTAGTTCGTTGAACTCATATTCAACCTTATATGTCTGTTCGATTAAAAGATTTAATTCATCGGGCGTTATAGTAGACATTATTTACATAAACCTTTATTTCTATGTTTAAGTACTTTTTGAAATTTTAATAAAGAAAATATCTCTTTTGCTTCTATATTAAAAGTATCAAAAGATATATCAAGTATCGGATGGGCTTTTAGTAATAACTCTTCTATATTTGATATATCTATCCCTACTTGTTTGTCGGAAATAATAATAAAATCGTCTCCTTCAAAACGGAAAATCAAATAATCTCCAAATTTTTGTAAAAGATATGCTCCGATGGAATTTAGTAAAACATCTCCCTCCTGCCATCCGTTGCTCTGGTTAAAATGGCTGAAATTATGAATACTGATAAAATTTATAATTTTATAAATTTTAGAGTTACTGTTCTGAACTAAAACCAAATCCAAATATGTTTGATTGTATAGCCCCGTAATTTGATCCTTATAAAAATATGAAAAACGCTCTTCTTCTATTTTCCCATGCGGCATTTGTGTACTGTTTGTATCTACTTCAATCTTTTTTAAAGCCTCTACGGCAAACTTTGCTACTATCGGATCAAATTGCTTGGCGCTGTTTGCGATAATCTCCAACAAAGCTTCTTCTTGACTTAAACGAGCTTTGTAAATGCGGTTTGTCGTCATTGCGTCAAATGCATCGGCAACTATCATAATTCTTGATAAAAATCCGATTGCATCACCCTTTAATCTCTCAGGATAACCGCCTCCGTCATATCTTTCATGGTGCGAACCTATGATGGACGCCAGCTCTTTGTACATAGGAATTTTTTCTAACATCTGTTTTCCCGCCGTTACATGCTCTTGGATTAGTCCGTACTCATTTCTTTCAAGTTTCCCAGGTTTTAGCAAAATAGTATCGGGAGTGACAATTTTACCGATATCATGCAAGATGCCGGCTCTATATATTAAGTCGCACTCTTCGAGTGTACATCCCATCTCCATAGCAATAGCTTTACAATATTTGGCTACTCTCTCGGAGTGTCCGCCTGTATATGTGTCTCTTCGCTCTATCATTTTAACTAGAGCCATAAGTGTCTGCTCATAATTGTAAATTTTTTCATCTTCTAAAATTTTATTTTTTTTGACCTCTTCTTGAACCAATCTCTCCAACTCTTGTTTATAGAACCTGTTTTCCTTCATCGCTATAATTTTATTTGTAACGCGGAAAAGAGTAGTGTTTATTTTATCAAAATCAATAGGTTTTATAAGATATCCGCTCACATCAAGTCTGATGGCATCCATAAAGTAGGATGATTCAGAAAATGCGGTAAGGATTATAATTTCTTGTTCAGGAGAGTCATTTTTAATCGCTTCTATCATCTCTATACCATTCATACACGGCATTTGTATATCTGTAATGACTAAGTCAAAAGGACTCTTTTTAAACTCACATAAACCAATCTCCCCGTTTTCTGCCGCTTTGACATTTAAAAACAGTTTTTTAAGATAATCAGTGACCATATCCCGCAGTCCGCCGTCGTCTTCCACATATAAAACACTAAGTTTTGAGCAAAGCCCTTTAAGTTCTTTAACAGAAGTCATTCTATTTCTCCTTAGCATTTACAAGAGGCAATTCAATTGTAAAACAACTTCCGTTATTAATATTTTTCCAGTTCATACTTCCGCCGAAATGTTTTTCTATAATTATCAATGACATATAAATTCCAAGTCCTGTTCCGTTAGCGCTTTTTGTCGTAACATAAGGTTCGCCCAACTTATCAATGACGGATTTGTCGATTCCGCCTGCATTATCACTGATGGCAATTGTAAGCAAATTTTCTTTAAAAGAAGTGCTGATTTGGATTTCTGCATCTTTTACATTACGCTCTTTAATTGCATCTTTGGCATTATTCACCAAGTTAATCATAACCTGTATAAGTTCATTTGGATAAGTGTAAAACTCAATATTGCAATCATTTATAAATGTCATAGTAATTTGATTGTTTTCAAGTATTTTTTGCATCATACTGTCAAGTTTCTCATAAATTTTACACAGAGTAATTCTTTCTTTTGCCTTCTCAGGTTTAAAGAATGTTCTAAAATCATCAATAGTATGACTTAAATACTGCGTTTGTTCATTTAGTATATCCGTTAATTTATAAATTTCCGATGACGAAATCTCTTCGTTAAGCTCTAAATTTACTCTTAGATTATTTGCAACCATAGATATAATACTCAAAGGCTGACGCCATTGATGCGCTATCATTCCTATCATATCTCCCATCGCTGCCTGACGGGACTGAGCAAGCATCAAATCCTCTTTTCTTTGAATCTCAGTAATATCCATTGCAGAAAAAATAACCACCTTTTTACCGCCGTAAACATCTCCAAGCGGCGCTAAAGAAAATATCCAAACAAGTTCTTCGCCGCCTTTAGTAATGATAGTTTTTGCACCCTTGTCTACACGAATATTATTTTTAAAAAGCTGATCCACATCTAAAAGATTTAAACTTTCCCTAGTGCCGAGTGCTCTCTCATTCCATGCTTCAATAGTAGCTATCTCTTTTATCGTATATCCGGTTATCTCTTCAAACGCCTCGTTTATAAGCAATATAGTACCCTCTTCATCATAAAGCATAATCGGATTAGGTGCGAAACGAATGACATTTTCAAGCTCATTCTTTTTCGATTCAAGTTCAAGCATCAATAGTTTAATTTGCGAAATATCTTGAATAATGGAAATAAAATAGAGAGGTTTATCCGAACTATCACGCAGTAAAATAACGGAAAGGTTAACCCAGATGATATTTCCGTCTTTACGGATATATCGTTTTTCAATATGATATGAATCTAGTTTATTTTCTAAAAGCTTACGAACATAAGCCAAATCTTTATCCAGATCATCGGCATAAGTAATCTCATGAAATGTAAGTTTTAAAAACTCATCCTTTGAATATCCTATAAGTTTGCACAGATAATCATTTACATCAAGCCAAGAGCCGTCAAGCCCTACATGTGCTATGCCGATTTGTGCAGTTTTAAATGTTTGTTCATATTTGAGGTTGCTGATTTTAAGTTCCTCTGTTAAAAACTCCTCTTGCGTTATATCGTTTCCGATGGCTATAACACCGATAATATCACCGTTTTCATCTTTATACATAGCATTGTTCCACGAAATAAGACGCTCATTTTTATTGATATCTAAAATTTTATTTATATAATGTGAAGTTGCGCTTATTTTTTCATTTATCATATCATTAAAAACTTGCTTTACTTCAGCACAAATCTGCTTATCAATAAAGTTATCAAACCAGTTAAGACCGACTAACTCATCTTTGCTAAGTCCAAGAAGTTTACTTCCTGCATTGTTTACACTCACCACATTTGCATTTTTATCTAAAATAATAATTATCAATCCTGAGACTTCAAGATACAAAAGCATCTGCTCATGTTCATTTTTCACCTGCGCCTCGAGTGCTTTTTTCTCACTGATATCGTGAAAGCTGACAACCGCACCAATAATTTTTCCATCCTCTACGATAGGACTGCGAACAAACTCAACGGCAAATGAGGTACCGCCTTTGCGCCAAAACAGCTCTTCTCCTCTAGCCGATTCACCGCTGTATAAAGTACGAACTATAGGACACTCCTCTTCAGGATAGTAGGAACCGTCCGGTTTTGTGTGATGCCACATGCCGTGACTGCTTTTGCCGATAAGATATTCTGCCGAGTAACCAAGCATTTTGGCTGCCTTGTCATTTACAAAAATATGACGGGAATTAATATCTAAACCGACTATTCCGTCTATGGATGATTCTAAAATAAGAGAGAGTTTATTTTGAAGTTCTCTGTTTGACGAAAGTGAAGCTAAAAGCTCTTCGTTTGAAGATTGCAACTCTTCGCTTGATGTTTCAAGTTCTTCAACGGTAGATTGGAGCTTTTCATTTGAGTCTTGAAGTTCTGCATTTATCATTGACATATTTTGTTTTGAAAAAAGCAGTTCATCGGAAATATTTTGTATCTCATTGCGTGCTTCTGCAACCTGAGAAGAGAGAGTAGATATAACCGTATTTTCACTAAAAGACGGCAAAATAGTTCCGTTTAAAAGAAACTCTTCCAATTCTATCTCTTGAAAAGTTATTAGAATCATATGCTTTTGCAAGGACACGAAAAAAGGCTGTGCAATTATTTTAACAAACTTTTCATCTTTAGAAGACTCAAGCTGAATAAATTTACTCTCTTCCCTCATATTTGAAACCAACACACGATTTAGAACTATTCGCATGTGATAGTGAAGACCTTTATCAATGTTGTTAAAAATATTTAAACTCAAAATTCCGTCTGAAAAATTCAGATAAGAGATGTTTCCTTTCTTATAAACTATATTGTAATCATGATCTATAACTAAACAGCCGTTGCTAAAATAATCAAACAAATCATCTTGAAGATGCTTCTCTATCTCTATAGGATTTATTAATTTTTGCATACTCTCTTCCCCTAAACTTAGTAGTTTTTTTGGATGTCTATTTATAATCTCTATTTGAAATTTAGTCTGTTTATCTTGTGCTTTTTTTTCATAAATTCTATATTTGCTATCCAAAGTAACAAAAAGATCTATACTGCTAAGCGTAGATTCCGAAGATCCTAAAAAAAGCAATCCGTCATTTTTAAGCGAATAGTGAAAAATGGAAAAAACATCACTCTGTGTGGAAGATTTCAGATATATCAAAACATTTCTGCAACTGATTAGATCCATATTTATAAACGGCGGATTATTTAAAAAGTTATGATGAGCAAATATAATCTGATCACGAAGCGCCTTTACGACTCTATAGCCATATTCGGATTTTATAAAATATTTGTTAATCAACTCTTTTTCTACATATTTTAAAGCGCTCTCTTTATACTCACCGATTCTTGCCTTCTCAAGTGCCATATCGTCTATATCCGTAGCAAATATTTTAATATGCAACTTTTTGCCAAGCTCTTTAGAAACCTCGTTTGCCAATATTGCAAGAGAGTAAGCTTCTTCGCCGCTTGAACAAGCAACGCTCCATAAACGATATTCGCTATACTCTGTTTTAAGAAGCAGCTGCTTTTTCATATAATTTTTGAGAGATTCAAAAGATTCGACTCCGCGAAAAAACTCGGTTACTCCGATTAGAACTTCTTGGTTAAGTATATCAACCTCTTTATCATTGGCTTTTAAGTAGTGTGCGTACTCTTCGATAGTAGCAAAATTTAAAATTTTCATACGCTTTTCTATACGGCGCTTGATAGTTTCTTCTTTGTATTTAAACAAATCTAACTGTTTTTCTTTATGCAAAATTTTCACTATCGAATCAAACGGAATCTCCTGAGTAATGTATGTACCGTTACTAAACACCGATGAGAGTTTGGCAAGTTTTGAGCCTATATCTTTAACACTTAAAATGCAGTCGACCAATTTAGCATTTATAGCACTTTTTGGCATACTCTCAAACATAGCTTCTTGCGGAAATTCAGCGATTGTTATACCGTCTGATTCTTTAACTGCCCGCATCCCTTTTGTACCGTCAAAGCCTGAACCTGACAGTATAATAGCAATAACTTTTGAATTTTTAAGAGTGCAAAGTTCACTAAATAAAAAATCTGCGCTTGGTATAGGCAAATGTAAATTTAGATCTTCTAAGACCACTTTTAATTTATTATTTTTGATGCTAATTTTCAATTCCGGAGGAAGAACATATAAAATATCAGGTTTAAAAATCATTCCCTCTTGAACAAGAAGAACTTCAATAGTGCTCTTTCGTCCAAGAAGTTCTGCAAGCATAGTTTTTTCGCCGCGGGCATGATGTTGTGCCAAAAAATAAAAAAAACCTGTTTTTTTTGGCAATGAAGCAACCAATTCAGACAATGCCTCAAAACCGCCGGCACTCGACCCAATCGCTACATAAACTTCAAAAGCTCTCTTTCTCATAAAAACAAAACGCCCCTCTTTTCTTAGAAAAACTCTATTATAGTATTGCTATGATTAACTTATTATGATTTTTTATACATCAGTCGCTAAGTCCTAAAATAATTTTATAAAGACTAAAAGCATCGTCACTCCCGCAAAGCTCTCGCACCGAGTGCATAGCATATGTCGGAACTCCAACATCCAAAGTCTCAATACCGAGTCTTGTTGCAGTGATAGGACCGATGGTTGAACCACATCTCATATCGCTTCTTGTTACAAATGTCTGAATAGGCTCATTTAAAGATGATGCAACATTCATAAATCTTGAAATAGTTTTTGAGTTTGACGCGTAACGCTGATTTGCATTGACTTTTACGACGCTTCCTCTATTTATGTGCGGAGCGTGATTTGAGTCATGTTTTGAGGGAAAATTGGGGTGGATTGCATGTGCGTTATCTGCCGAAATCATTACGGATGAGCGGATAAGAAGCATATACTCCTCATAATCGCTAAACACTCTGCGAAGCGTATTTTCTAAAAAACTCCCTCCTGCACCCGAAGTTGATTCGCTACCGACCTCTTCATGATCACTTGCAATAAAAAGCATAGGTTTACTCTCATCTACACTGCAAATACAGAGCATACCGACATAACAGCTAAGAAGATTATCGATTCTGGCACTTGCGATAAAGTCGTCATTTAAACCTACAAAAGAGGCTTTTTGCGTATCATAAAAACTAAGCTCGTTTGCGTAAAGCTCTTTTACATCCTCTACGCCGCTTTGCTTTAAGAGCTCTTTTAAAAACTCGTCAAGATTAAACTCGCTAGAAGTTGATAAAATCGGCGTAATATCCGTTTGTGCATTTACGGTTTTATCTTTATTTGCATTGTCATCAAGATGTATTGCAAGAGAGGGGATTATTGCGATGGCTTTTTTGGCATCAATCAAAGCATCTTTTATCATATTGCTAGAATCCAAGTAAGAGACTCGCCCTGCTAAAGATAAATCTCTGTCAAACCAAGTGTTAAACAGCAAACCACCGTAAGGCTCAACCCCAAACTTCACGACTCCGTGCTCTTTTATCACTGGATTTGGTTTCAATCTAAGATTTGGCGAATCGGTATGCGCACCCACCATCACATAGTTTTTACTCTTAGGATATGTAAAAGCGATTACGGAAGAGTCATTGCGGGTAACAAAATACTTCCCTCCCTGCTCTAACACCCATTTTTGCTCTTCATAAAGCCTTATAAACCCTGCATTGGCAAACATCCCGACCATATTTTGCGTTGCATGAAAAGGCGTGGGCGAAGCATCTAAAAAACCGAGTAAACCTTCGTTAAAATCTTGCTTTGTCATTGTCATAGTTCCTAATTGAAGTTTATAATTTATTTTTTTGATTATACAGAAAATACTTTTATTCTACTCATATTCTATGCCCTTAGGAAGTTTTTTCGGTGCTTTTATACGAAGTTGTTTATGGATGCTTTCTCGTCCGTAAACAACCTCAAAGTTGGATGTACTTATGCCAAACTCTTTTGCCAAAAAATTGACCATATAGTCCGTCGCCTTTCCCGCTACGGGCTGAGCTTTTACGCTTACTTTTAGCTGATTGCCCTTTACCTTTCCGATAGCATCCCGTTTTGCGGCAGGAGTTCCTAAGATATTGATAACCAGCACATCGCCTTGCCATTCATAAAAAACATGGGCTAAATTTTTTGCTTTCATCAGAAAAACAACCAAACCAAAAGTGCTATGCCGATGGCAAGATTTAAGTAACTCATACCCTCTTCAAAGAGCATAACCAAAAGTTCATAATATTTCTCTTGCAAAAACTCTTGAGGCTGCAGAAGCTCATTTCGCGCATACTGCACTATATCCACACCCCAAATGTAAGCGATAATCTCAGGAGCTATAAAAAACAAAACAACCCCGCTTATCCCCCATATATTTTTTTCTGGTTTCATCGACTGCAATGCTTTTTGCGTATTTGGATTTTGCGCTATGGCTTGTACTTTTGTTTTTATTTTCTTTCTCATTTATTTTTCTCTTTTAATTATGTAAATATTTTTATCTCTTGTAACTCTTTACAAAGCTCTTTTACAAGCTCCTC
>CAYHRD010000012.1:0-22307 GCA_964358925.1 uncultured Sulfurimonas sp.
TCATATGCTATTAGAGGATTACCGATAAGAAGTACTACTTCGGCAGGTCTGTAAAAATTTGGATTTACCCTTACGACTGTTTTACCGCTCGCTTTGTCAATTGCAACTTCATTCTCATCACAGCCCTTGAACTCAAGCTCAATACCGACTGCTTTAAATGCCATAGTCACAAAATCTCTTACCGTCTCTGTTCTGTTTGTAGCCAGTACATAAGTGTCGGGCTTTGGAGCTTGAAGCATCAAGTACATTCCCTCCACATAATCTTTAGCAAATCCCCAGTCCCTCTTAGCATCCATATTCCCAAGTTCTAAAACATCAAGTTTGCCGAGTTTGATTTTTGCTACGCTATCCGTTATCTTTCTTGTAACAAATTCTCTTCCCCTTAGAGGCGATTCATGGTTAAATAAAATGCCGCTGCATCCAAAAATACCGTAAGATTCTCTGTAGTTTATCACCATCCAGTGAGCGTAAAGCTTTGCAACACCGTAAGGACTTCTAGGATAAAACGGCGTACTCTCTTTTTGAGGAATCTCTTGAACTAAACCAAACATTTCCGATGTGCTTGCCTGATAAAATTTTATTTTCGGATCTACTATGCGGATAGCTTCAAGCAGATGTACGCATCCAAGTCCTGTTATGTGGGCAGTTGCAAGCGGCTGTTCAAAAGAGACGCCTACAAAACTCTGCGCTGCAAGATTATATATCTCATCGGGTTTTATATCCGCAACCATTCGTATACTGTTTGCCTGATCCGTCAAATCATATTCGATTAAATGAAGATTTGGATGCTTTTCTATGCCAAGCTCTTCGATACGCCAAAAATTGACCGAAGAAGTTCTTCTGAAAGTTCCATATACCTCATAACCCTTTGTTAAAAGCAGCTCTGCAAGATATGCACCGTCTTGTCCGGTAATACCCGTAACTATAGCTTTTTTCATTTCTACTCCTATTCTACTAGTTTATCCAAAAGATTTAACTCTTTAAAATTATTCGTAACCATTAAAAGTCCAATGTATGAGTTTACCATTTCATGCATATTTTCTACATATTTGTATTTTACTTCATTTAGTTTATTTTTAGCATCATTTAGATCTATAATGCTTTTGAGTCCGTAATCATACCCTTGATTTATCGCTTGCAGGTAAAGTTCTGCCGATTCAAGAGCGTTTTTATACATACCTACCGATTCGCTAGATGCTTCAAAAATAGCCAAATACTCATCATGCTGTACAAGAACATCTTTTTTCGCATTTTCTAAATCTTCACCGGCAGCTTTTCTCATAAGTTTAGACGAATCAATCTTTGATGACACATAACCGCCCCCGTAAATAGGCATATTTAAACTAAGCATTGCATATTTTGTATTGTCGTAAGGCGCATCAACGGTCGGAGTATCCGTATCATACAATGAGTATGCCGCATCAAAAGTTACTTTTGGCAAGTGTCCGGTTTTTGCATTCTCCAACTCCGAGTTAGATATCTCAACCGCTGCCTCAGCCTGTTTTACTTTTAAACTTTTTTCCAAATCGCTCTTACCTGCAACTTGCACTTTCATCTCTTTTATAGTTTCTAAAATCAGCTTATCAGACTCGATTTTAGGCAATTCATAAGCTATATCTCCGATATACTGTTTGAATTTCAAATCATAAACATGAAACAGCTTATTTTCTTTGTCAAGCTCTATCTGCGCGGAGTTATACTCGACTCTCATTTGAAGCAAATCCATCTTATTTGACAGATCCATATCAAATTTTTTAGTTAATCCTTCAAGCTTAGATCTATTATACTCAAGATAAGATTCCAGCAATCTTATCTTGTTTTGCGATTTTAAAATATCAAGATAGGTTTTAAAGAGCTTTTGAGCCAGTTCCTCTTTTTCAAACTCAACTTTTATCCCTGAATATTTGCTTCTTGACTCCTGCATATCTATTCTTGTGTAAGTTTCAGGATTATAAATTGATTGTCTAGCGCTAAGCGAGTAGGTTATCAAACCTTGCCTTGTTATATTTCCCGTTGGGTTCGCTTCTAACTCCGACTTTTTATATGATGTAGAGAAATTTATTTGAGGATAGAGTTGAGACTCTTCTTGTTTTATCTTCTCTTTTTCCGCCTCTGAGACATAAATAGATGAACGAATATGGTTTGCATTTTCAAGAGCAAGCCCGTACGCTCTTGAAAAATTTAAAACTTCGGCATTTACGCCGCTGCAAAACAGTCCGCCAATAAGCAGACAAAGTGCATACTTACTACTCTTCATTAAATCCCCTGCCTATCATATCGGTAAGAGGTTTTACAAGATAACTAAGCATTGTTCTATCTGAAATTTTTATCATAACTTCAGCAGGCATACCGGAAACAAGTTCAAACCCATACTCTGCTATCTGTTTTTCTCCGCTTTTTGTTACTTCAATTTTTGCTTCATAGTACGGTGCACCGCTTCTTTCATCTTTAAAACTATCAGCCGAAACATGGATAACTTTACCCTCTATAACTTGAGTTTCGCGTGTATTAAAAGCTGAAAATCTTATATCTGCCATAAGCCCGACTTTAACTTTGTCTATATCTGCCGTTTGAACTTGAGCAACAACTATCAGTTTTGAGCTTTGAGGAACAATTTGGAGTATATCTCTACCCGGAGAAACAACGCCGCCGACCGTATGCAAGCTTAAACCAACCACCGTTCCATCAGCCGGAGATACTATATTTGTTCTTGAGAGCGTATCTTCAATAGAAAATATTTTCGACTTTAGATCAAAAAGCATAGATTTTGCTTTTACCAGCTCGTTTAGAGTCACTTTTGCAAACTCTTTTTCTCTCAGCAGTTGTTGATTTTTAGTCTCGTTTATAGCTTCAGAAAGCTTCGCTATCTCAGAGCCGGTTTGAGAGATATCTCCCTCAATCATATTTTTTTCTCTGCTGAGATCTCTTATCTTTAGCTTATCGACTAACTTCTCTTTGAAAAGTTTCTCCCACTCTAAAATCTCTTCGGATATTGAACCCATTCTGTTCTTTTTAGCTTCCATCAAAGACTTCAAACCGTTTATCTGATTTTCAAGTTGCACAACCCTGTTTTGAGAGATGATTTTTTCATCCTCTATACTCTTTTTTGTTTCAAAAAATATACTGTTCTGTTCTTTTTTAATACCCTCATTTTTAAGTTCATCAGGATATACAACGCTGCTTTGCCCATCTCTTTGAGCTACAAGTCTCGCATAAAGAGCCGATGCATCGTCATATTGTGTTTTAAAGATATCAAGCTGACTTTTTATATGAATATCTTTTAGCTTTAAAAGAAGGTCACCTTTTTTTACGGCATCACCGTCTTTTACATATATGTTCTCTATTACTCCGCCCTCTAAATGCTGAAGTGTTTTTTTATCAAAATCGGCAGAAATTTTACCGATTGCCACCGAGGATTCGGCAAGCGGAGCAAAAGCCATCCATCCGCCAAATACCGCAAAGAGTAAAAAGATTACTCCAAGTCCAAATCCGATAACCTTAGAATCATTTGTAGACGGCATTTTTATATCTCTATTTTCGCTCATAATTTTCCTTAATTTTCAGGCTTGCTGAGTGATATTTTAGGCGCACTTTGCGGCTGTTGCTGACTTGCTTGTGCTTGTGCTTGCTGCTGTGCCGCTTGAGCTTGTTGTGCATTTTTTGCCAAATGAGCTAGAACATCATTTGAATTTCCATACAGTTCTAAAGCGCCTTGATTGATTAGGGCTATTTTATTTGTCACTTGAAGTATGCTCGGTCTATGCGTAATTATTATCACGGTAGAACCTATCTGCTTTAAGTAGTTAATTGCATTTACAAGTCCGATTTCACCCGCATCGTCTAAGTTTGAGTTAGGCTCATCCAATACGACTAAGATAGGATTGTTATAGATAGCTCTAGCAAGTCCTACTCTTTGTCTCTGTCCGCCGGAGAGTGCCAGTCCGCCTACTCCGATTTTACTATCGTAACCGTCAGGAAGTCTGAGTATCATTTCATGGACGCCTGCTCTTTGTGCAGCTTCTACGACTTTTTGAGAGTCGATTTCGCCAAATCTTGCTATATTTTGACTAACGGTTCCTTCAAAAAGCTCTATATCTTGAGGCAGATAACCTATATATTGTCCTAAATCGTGTTTATCCCATTGGTAAATATCCGCTTTATCAAGTCTGGCTTTACCTGCTGCAAGCGGCCAAAGTCCTAAAATAACTCTGGCAAGAGATGATTTTCCGGCCGCACTCGGTCCAATAATTCCTACTACATCACCTTTTTGAATCATCATAGATATACCTCTAAGCGACGGCTGAGATGCGCCCGGAGGTACTACAACGGCACCTTCAAGTAAAATCTCGCCTTTTGGAGCAGGCAGTTTCATATACTCTTTATCTTTAGGAAATTCTTCCAATAAGCCGTTTAATTTTTCATACGATGCTCTAGCGTTGCTAAACCCTTTCCAACTGCCAATCATTAAATCAAGCGGAGCCAATGCCCTACCCATTATGATGGAACCTGCAATCATCATACCCGGAGACACCTCTGCTTTAATGGCAAGATATCCGCCGATTCCAAGGATAAGAGATTGAAAAAGCATACGCAAGCTCTTAGATGCGTTTGCCCATATTCCGGCACTATTACTCGCATCGTTTTGAGCATTTAAAAAACCAAAATATCTCTCTTCCCATATCTTTCTAATATTTTCTTTCATACCCATAGCATGAACGATTTCGGCATTTCTTAGATTTGCTTCAACAAAAGCGGATGAGGATCTGCTTAAGGCATTTGCTTCGCCTAGCTTCTGTTTTGTAGTGTATTCGTTCGCTATAGTGATACAAACCAAAATAATAGCGGCAAAAATAGCAAAGTATCCAAAAACAGGATGAAACATAAAAAGAACCGCTATATATATAATTATCCACGGCGCATCAAAAAAAGCAAAAAGACCGTTTCCAGTCATAAACTGTCTTACCTGAGTAAGATCATTTAACGGCATAGAAGATGCCTTTCCTGGATATTTTTGGGCTAGTTCAAAAACAGAATCAAAAACTCTTTGACTAAGAAGACTATCCATCTTGTTTCCGACCTTAACAAGCACTCTTGATCTTACCACTTCTAAAAGTGCCATAACTAAAAATAAAAATACTACTATTGCAGTAAGCATTATAAGAGTGTCTTGACTTCTGCTCACCATAACCCTATCGTATAGTTGCAACATATATAGAGACGGAACAAGCATAAGTATATTTATAACTAAGCTAAAAAAACCCACCATTATAAATGATTTTTTAGATTTTAATATAGCCTCTTTTAATTCAGAAAAATCCCTTTTTTGTCCATTAGACGGTTTTTTTGCCATTTGATCCCTTTTATCTGATGTTATGCACTAAATGAGCAAAGCCCATTTAGCGGCAGGGACAAATGTCCCTTGCAACCCCCTAAAGCTACGAAAAACATGTTTTTCGAGAATTTCAAGGTATTTTACGCTCTTTTTTAAAAAGTGCGTAAGGTCAGCTTTTATATATAAATTCTATCTATGTCACTAAGATTGCCACAGCTTATGCCTCGCAATGACATTCCTTCGTCATTGCGAACGCAGTGAAGCAATCTAAATCAACTCTGTCTTTTTTGCGCTATTTCAAAAAGAGTCCCGATATTGTTTAATGATTTTAGATGTGCATCTATCATAGTCATAATCCCTTTTCTAACCCAGTCGGCTAAAATATCATCGCTTAGTGCGTTAAGTTTTTCTCTATCTACAACTTTAAACCCGTTTACCAAAACTTTTTTCTCATCGCCCTCACCTACCGAAATCTCTCTGTCTTCAAGAATCCCGCTTTGTGAAATAATTTTAGCTACATTCAGAGTAACGCTCATCTGAGCATCGTAAGAAGTTAAAAAATTAATAGCATGCTCCAGCACTTCAGACTTTTCACCGTCTTTTTTAAAAAGCTGTTTGCCTTTTGATTTTGAAAAAAGCGAAGAGTCCTCATCTATAAGAATCACTTTTTGCTGTGGATTTTCTTTTGTACTTGCCAAAGAAAACGGATACTTTCTCAAGTATGACGGAACATAAGAAGTTATCCATCTTCCATCGGCAGTTATCGCCAAACTTTCAGTTCCTAAAGAGACGACTGCTGTTAGAGACGGATTTTCATCTGCCGTAAAAACTATAGGAAACAGTTCTCCGACTTGTGAAACTTCACTAGCCAAAACGGGTATATGAGTTGCAGATTTTGCAAAATTCAAATCCGTCAATGGATTTATCTTTAACTCTTTGTGTTTTTCTTTATCTAAGATTGCTAAATTTTTGTACATTTTTTTTCCTTTTTCAATATGATCTTTTTTAGGACGACCTCTCTCTTTTAAAGATAGGCTCATTCCCACTATTATCTCAAGATTTTTTATAAACTCTAAACTGCCGGTTATGCTCTGTTTTTCTAAACATGTCGCTATAAACTCACTTTTATCTGTTTTAGAGTTAAAGAGTGCCAAGTATTTTTGTACTCTTTGCTCATCCGTAAATCCCAACTTTTTATACAAACCATGATAAGAGACGAGATCATCTTTTTTGTTATATAGATTTTTATAAATACTGCTAAAGAGGTGTTCTCTTGGAGCGAGCTTCTCTATATAAATCATAATATCAAAAAGAAATTTATCATTTTCTACAAGCGAAGATTTATATCTGCCTTCCCAAATAGTTCCTATGCGATTATACTTTTTGTTAAAATAACCTACATATTTTCTACCCAAACTTTGCATAAACTTCGACAAAGCATCTTCATTTGACGGAGTAGCCAAAAATTCAAAATAGTGCGGCATTAAAACATAAGCATGAACGGCCAAATCATTATTTGCACTAGACTCTTTTAAAATAGTCGTAAATGCTCTATAATCCGATTCATCTCTAAAAATAGCAAGCTTATCCAAACTCTTTAGTATCACATGCTGTGAAGAATCTTTAACAAAAATTCTAACTTTTCGTGCCAAATCAGTTCCTTAACTTACTTTCAAACTGAATTGTATGCAAATAGAACTTAAGAGACAATTAAATGACTCCGACACTATTTTTATATTTTTAAATAGGTGCCATAGTAGATATTATGTCATTGCGAGCGATTTCTCTCTTCCGTCATTGCGAGCGAAGCGCGGCAATCTCTCTCTTGCCATGTTATTGAGACTGCCACGGCTAAAGCCTCGCAGTGACATTCCTTTGTCATTGCGAACGCAGTGAAGTAATCTCTTTCTTTGTCATTGCGAGGAGCGAAGCGACGCGGCAATCTCGCTCTTGGACTGCAACATCATTCTATCCCTCACGGTGACTACATCAAAAATGATAAGATATCCCCCATCTTATATAAGGTATAGCCGATTTTATCACTTGAAATATTTGCGACAGCATAAAACCGTCCAAATCAGCCTTTGCTGTTGTACTTTTAGAGCTGAGTGTTAAAATAGTTCGTTTTGAGTTTATATCAAAAGAGAAATTAACCTCTAGCAAAAGATCATCGTTTGTTCTTAAAAGTTCTAAATTTACATTGTCTGTTGTTGACATAACTTTATCATTAGTTTGGATTTGAGGAGTTACTTCAAAATCGACGATGCCGTAATGTTTAGCCATAAACTCTTCGGCACAAGGAACTAGATTTAAGATAAAATTTCTCGTTATCATAAAATCGACTCTGTTATAAATATCTTGATAATTTACGACAAGCCTCAATCTGTCTTCAAGCTCATCATAAATCGGTGTGAATGTTTTTGCCGTAATATTTTTCTTCATAGATAGGATTTTACATAAAATCAGTTTTATTAAAGGTTAATTAGATAAAATTGCACTCTATTTTTTGCCGACATAGCTCAGTTGGCTAGAGCAGCTGATTTGTAATCAGCAGGCCCGGGGTTCAAATCCTCGTGTCGGCACCACTTCAAACTTTTAAACATTCCATTTAGCAACCGTAACAAAAATCAAGTATAATTGTACCAATGATTGAAATAAAATACATTTTACCGTTTACATTATCATTTTTATTTATATATCTTCTTATAAGGCATGCTTCAAAAATCGGGATATTGGATATACCAAACGATAGAAGCATACACGCAAGCACCATACCAAGAAGCGGCGGTATCGGCTTCATCTCTGCACTTTTCATATCTTTTGCGCTGCTTGAGACGGCTCTGTTTTTACAATATATCTATATGTTCTTGGCAATTGCTATAGTTTTTATCGCAGGCTTTTATGATGACTATAAAAATCTCTCACCTAGAATTAAATTTTTTGCCATAGGCTCGTCTACACTTTTTTTGTACTTTAATAATATTTACATAGACTCTTTGGGAATTTATTTTGGATTTGATGCCACGCTGTTTTATCTGTCTATCCCATTTACTATCTTTGTCGTTAGCGGATTTACAAATGCTCTAAATCTCATCGACGGGCTTGATGGATTAGCCGGAGGAATTTCCATAGTCATACTGGCAACCTTTGCTTATGTCGGCTTTGTTTTTAACGATGAGTTGATATTTTTGCTATCCATGTTTAGCATATCTGTTTTGGTTGCTTTTACAATGTTTAATTGGTCACCGGCAAAAATATTTATGGGCGATAGCGGGAGTTTAAGCATAGGTTTTATCATATCTACAATAGCCATTTTAAGTATAAAACATATACATCCCGTAATAATTCTATACTTTGCTGCCATTCCCATTATAGATACCGTCGTCGTAATGCTTAGGCGAATAAATACGAAACGCTCGCCGTTTTTGGCAGATAAAACACATATACACCATATACTGTATAAATTTTTTGGAGATGCGAAACAGACTGCAACTTTTTTGATACTGGCTCAACTTATATTCTGTTTTTTGGGGTATGTAGTCGCTAGACACATTGAGCATTACCCAAACGGTCTATTCCCGATAGCTATGATTTTTACTTTTTTTATCTTAATTGCAATGGCGTATATGATTTTTACTACTATTTTAAAGAAGAGGTAATCTATTTTCTTACAAATCCCATTAGTTTGCTTGGATATTTTGAAAGTATCTTAAAAATATTCGTATCAATATTGTTTTGTCTACAAACTCTTAACTGCTCGATGTTGTTTATCCAGATACTGCTAAAAGATGTGCTGACTCCGCCAAGTCTCATCTTTACAAGTATCTCTTTCATATAGCTGTAACTTATCTTGTGCGTATATAAAAACCTTGCCAATATATCAAAATCCGCTCCGATTTTCAAGTCCGTTCTAAACACGCCATACTTTTCATAAACCCATCTTTTTACAAAAAAAGTGGGATGAGCAGGCATCCAGCCGTATGCAAATTTTTGCGGCGTAAAGTAACTGCTGTCATAGTGTCTCACGATTTTGTCTAAATTTTCAGACCTTACATATACCAGATCCGCAAACACGCTATCGACTTGGCTTTTTTCAAACTCTTTGACAATTCGCTCTATTACACCGTTGTCTATATAAAAATCATCGCTGTTTAGTATCCCCACCACATCGCCGCTAGCAAAAGCAATACCTTTATTCATGGCATCATAAAGCCCATTATCCGGTTCACTTACAAACTTGCTTATCTTATTTCCGTAACTTTTCACAACTTCAACGGTACCATCCGTACTTGCACCGTCTATGATGATATACTCTATATCTTTATGCGTTTGTCCAAGAACCGACTCTACCGCATCTTTGATGGTTTTTTTGTTGTTTCTAACTACCGTAATGATTGAAATTTTCAAACTTTATTCTCCAAAATATTTTTATAAATATCTATTTGATTGGCTATCACACAATCATTTTCATACAATTTTGCAGTTTTTATAGCATTTTTAGAGAGTTCTTCATATTTTGCAAAATCATACGATTTTTTAATCACTTCCTCCAAATCATACACTGCACACAGAAATCCATTTTCGCCCTCTTTTATAAAATCTTCTCTTGTTCCGATATCAAACCCTATGACAGGTACTCCAAAACTCATAGCTTCTATGATAGTTAGTCCGAATGTTTCATACAAGAGTGAAGGTTGAATAAGATATTTTGATTTTGAGATATACGAAAGCGTCATATCTCTGCTGCACTTGCCTTTAAATATTATATTCTTTTGATTAAACTCTTTTCTCAAATCTTCTTTCACATCACTGCTGCCGATAATAGTAAGAATAAATCTTTCATCTAAGCTCTTCCAAACTTTCAAGAGTTCATATACCCCTTTTGATTCTTCAAGTCTGCCGACATAGATATACCCGTTTTTCTCGTTTTGCACATCAAATGTCATATCCAAACTATTCGGTTTGAGTATTATTTTTTGCTCATGGATACCGAGTGACTTTACTTTTGCTTTTTGAAAATTCGTAAGCGCAAAGAAATAGTCGATATTATCAAATGCTTTAGTAATTTTGTAAAACCAAAAAGAAAATTGTGCAACTATACTTTGAAGCAAAGATTTTCTATAACACCTATTTAGTATCCCTGCAAACGAAAATCTTTTTTGAGTACATAATTCACAAATACCGTAATTATCCCTGTACAAAATACCGGATATGCACCAAAGACGATAATTATGAAGCGTGTGGACGACTTTCGCACCTTCATCTTTTGCAGCTTTAAAAACACTAGGCGTCAAAAGCGGAAAAAAATTATGAACATGTACCAGATCTATTCTATTTTCTTTAACTATCGTTCTGACTTTTTTATAGTGCTCATTTGAAAACCATATCTCAAAAAGAAGTTTAAACTTGTTTATATCATCGTTTGAAACTTCATAAGAGTATACATTTTCGCATCCCAGTTTTTTTTGCAAAAACAAAAGTTCATTTTCATAAACGATATCTTCGCCGCCGATGTTGTTTGATTGATATCTATTATGTATTATTAGGATTTTCATATATAAGAACTTATCTGATTTCGGTCTTTATCGTCAATAGAAAATTCTTTGACTCCTGCTAAAAGCTCATCATACCTTTTGGCATCAATATTTATAATAATATCTTTTAAATTTTTGTTATCTTTTGGGTCAAATATATATCCGTTTACTCCATTTTTTATAAGCTCTACTGAGCCGCAATTTTGACTTACAATTACAGGCAAGCCGAAATAGAGTGCCTCTTCTATCACCAAACCCCATGGCTCTATCATGCTCGGCAATATAAAAATATCGTTATTTAAAAACTCATCTTTTAGCTTTTTATTTTCAATCGGTTCTTTAAAGATTATATTTGATTTAGCCATTTTTGCAAGAGACTCCTTCTCTTCCCCATCACCTACGATAGTTAAAAAATACTCCTCTAAAGAGTTAAACAGCTCTATAAGGGTTTTTAAATTTTTCACTTTTGAGAGTCTGCCTATATATAAAAATCTTTTTTGATATCTTTTTTCTTTTCTTGCAAATTCCGTTTTATTGATTATTCCTACGCCTTTGGTTACTTTAATTTCACTTTTATAGCCAAGCGCGTTTAATAGTTCAATATGTAAAGCACCTGATGCAAAAACCGTAGATATGCGGGATAAAAAGAGTTTTTTTATGACTCCTTTTATCCCGATAGTACTGCTCTCTCGTACGGTTGATTCCAAGGCTAAGCAGTTTTTAGATTTTGGATAAAAAAAGACCAAATACCAAAACTCGCCCAGCTCCCAACCGCTCACAAGCAACTTTTTATACTCTATACTTTTTATAATATCTTTTATCTTTCTTATATTTGTAAACTGATTTCTGCTTTGAAAATCACCGTCGCTTAACACTTCATATTTAAACTCTGCATTTTCTAGGCTCACAAAATCATCCGCTCTTTTTTCACTCGTGTCGCCGGAGATAAAAATCACGAAAATATTTAATTTTTTTGAGAGTTCATTATAAAGATTGACTTTATAAAAAACCGGTATATGGGTAACTATAACATAATCATACATAGTTAAATACCCCTCTGCCGATAAATCTCTGTTTTATAAATATAATAATTTGAAGCAGCAAAAGTGAAATAAACAGTTTTATATACCAATCTCCAAAATTAATTTTTAGGGCCGCAATATGAGCGATATTATTTGTATATGGATGAGTGATAAAAAGCAGCATTGCATTTCCTCCCCATATACTTAATATTTTAATCTCAAAATTTAGTTTTTTAAATACAAAGAAAAATATATAACTCATAGACACAGCCCAAAGTAAGTTTACTAAAATATTACCATAGCTCTTTGATGCTACATCTAAACTAGGAACTCCAAATAAAATATATAATCCGACTAACATAAAAGGCAAAAAGTATAAAAATCTGTTATCTTGATAAAATCTAAAAAACAGACTCCCTGCAAACAAAAATAAAATGGCATTTAAGCCGTTATCTACGCCAAACGGCAACTCCGCATAAAAACTAAATATAAATAATGAAAATATAACGGCGGATTGGATGAATAAGTTTTTGATATATTTATTTATAACGAACAAAAAAACTCGTGCAAAAAACAGAGCAGGCAAAAACCATAAAACGAAAGCGTATGTATTTTGCAAAGATGTTATATCCATCCATATAAAGATACCTTTTAACTCTTGCATATAATCCAAAGGCTCTCTATGAAGCGCTATACGCTTCATAATTTCAACAACCAAACCCAATAAAGCAAATATAAAATAAGGAATCATCAGCTTTTTAAAATCTTTTAAAATAAAATCCTTTATCGGCAAATCAAATTTAATAAAAAAACCGGCTAACATAAAAAAAAGAGGTATATGCCAAGAGTATATAAAGGCACTAAAAGGTGATGCGATATGTCCTAATATAACAGATAAAATGGCAAAAGCTTTTAAATTTTCTACCCAATTAATTTTTTGTTGCAAAATAGTTGTTCTCGCTTATCTGTTTTATATTTTTATACCCATAACCTTTTAAAAGTTCAAAAACATCATCTTTTGCAAAACATTCAAATACGATGCCTTTTACATTGTAAAAGGTTAAAAACTCTTTTGCGCCCTCAAAAACTTCTTTTTCAAAACCCTCGACATCTACCTTTAAAATATAAGTTCTATCTTTAGAGTAGTTATAATCAACAACAAATTTATCCAAAGTGCTTACTTCAACTTCTATGCCGCTACCCTCTTCTACGATATGGTTGATAGTTGAACTTCCGCCGTAATCAGAAAAATGTATCGAGCCTATTTTGTTTGATATTGCTAACTGCTTAACACTATTTTCTGAAATATTGTTTAATAAAAAATTCATTTTACATCTATTTGCAGTGTAAGGGTGAGGTTCAAAAGCTATAATTTCAGAGCAAATATCCATCAAAGAAATACTATATGACCCTATATTTGCACCTATATCAAAAAATGCTGTATCGTTTCTCTCATCGCCTTTTATTAAATCTCTCAAAATAAATATCTCTTTTTTATCCGGAATCTCAGTATATGCATACATTGTTGATACATTACATTGCGGATACATAAAAATATTTTTACCGTTAAATATTTTTTTGGAAACTACGCTTTTGGTTACTCTTTTAAATAGTTGAAATATAAAGCCGAATACCAAATATTTTAAAATATCAAACCCATCATTGTTTTTAAAAATATACTTTACTATTCCCAACATTTTCAATCCATTTTTATTATTTTTTTTACATAATACTTTAATAATGTCCAGTAATTTATAAAAACAAGGATTAAAGAGTGTGCAACTCTGTTTTCTCTTTTAATTTTGTCATACTCTTTAAAAATTTCCAGTATTCTGCCGTTTCCGATTCCATCCGCTCTCCATCTGGCTGCTATAACATCTTTTATAACCACTTTTGGAAACTCGTGATAACTTCTAAGCAAGTGTTCATAATCCATACAAAAAGTGTTTTCTACATCAAACAATCCATATTTCTCAAAATAGCTTCTATGCGTAAAAAGACCTTGATGAGGCATAGACATCCTAAATAAAAGTAATTTTTTATCAAAAGGTTTAGCCTGCTTAGATACATATATCTCTTTGCCGGCTTCATCTATGCGCTGAATTTTTGCACTTACAAAAATATCTTCTTTTGGATTTATGCCCGAAAAAACTTTTTCTAAAGAATCAGATGAATAAAAACCGTCTCCATCACCTTGAAAATTAATATAATCACCCTTTGCAACTTTTACGCCTTTATTAAAAGCATCGCTTATCCCCTTGTCTTTTTCGCTTACCCAATAATCAATCCTATCTTCATATTTTTTTATAATATCAACCGTACCGTCCGTTGAACCACCGTCTATGATGATATACTCTACATTATCGTAAGTTTGGTTTATGATGCTTTGTATGGTTTCTTCAAGATATTTTTCACCGTTGTAAACTACCGTTATGACCGAGATAAGAGGTTTGCCCTCGCCTTTTTGCTGTTCATTAAATACTGTTTTCATAATAAAACACTCTCATATATTTTTTGTGTTTGTAAAGCTGTTTGTTTCCATGAAAAATATTCTAGCCTTTTGGTTCCATTTTGTACCAATTTATCTCTTAGGTTTATATCATTTAAAACTTGTGAAATAACATTTTTAATAGAATCTTCACTATATGGGTCAAAGTAACATGCGCCATCAACCGCAATTTCAGGCAATGAACCGGTGTTGCTACAAACCAACGGACAGGCACAATAGAATGCTTCAAGCACAGGAATCCCGAACCCTTCGTACAAAGATGGAAACACAAACAGTTGCGCATTTTTATAAAAATAAGCCAAAGCCTCATCATCCAAATCATATTGAACTACTTGTTTAGCTATTTCTAAATCTTCAAAGAGTTTTATCTCTTTGGTTCTAAATTTACCGCCGCCTGCACAAACAACGATTAGCTCTTTATCTTTAATAAGCAATGTAGTTATACTTTTTATAAATCTCTCAAAATTTTTATACTCACCTCTTGAACCTACAAAAAGTATATATTTTTTTGGTATCTCAAAATCAATACTCTTATTTAATTTAGTAAACATAGTATTACCAAGATAAACTACATCAATTTTGGACTCATCTACCCCAAAAATCTCTATTAAATCTTTTTTTGTGCTTTGCGAAATAGCTATGATTTTAGCTGCTTTTTCTACAAGTAATCTTTTATTTTGACTTGTTTTATCATTATGCGAAAACATCTCTTTAAATTTTTCATGAATCATATCGTACACTGTGAGTATAAAAGGTTTGTCACCGATGTATTTTAAAAAATATGGGTCATAATATGTAGGATGAAAGATATCAAAATCTTGTTTTTTTAGCTCTAAAATCGTGTTTTGTTTATTGATAATAGAAAACAATCTTTGCTTACCTCTAAAGTGTTTATTTGGCAGAAAATCTAAATATTTGACATATTTTCTATCTGATATGTAATGATTATTTGATACTACTAAAGGTATTTTAGTTTCAATACTTTCCATCTTGTCAAACTCACGAATCAGCTCATAAAAATATCTTGAAATTCCACCGTACTTTTGTGATGTGAATATTTGATGGTCAAATAATATTTTCATGCAAACATCTTTTTAAAATATCTTTTAACAATGCCGAGTTTTGAATAAACTTTAAAATTACTCCACGAGCCTTTTATTAAAATTACAAAAAAAGAAATTACGGCAATAAATATATTTTTATCATTTATATAAAATGAAGCAAAATTATTGCTCATGGCTATCCAATGGTATTTTGCATGCCATTTTGGAGCTCCGATAACCTGAATAATTTTTTCGTATGATACAGAAGTGCTATCCCCATAGCTTCTATTGATATAAATATTGTCAATTACTTTAGCTTTCCCCTTAAATAGCACCTGCGACATCCATATCCAATCTCCTGCCAAAACATTCGGCATATGACATTCAATTAATTCCCCTGTTCTATAGACACCGCAAAAAATAGAATTGTCCTGAACATTCCAAAGATATTTTATAACTCTAAATATTGGAATATTGGAATTTAGTTGAATTACATTTCCATAATGTGTTATCTCATTTTTTTCGCTATTTTTATATACGCCAAGTCCTGATGCTATCACATACGAAGGAGCTTTTTCAAGTTCACTAACACAAGCCTTTATATATTCTTTATCTAAATAATCATCATCGCCGTGCCATAAAAAATATTTTCCGGATGCTTGTTTTCTAACAAATTCGAAATTTGCTGTTGGACCTTGGTTAAAAGGATGTCTAAAATATTTTATTCGCTTATCTTCTTTTTGTAATTCTTTACAAATAATTTGAGTGTTGTCATTTGAACAATTATCTGAAATAATGATTTCTAAATTAGTATAAGTTTGTTCTTGAATTTTTTTTATAGCTACTTGTAGTTTTTCAATTCTATTATAAGTTGGCACACACACACTTACTAATAATTCATTATTGATATCATCTATCATTAAAATACCTTTTTAAAAAATTTAAAATATATTGTCTCCCTATTTTTGTTGACAAAATCGATACAATAAAAGTTATTAATCCTACCGTAAATATATAAAAAGTCAATAAATATGGATTTACTATCATTAAATTATCTAAAAACTCTCTTGCTAAAATAACTACAAATAAAGATAAAAAGGTTGGAATAAACAAATCATATATATACCATTTCCATTTTTCTTTTCGTAATATTTTTTTATGCATAAATGAAATACTTATTAAAATATATCCTAAATTTATTCCAACCCATATCCAAGCAGCAGATATAATTCCATACAACGGTACAATATATATAAATAATGGAATAATCAACATAATAGCAAACACATTTATTATCACGGTCAATCTAGACCACCCGTGTGAGAGTTGGGCTAGATATGGAATATGCATTATTCCATTTAAAGCTGTACCTATTATCCAAATTGACACTATCGGTGCTACATAATTAGTTAATGTTTCATCGTGACTCCAAAGTAAAACAACTTCTTTAGAAAAAAAACTAAGCACCAATGTTGCCGGAACTATCATGATAGTCATCAATTGTGAAAATTTATGATACTGATCGATAAATTCTCGTTTTTTTCTAGAAGTAATTAATTGCGTAAAATGAGGAAATGCCACATTATTAATAGGTGCTATAAAAAGAGACAATATCCCAGCAATAGCAACGGCAATAGAGAAATATCCAAATTCTTCTAATGTGAGCAGTGTTGAGAGCAACACTTTGTCTATCTGTGTAAGCAGCGTGGCTAAGAGTGTAATTATCATTATTCCGCCTGCAAATTTCCAAACATTTTTAAGGCTCTTTATTGAAAAATATACAGGTTCTTTAGGTGAGGGAAGTAAAGATTTTATTTTAAAAAAGAATAATATCAATTCTAGTAGTGCAATTATCGCTTGAAATATAAAAAATACTTTAATTGTAGGTGAGATAAACTCAAGAACCGCTATAACGCCTGCTCCTCTAAGAGTAGCAATAAAAATTATCCATGTATTTAACCAAACATGCTCTTGTAATCCAATAATAGCACTACGGTAAATGATTCCCATCCATCGTATAGCCAATATAATTGCCGTAAGATTAAGTGCTTCAATAACCGTATCTATTTCTATATTTTGAATTTTTAGCCAATCTATTGCAATAAATGAAGCTCCGCTAAAAATGATAAAGAATATTAAAATTGCTACAATAAAATAGATAATTTCAACAGTTCTTAGAAGATTTCCGATGCTTTGCGGAGTATGTGCACCGGCTTTAAACCTTGCCATTTCACGATTCAAAGTAGGTGATAATCCAATATCTAAAAGCGCTAATAAACCTTGGAATACTACAAAAAATCCGATAAGTCCATATGATTCAATACCCAAATAACTTATATAAATAGGCACAAATATAAAGCCCATCAATGCCGACCAAGCATTTCCAAGATAATTAACTAAAATATTTTTTTTTACTGTCAAAATATAATAACTTTACTTCAATTTCTTCAAATACCCATCAGGGGCGACAGTTATCAAAATCTTATTTTCTATATTTTTATCTACTACAAAACTTTCATTTTCTTTTAAAAACTCCCAAACTGCTGTTTTTGGATTATTCCCTTTGCCCCATGGTCTATCCGGAAAACTATCTTTGGGTAAATCTTCAATTATTGTATCAAATACAACACAGTAACTTCCAATACTGGCTAAGTTTGCATAAGCTTTTAGTTCTTCTAAAACATGTTCGTGTGTATGATTGCTATCAAGACATACAAGTATTTTTTTGCCTCTTTTTGCAAATTCATAAACTCTTGCTATCATCTTTTCATCTATACTTGAACCTTGAAACATTGTGATTTTTTTACTCATAGGATGAGATTCTATGGCTTTTTTATTATGTTCTCTTATATCTATATCTATGCCTAACACTTGTCCATTTTCTATCTCACCGCACGCTTCTAAAAGTGTAAGCATTGATGCTGAAAATATCAAAGAGCCACCATGCGCAATACCTGTTTCTATGATTAAATCAGGCTTGACTTCCCAAATAAGTTCTTGCATAGCTATAATATCTTGAGGGTATTGAATGATTGGTCTCCCTAACCAAGAATAGTGATAAGAATACTTTTTTAGATTTGCCGACATCATCCACTGTAGTGTAGTTTGTTTTAAATTATTGTCTGCACCTTGTTCTTTAATTTCTTCTTGACATTCAAACTTGAATTGTTCATTTTGTTTCATTTCTTTTCCTTAATTTTAATTTCTACTTCGTATTCCTTACCATTTTCTTCAAAAAAACACTTTGGATGCCCAGTAAATGTTCTTGCTCTTAATAAGTTTAAAAGCTCTCTTGCCGTGTAGCATCTATCTAAATCAAGTTTAGATACACTATCCAACTCTTTAGCATAGTGAAATGTCCCTTCATCTAAATTTTGTTTAATAATAGTGTAATTCATTGCACATATTTTTGAATAATTCATTATAAAAAGTTCTATTATTGATTCCTGCGCTTTATAATATAAACTTTCTCCGGTGTCTTCCCATGTTTTTTCAATTTTATTTTGAAAAACAATATCTCCTGAATCTACATCTTGGTTTATAAAATGTAAAGTAACTCCAAATGGTACATCTTCTACAATATTCCAAAAATTATAATGTTTTCCCCTATTATAGGGCAGCAGACTAGGATGAGTATTTATAGTTCCATACTTTGGGATTGAGAAGATATCTTTTTTAAGTATAAATGGCCACCAAAGTAACAAGAAATAATCAAATATTTTTTTATCTTGAGTAAAAAGTTTATTTGACACATCAGAATTAAAAATTATCTTTTCTATATTAAAATTAATTTTTATTAAGTATTTATAAACTAATGATATTTCATCAGTAACAACTATATATGAAATATCATCTATATAATTTTCTAAAAGAAATCTAACACATTCCAATCCCACTTTATTATCTGCAAAAATAACATTTTTCATTTTATATACTTGTCAATCAACTGAGTAATATATTCAATATCATTATTTTTGATGTCATGATAACTAGGCAAATTAATCGCTCTTTCAAAAATATCATAACTCACACTATTCTCTCTTTTTTCTTTAAACATCGGCAAACTAGATAATGGATAAAAGAAAACCCGTCCATCTATATTATTTTCTTTAAAAGTTTTTAAAAGTTCTTCCCTATCAAATTGACTATTATTATCAAACACGACAGTCGGCATCCAATAGCCGTATTGAGTATCTTTACCTTCAGGAACAGGATTCATAATTAACCCATCAATATTTGACAATAGTTTGTGATATTGAAAAAATATTTTTCTCTTTTGATTGATGAGTTCATTGATTCTTTCGATTTGAGCACACCCGATAGCAGCTTGGATATTTGATATTTTATATTTAAATCCTATTGTTTCAGCCCAAAACTGTTTTGGATTTTTTGGATTTCTTCCATGGGAGTTTAATATATTTACTTTTTCATAAAGTTCAGGATTATTAGTTACAAACATCCCACCTTCTCCGGTTGTAACAGTTTTAGTGCCATGAAATGAGAAAACACCAAAATCTCCAATACTGCCAGACTTTTTACCTTTATAAATAGAACCTATAGCTTCCGCTGCGTCCTCTATGACATATAAATTATATTTTTTTGCTATTTCCATAATTTCATCCATATTACATAGATTGCCATAAAGATGGACTGCAACTATTGCCTTGGTTTTTGGAGTTATTGCAGCTTCTATTTTTAATGGGTCAATACACCATGTATCAGGTAATATATCAACAAAAACCGGCTTTGCACCAAGATAGATTATGGGTGCAGCAGAAGCTATCCAGTTAATATCTGCAAGTATTACCTCATCATCATGTTCAATACCTATGGCAGACAATCCCATATGCATAGCACCGGTACAACTAGAAGTTGCCATAGTATAATTAACACCTAAATGTTCTTTAAAAAGTTTTTCAAATTTATAAATATAGTCATAACATTTATCGCCCCAGCCATTTTTTGCAGCATCGGTAGCATACTGAACTTCTAATGCAGTAATAGATGGTTTTGTATAATATATTTTTTTCATATAATCTCCAGCTTTGGTACTGCAACTATAAATTCACAATTCCAATCTTTTACATAAGCCAATTGTTCTACTATTTCATCTTTTATATTCCAAGGAAAGATGAGGATATAATCCGGCTTTGTTTCTATTATATTTTTTTCATCTACAATAGGGATATGGCTGGCAGGAAGATATTTACCTTGTTTGTGTGGCGACTTATCTACTACAAACTCTATAAGGTCATTTTTAATACCTGCATAGTTTAGCAAAGTATTTCCTTTTGCTGCTGCTCCATAAGCTACTACTTTTTTATTCTCTTTTTTTGCTTCAAGTAAAAAATACAGTAAATCATATTTTACTTTGTTTGCTTTTTCTTGAAAGTTTTTGTAAATATCCATATCAAATAGCCCAAACTCCCTTTCTTCATCTAAAAGTTTGTTAACACTGCCTGAAATATTAATATGACTATTTTCTATATGAGCTGCATAGATTCTTAAACTACCCCCATGTGTGGAAAGTTTTTCTACATCATAGATTTTAAGCCCATGTTTTTCAAATATCCGCCTAACTGTATAAAATGAAAAATATGAAAAATGCTCATGGTATATTGTATCAAACTGATTTTCTTTTATAATATTTAGAATATGAGGAAATTCCATGGTGATGGTGCCATTATTTTTTAATACTATTTTTAAACCATTTACAAAATCATTTATATCCGGAACATGAGCAAGGACATTATTGCCAAGTACCAAATCTGATTTTTTTAAGCCGTTTGCTAGTTTTGTTCCAAAAAAATCTTCTATAACTTCTATCCCTTTTTCACAAGCTGCTTTTGCCGTACTAATTGTCGGTTCTATCCCAATACAAGAGATATTTATTTCTTTAAAATATTGTAGCAAATACCCATCGTTTGATGCTATTTCTGTAACAAAAGAGTCATTATTCAATGAAAGTTTTTTACTTATCATCTCTACATAACTTTTTGCATGAGCTAGCCAACTTGTTGAATACGAACTAAAATAGGCATAATCTTTGTCAAAAATATCATCAGATTTTTTGTACTCATCCATTTGGACTAATTTACAATGTTCACACACATATATTTTTAGCGGATAAAACACTTCAGGTTCGTCTAATCCTTCCTTTGTTAAGTATGAATTTGATGCCGGTGAATTAACTAAATCAACAAAAACATTGCCTAACTCTGTTTTACAAAATCTACATTTCATTTACTTCAATTCCTTGAAAGTTACTATCTAAAAATTTATGCTCTTTATCTCGTTTTGAAACATTCTTTACATTCAAAGGCCACTTAATATTTAAAAGCGGATCTTTAACATTCAATGCTCCTTCATTTGCCGGCGTATAAACACTATCGTGGAGATAAAGTAGTTCTGTATCATTTTCTAATGTTTGAAAACCATGAGCAAAACCTTTTGGTATATAAATCATCTTTTGATTTTGAGAAGATAACTCTATAGAAAAAGTTTTTAAAAATGTCGACGAATTTTTTCGTATATCTACAACTACATCAAACACTCTTCCTTTGATGCATTTCACCATTTTTATTTCTGCATTTGGTTCATACTGAAAATGCAAACCTCTAGCTGTTCCGCTCTCTTTTGTTACTGAGTGATTAATTTGCTTAATTGTAATACCAAAAATACTTTGAAGTTCATTTTCACAATAAACTCTAGAAAATGAACCTCTTTCATCGCTAAAAGTATTTGGCTCTATTATAAACAATCCATCAATATTAGTAGATGTAATATTTAGCTGCTTGTCCACTCAATACCCTGCTTTTTTGCATCAGATACATAGCTTTTTAAATCTTGTGTTGTTAGAACTTCATT
>CAYHRD010000013.1:0-21621 GCA_964358925.1 uncultured Sulfurimonas sp.
GGTACCGTCGTCAAAGTTTATGCTCCAAAACTGGAGCATGGAAGCGAATAAAACTTAAATATGAACAAATGCAGATGGTTTGACTCCACAGACAGGACAGTTATTTTCAGGCATACCTATCTCGATGTAGCCGCAAAGAGGGCATAGATAGATTCCAACTTCATCAATATCTTTACCCTCTTTTACCGCTTGTAGCGCTTTTTTATAAAGCTCGGCATGAACTTTTTCAGCTTCAAGTGCATAACCAAACATTTTTTTTGCTTTATGATTTTCTGCTACTGCCTGCTCATACATCGGCGGATACATATCTTCGTATTCATAAGTTTCTCCGCCGATTGCCGCTTCAAGATTTTCTAGCGTTGAACCAATCTTATCCATCGCCTTTAAATGACCCTCGGCATGGATTTTCTCAGCTTCCGCCGTTGTACGGAAAAGTTTTGCTATATTTATAAACCCGTCTTTTTCTGCCTGCTTTGCAAATGCGCTATATTTTTGATACGCTCCGCTCTCTCCGCTAAATGCTACTTCTAAATTCTCTTTTGTATTTGGCATATTTGCTCCTAATATTTTTTAAATCAAGTATTTGACCCTGAATTATTGTACCGTTGTTAAACTTAACATTACAAATTTTCGCATATCTATTATATTTTTATATTTATTGCTTTTTATGTGTCACTTACTACAAAAATATTGCTATAATTATTCAAACAAAGTATCCCAATTTGTAACAATTTTATAATCAAGGTAGCTAAATATGCAGCAGATAAATGAAGAGATGCTACAGGTAATATCAAACGAAACAAAAAGTTCTATCGATGATATAAACATTGTTACTCCGACTATCTATACGGATATTTTTTTAAAATGTGCTTCATCTCACAACACAGATGTAGATAATGAGCGTAAAATCACTGATTATCTCTTGAGTAAAAAAATTTCCCAATTTACGGATTTGCAAGAGACAACGGCAAAAAATGCAAAAAAGCTGAGTGAAAGCACGGACAAGGCACTGCTAGCTATAAAAGATAAAAATGAGACTATACTTAGAGAAGTTTTACAAGAGACGCAAAATCTTCAACGAGAAATAGAGAGACTCAAAAAGTCTGTTTATAGAGATGAACTTACCGATGTATTTAACAGAAAATGGCTGCACGACTACTGCTTAGAAGATGAATCACAAAAATTTAAAAACTCAGGCACACTTGCGATAATTGATTTAAACTACTTTAAAACCATAAACGATACTTACGGACACATAATAGGCGACAAAGTTTTAATTTATGTTGCAAATCAACTTAAAAAGACAAATGAGAGCGTGATTAGATACGGAGGAGACGAGTTTTTAATTATATTTTCCGCTTCGACAACAAAAAAAGATGCTCTCATAAAACTAAATGAGATAAGAGAAGATATTATAAAAAAACATTTAGTAGTTAAAGAATCCTCGTTTAAAGTGAGTTTCTCTTTCGGTATTTGTGAATTTAAAAAAAGTGATATCTTAACTGATGTTATAGAACTGGCAGATAGCAATATGTATGAAGATAAAATTCAGATAAAAAAAATAGTTACGGATATATATTAAAATTTAACCACTCTCTTCAATCTATTTAAAACATAGATTGAGCATAAGCAAGCCCTCACAACATTTACGCTATAATCGCGAAATTTTTACAGCAAACATTCAAGGTATTAAATATGTCAAACAGCTACGAACCGCAACTTACAGAAGATAAATTTTATAAAATTTGGGAAGATAGAGGCTACTTTGAAGTAGAGGGCAACAGAGGCATTCAAGAAGAGGGAAAAAACTTCTCTATCATGATGCCTCCGCCAAATGTAACAGGTCGCCTGCACATAGGTCATGCGCTTACATTTACTCTTCAAGACATAATCACTCGCTACAAACGCATGGACGGGTATAAAACTCTTTGGCAGCCAGGAACAGACCACGCAGGGATTGCTACGCAAAATGTTGTTGAAAAACAACTCTTAGCGCAGGGAACTACAAAAGAAGAAATCGGCAGGGAAGAGTTTTTAAATCGTGCATGGGCGTGGAAAGAGGAATCTGCCGGAATTATGACTTCACAACTTCGTAAAATGGGAGTAAGTCCCGCTTGGAAACGAGAGAGATTTACTATGGATGACGGGCTTCAAAAATCGGTAAAAGAGGCATTTGTGCATCTCTACAACCAAGGGCTAATCGTTCGCGGAAACTATATGGTGAACTGGTGTACACACGACGGCGCACTAAGCGATATCGAAGTTGAACATGAAGACCATGACGGCAAGTTTTACCATATCAAGTACCCTTTTGCAGATGGAAGCGGCTTTGTAGAAGTTGCAACCACAAGACCTGAAACCTACTTCGGCGATACAGCCGTTATGGTTCATCCCGATGATGAGAGGTACAAGCATCTTATAGGTAAAAAAGTAAAACTCCCGTTAACAAGCAGAGAAGTCGCAATTATCGCCGATGAGCATGTTGATATAACATTTGGAACTGGTGTGGTAAAAGTTACTCCCGCACACGACCAAAACGACTATGAAGTGGGCAAGAGACACGACTTGGAGTTCATCACGGTTTTTGATGAAAAAGGTATTTTAAACGAATATGCAGGTGAATTTTGCGGGTTAGAGAGACTTGAAGCAAGAGAGACAATCGTAAAAAAACTCTCTGCAGAGGGCTTTATAGTAAAGATTGAAGACCATAAACATCAAGTCGGACACTGTTACAGATGTAAAAACATCGTTGAGCCTTACATCTCAAAACAGTGGTTTGTCAGAAGCGAAGTAGCAAAAAAATCCATTGAGAAAACAAACAACGGCGAAGCGAAATTTTTTCCTCCTCATTGGATAAACTCATACAACTCTTGGATGGGAGATTTGCGTGACTGGTGTATCTCAAGACAGCTTTGGTGGGGGCATCAGATTCCGGTATTTTACTGCGATGAGTGCGACCATGAGTGGGCAAGTCTCAAAGACGAAGAGCATGAGTGTCCAAAATGTGCTTCAAAAAATATTCATCAAGACCCAGATGTGCTTGACACTTGGTTTAGCTCTGCACTATGGCCTTTTTCAACTCTAGGCTGGGGTAACGGCGACGCTGAGATGGACAAACTTTTTGCCTCAAACGATATGAAAGAGTTTTACCCAAATTCGCTTCTAATAACAGGTTTTGATATCCTTTTCTTTTGGGTAGCTAGAATGATGATGATGGGTGAGAGCTTTATAGGCGAATTGCCGTTTAACCACATCTATCTTCATGCGCTTGTTCGTGATGAAAATGGACAAAAAATGTCTAAATCAAAAGGCAATGTTATCGACCCTCTTGATATGGTAAACGAATTTAGCGCGGATATACTCCGTTTTACACTAGCCATTTCGGCCGCTCAAGGACGCGATATCCGTATGAGCAAAGCAAAGCTTGATCAAAACCGCAACTTTACGAACAAACTCTACAATGCCGCAAAATTTCTGCAGATGAACGCAGATGTTTTTCCAGACCTTAAAGGTTTTTGTGTAGAGAGCGGTCTTGGTAGATATATGCTCTCAAGACTAAACATGGCAACTGCAGAAGTTCGTTCATGTATGGACGAGTATAGATTTAACGACGCAGCAACTGCAGTTTATCGCTTTATCTGGAATGAGTTTTGTGACTGGGGCATTGAGTTAAGCAAGGCAGACAAAGGTTCTATCATCGAACTTGGCGCAATTTTTAAAGAGTCAATGAAGCTTCTGCATCCGTTTATGCCATTTATCACGGAATATTTATATCATGAACTCTCCGGCACAAGCCTAGAAGAGAGTGATTCGATTATGATTATGAGATACCCTACTAAAACCAAAAAACGCGAAAAAGATGAGGCTAGATTTGAGCTTATCATGGATGCTATCGTCTCTATCCGCCGTGCTAAAGTTTTAGTGGATTTGGCAAACCAAAAGATAGAGCGCGCATTTGTAAAAATAGACGGTATCAGCGAAGATGAAAAAGAATTTATGAAGCCGTTCATTGCTAAACTTGCTAAAGTTGAAGTTGTAGAGTTTAGCGATATCAAAATAGATAACGCAGTAAGCGATATAAGCCAAAAATGTGAGACTTTTATACCGACAAGCTCTATCGATTTGGCACCAATTATTAGCCGTCTAACAAAACAGGATGAAAAACTGCAAAAAGAGGCAGAAAAAATCTCAAATATGTTAAACAATGAGCGATTTGTTGCAAATGCGCCTGCTGATGTTCTGACAAAAAACAGAGAACTTCTAGCAGATGCTCAAGATAAGATAAATAAAATTGCGGAGCAGTTAAATTCACTGAAAAACTAAAATGAACAAAATATTTGAGCCTAAACTTTTTACTCTGCTCAAATCAGGGATAAGCAAAGAACAGCTTATCTCCGACATCTTTGCCGGCATTGTTGTTGGAATTATTGCATTACCGCTTGCTATTGCCTTTGCCGTTGCATCAGGCGTTTCTCCAGAAAAAGGACTTATCACTGCCGTAGTTGCCGGTTTTCTCATCTCGTTTCTCGGCGGAAGCAGAGTGCAAATCGGCGGACCCACAGGTGCTTTTATAGTTATCATATACGCCATTGTCGAGAAGTACGGAGTCGATGGACTTATCATCTCAACCGTTATGTCAGGACTTATCCTTATAGCATTCGGACTGCTCAGACTCGGTACACTTCTAAAATATTTTCCGCATCCTCTCATCGTCGGATTTACAAGCGGAATTGCCGTAGTTATATTTTCGACACAGATAAAAGACGCTCTTGGATTAGAGATCGAAAAACTCCCATCAGAATTTTTCCAAAAGTGGGTAGTATATTTTTCTAACATTAGTAATACCAACTTATACGCGCTCATCATAACCGCTGCGACAATACTAATAACCCTATATTCAAAAAAAATAACGACTAAAATTCCGGGTTCGTTTATCGCTATAATTTTTGTCACTTTTATTGTTCAAGCGGCAAACATTCCAGTGACAACCATTGAGTCGTTTTTTGGCGAGATACCAAACTCGTTTTCTTTTTCGCTGCCGACTTTTGATGTAAACAACCTCCATATGTACATCGCTCCCGCCCTGACCATAGCTCTTCTTGGCGGAGTAGAATCACTCCTCTCGGCAGTCGTATCGGACGGCATGATAAGCGCAAACCACCGCTCAAACACGGAGCTTATTGCTCAAGGCATCGCAAATGTAGTAACTCCGTTTTTTGGCGGCATTCCTGCTACAGGAGCTATTGCCAGAACTGCAACAAATGTAAAAAACGGCGGAAGAACCCCGATTGCAGGGATAGTTCATGCCCTAACCCTGTTGCTGATTATGCTTGTTTTTGCAAGCTATGCAAAATTGATTCCTATGGCATGTTTGGCGGGAATCTTGATTGTAGTTTCATACAATATGAGTGAGTGGCGCTCTTTTGTCTCAATTTTAAGAGGTTCTTCTTTTGACATCATAGTACTTCTTAGCACTTTTTTACTTACAGTATTTGTTGATTTAACCGTTGCTATTGAGATTGGAGTTGTCTTATCTTCACTTTTGTTTATGAAGAGAATGGCGGATATCGGCATAAAAACTCCATCTCAAATCGACAGTGATGTTCTTGAAGATTATTCATATTTACCAGAAGGCATATCAGTCTATGAAATAAGCGGTCCATTCTTTTTTGCCTCCGCTAAACAATATTCAGAAGTGATAAAAAATATAGGATTAAAAAGTAAGATTTTGATTATTCGTATGCGACATGTCCCTTTTGTAGACTCTACCGCACTTCACAACTTTGAAGAGACAATAAAAACTTTGCAAGATTCAGACATAAAACTGCTCTTATCAGGAGTAAATGCATCTGTACATAAAGACTTAAAAAAGCACAAAATAACTTCGTTAATCGGAGAAGAAAATATACTCGACTCTTTTGACAAAGCTCTAAAGCATGCTAAAAATATAAATTTTACAAATCCTCTTTAGGTTCGCCAAAATAGAAACCTTGAGAGTACTCGATTCCAAGCTCTTCCACTTTGGCTTGAACCTCTGCACTGTGAACAAACTCCGCGATGATTTTAATATTGCTTTTTTTACACAATAACACAATAGCCTCTACTATAATTAAACTTTTGTTATCGGTTAAAATATTTTTTATAAATGAACCGTCAATTTTTAAATAGTCCGGTAAAAATTCTAAAAGTCTGGATAGATTTGAACTCTGACTTCCAAAATCATCAATAGCTATCTTAAAACCGAAACTTCTTAGCGAATTAAGCTGAGCTATAACTTCCGGCGAACTTAATGAATCAATATCTTCAAGAATCTCCAAAACAACTCTTGAGGGATTAATAGCGTTTTTTATAGCATGTTTTAACAAAAATTCTTCTAAATAATTTAGATGTAAATCAATTTTTGTGATATTAATAGAAAATTCATATTCGGTATCGCCAAACCTTTTAAAACTCTGTTCTATAATAGTTCTTGTAACAAGCGAGAGAGTACCGGTTAACTTAGAAGCCTCTATAAATCTTATAGGCGGAACGACTATTCCCTCATCAAAGATTCTAACCAGACACTCATACTTCTCTATCTTTTTTGTTTTATTATTTATAATAGGCTGAAAATAAGTCAGCAGCTTCTCTTTCTCAATTGCCTCTTTTATCTTATGTATCCAGTAAACATTCTCTTCTTGTTTTTTAATGTATACCGAATTTGAATCATAAATTTTATAAGAACCTCTGCTATACTCTCTTAACTCTTTTATCGCTATTTTTGCCTGATTTAGTATTTGGCTGCCTTTTCCCGTAGAGATTCCGATACTTATAGAAGCTCTGGTACATATATCTTCATCTACTTCTATCTCCATCTGATCAAAAAAAGAGACCATAGAACTCGCTATATCGGCAAGTCTGCTTTGGTTCATATCTTCTAAAGAGACTACGGCAAACTCATCGGAACTTATTCTAAACAGCTTGGCCGTAGCAGGTTTTGATTTGATGATTAATTTTGTGATTTCAACTAAAATTTTATCACCGTATTCAAACCCGTATGCATTATTGAAATTGCTAAAATTATCTATATTTATTAGAAACAAATTTGCAAATTCAACACTATCCAAATAGTCAATAAGAGCAAATCTGTCATCCATACTTGATAGGCAATTTCTATGTACTGTTTTCATTATTTTCAACTTTTGCTGTTTTTTACTACAATATAACTCTGCGGCTGAAGAGATCTATACTTTGGCATACTCATACCGATAGATGCATCTATATAAGTCGGATCCGCAATAACAAATTTTCTGCTCCCTGCCGTTATCTTATCACCCTCTAGCGGAATATAAAGCGCCGTTGCCATATGGTCTTTATATTTTACACCTAAAACATTTATATCAAACAGCTCTTTTACCAAGTAAGCAAATAAAACGGCTCTATCTTCACAATCCGATTTATCAAAGTAGAGAGTTTCTTGCGCAAACATAACTTTTTCTCTGCCGAACTGCCTATTATCCTGCTCATACTTAAAAGATTTTTGAACAAAGTTAAGCACAAAATTTATAGCCTCGCTTGCTTTTTTACCGTCAATATGTTTTTTAAGCGATGCTGCCAAATCAGCGTAAGTTTTACTATCAAGCGGCGCATTAAAAAATGTCTCATAATCAGCCTGAGGGTATGATGCCATAAAGTCTATAAGATTTTTATTGTAAGTTATCGGTATGTTATAACTATTTCCAAACTGAGAAAATGTCAGGGTTTTACTCTCACTCTTCTCTTTAAAATTGGGAAGAGTTTCTAAGGATAAATCAAGCGCTTTTGTAGCACCCTGATACTCTTGTTTATAAGAGTAGACTTTTCCGATATTGCCTTTTGCATAATTAGAAACTACATAATATTTTTTATTTTCAAAACTGTAATTTGGCGTAGAATATATAGTTTTTTGAGAGTAATGCATCAAGACTATATGCTTATCGGCTAAGCCTGCTTTTACCGCATAGCCAAGCTTATTGAACAAAAACCAACTAAGAAGTTTAGAATTATCTTGGTTTGCAGTCGCTTTATCTGAAATTTTGGTAACTAAAAGATAAACACCCCAATCATTTAGATTCATAGATTTTGAGACTTTTTCTATCTCTAAGAGGAGAGTTTCATATTCGCTTGAAGCCGCACTGCTAAAAAAATTTGCTATCCCTGCCTGTGTTGCCGGAGAAAAATCGGCATTTTGCATGCCTTTTGGAATATCAAATCCCAAGGTTGAGCCGTAAAAATCAAAAGAGATATTTTTTTGTTCTTTTGATGAAACAATAGGCTCCTCTTTTTTTTCATCTTCTTTTATCGCTATTATTATTTTTGGACCAACCGGCTCCATCTCTTGAGGCTTTGCAGAATCAATTTCTACCGGTTTTGGAGTTTCGTACAAAGAGACGGGTGCAAAAGCGTTATACGCCTGCCACTCTTGCTTTAAATAGTTGCTAAAAGCTGTATCTCTTTCATCTTTGTATGTTTGAAAGGATTGTGTCTGTGTTTTTTTAAAAGTTTTAAAATCTTTAAAACTTTGCTCTGCATCCAGCATCGCAAAACATACAAAAAGTACTAGACTAAAACGGCCAAGCAGCCTGCATAATTTTTGACCCCCAACCCTGTTTTGTAGCACGATCTACATCCCCTTCCGTTTTATAAAGAATTTTTGCATCACTTATTTGTGAAGAGTTGATTCTGTTGTATTGATCTATATCATACGGACGGATAACACCGCCGATTTGTATAATCTGCTTTTGTTCATCTACTAAAATCTCTCTCTTTCCTGAGATAAAATAGTTTCCGTTTTGTAAAACTTTAACTATCCTAGCCGATACCGTAGTTGAAAGAGAAGCATCTCTAGTTGAGCTTCCCTTGCCTGTATATGCATTAGCAGAAGTGGCTTCAAATCCTACATTTGACAAACCGTTTAACTTTTTTACGGCTGAATTTACAGCCGAGTTAGTTCCGCCTGCCGTAAATGCACCTCCGCCCAAACCGACAGAATCATCTTCACTAAGTTGTTTTGACCCGCTATTGGCACTCTTGGCATTTTCAGATATAACAACGGTTACGACATCGTTTACATGCATAGCTTTATGATCGGTAAATAGAGGATTTTCCCCTTGCCCAAAAATACTGCCGACTGAACCGAAATCTTTTTTATCCTCTTTTGAGGGCATCTGTTCAACATATGCAGGAGGCTCAAAATCAATCTCAGGGTCTGTTAAATTTGCAGTACACCCGGAAAGAAAAAGTATAGCATAAACGGGCATTAAAATTATTAAAAATTGTTTCATAATCGTCGTCTCTTTGATATAAGGTGGCATTAGATATAATTATAGCAATAATAGTTCCATAAAAAGGTAGGATAATATGCGTTTAAGAGATAAAATAAACGAAGATGTAAAAGAGGCTATGAAAGCCAAAGACGCAAAAAAAAGAGATGCGCTAAGACTTCTTATGAGTGCTTTTAAGCAGATAGAAGTTGATGAGCGCAAAGAGCTTAGCGATGAAGATGTCATAAAAATAATCCAATCTCAAGTTAAAAGAAGAGACGATGCGGCAACACAATACAGAGATGCAGGACGAGAAGATTTGATGCATATTGAACTAGATGAGATAGCTTACTACAAAGAGTATCTGCCTGCTCAACTAAGCGACGATGAGCTAACTTCGGCAATAAAAGAGATAATAGCAAAAGTCGGTGCAACAACTCTAAAAGATATCGGCAAAGTTATGGGAGCGGCAAGCAAAGAGTTATCAGGCAAAGCAGACGGCAAAAGAATCAATGAGTGTGCTAAGAGTCTGCTTTCGTAAGCCATAAGCTAGAGGAAAGCACTCTTCCCTAGCTATTACCAAACTTCAGTTTTCTAAGCGCGGCTTCTTCATCATCTTCTCTCATTAAAGATTCACCGACTAAAAATGCGTCCACTCCGATTTTAGCCAAATCTTCAAGCTGTCCATGCTCATATATTCCGCTCTCTGCAACGATTACTTTACCGTTTGGTATCATCGGAACCAACTCGTAAGAGAGATTCATATTCATCTCAAAAGTTTGAAGATTTCTATGATTTATCCCTATAATGTCGCTTCCTGCATAGATGGCTTTAACCAAATCGGTTTTATCGTGAACCTCAACCAAAGCTTCCATACCGAGATGTCTAGTGTATCCCAAAAGCTCTTTTAACTCAGCCTTACTAAGAGCCGCTGCGATAAGAAGTATAAAGTCTGCGCCGTGAACCATTGCCTCTAAAATCTGATATTTCGTAACTATAAAATCTTTTCTAAGCAGCGGAATACTTACATATCTTCTAATTTGACCGAGATAATCCAGACTGCCTTGAAAAAAATGAGGTTCCGTAAGTACGGAGATAGCGCTTGCCCCTCCTCTTTCATAGCTCTGCGCGATTGCAACGGGATCGAAATTTTCACGAATCACCCCTCTTGAAGGAGATGCTTTTTTTACCTCTGCAATGATTCTATACGGATTATCCGGAGTCGAAGCAAGATAAGGAAATACATCTCTCGGCGCTCTTGCGTTAAAAGCCAGTGAACGCCCCAGCCAGTCAAGCGAAAATTCCTTCTCTCTCTTTATAACATCTTCTCTTGTTTTTTTAATTATTTCATCTAATATCATTTTACTTTTTCACCTTTTTTGTTTTTTATACACTCTTTTATCTTCTGGATATGTTCTATAACTTCTTCGTTGTTACTGCCATCCATACTTGCTACTTTTTTCATAATATCATCTGCCTTCTCACACTCGTTAAGTTTATAATAGCCCCATGCAAGCGAATCAAGATAGTATGGAGAATTTGGCTCAATTTTCAGAGCTTCTTCCACATACTTCATCCCTTTTTTAACATTTATATCATGGTCTATAAGAAGATATCCGAGATAATTTAAGTACATACCCTCTTTTTTAACCGATACGGCTTCTTCTAATTTTTTGATTATGCTCTTATGCATATTGCTGTCATTTTTATTTTGGCTGCCTTCATACTCAAAAATAGCACTCTGCGCTAAAAATCTCAAATCACCACTATTTTCATATAGCTCTTTTGCTAAAGTCGATGCTTTTTTATAATTTTTAGCCTGAGCATAAAACTGCAGCAGCAATTCATCATCCGCTTTGCTCTCTTCTAAAAACTCGACTATTTTTACAAAATCTTTTTTATAACCGTATATTTGAATTATTTTTTGAGCAATTTCTTTACTGCCGTCCATCTTATAGAGTCTTAGGTAAGTCGACAAAAGTCCGTCTATATTATTATCGTTGCTATAAAATCCGATAAGTTTAGAACATATTGCTTCTGAACATCCGTGTATCCTTGAGTAAGTCTCTAACTGCGCTATGGCATCTTTTTTTCTATCAAGATTGACATACAAGATAATCGCCATCTTCTCCAGTATCAACTGGTCATACTCTTTGATATATGCGCCCTCAAGGTATTTAAGAGCGGTATCGAACTCTTTTAGCTTTACATATATTTCACTGAGCATAAGATAGTCATCCGTACTTTTTGAAGCCTCAACCAATTTATTTGCAAGATTCTTTGCATGAACTAAATTATCATCTTTTACAAGTGCAGTTATCTTCATTCTAGTAAGCTCAAAATCTACTATCTTGCCTTTAGTTATCTCGTCAACTCTTCTAATAACTCTCTCATTTTCATTTACCGTTAAATCATCTCTTAGGGAACGATACAGATACTCTTTTTTACCAGTTTCTTCAAATAGAGTATTAAACAAAGCCGATGAACTGTTATAATCTCTTGACTCCTCAAGGTAAAGCGCGCTAAGAATATATATATCTTCGTTTGCAAATTTTTTTTCGCTGCTTTTTATTTGCACGCCGTCTTTCATACTAAAACAACCGCTAAATAGAGCGATACCTACTACCAATAGAACTATATTTATATAATTACGCATCAATTATCCCGGGGCACTCAAGTTTCAACTCATCAACCCTATCTTTAAAGTAATCCCAAAAAGGAAATGTTATACACTGCGTCGGTCGCGCCTCATAAATAGTACACCCGTTTGCAGTTCTGTCATAAAATGCGCACTCATAACTATCGCCTATTTTTCTCTCTTTTATCGAGTATTTATACCCGTTTTTATAGAGATATTTTTGCATAAATTCTTCGGTATCTAAACCTATAAATTTGGCGATTTTTTCTATCTCTAGCGTACTTACATGTATGTATCCGCTCTCGCCCGTGCAACATTTAGCACTGCATGTGCTGCATGCGGATGCGTCAAAGGAGTAGTTGTAACCGTCTTTTTTAATTATATTTGACATTTTATGCTCTGTGTCCGTGCTTTTTTATATATATCTTTTGCTTTTTGTGAAAGCTCTTCGCTCTCAAAACTGATAAACGGCGTCCATATTTTCATAAGAGACTTTGAGCCGTTTCTTGCATGTACCATCACTAACGATGCCACTCTATCTATCTTCGGATGTATAAACTGCACATCCACAGCTCTCATATTGACCTTATCCAGCTCCGCGCAAATCACTCCGAACTGAGAAGCGTCATAACAGAAAATAAAATGAGAGTTAGGCTTTAAAACCCTAGAAACCTTTTTAAAAAATTTATCCATAGGCAAGTTGATATTATAGCGTGCATGGAATAACGACTCGTTTTGGCTTTTTGTTACCCCGTCATGATAAAACGGAGGATTTGAGATGATATAGTTATATTTTACATCTTCATCAAGTTCCAAAAAATCTTTTTTGTGAATTTTATAATCTATTTTATTAATTCTTGCGTTAATTGTTGCATACTCTACAAATGTCTCTTGTTTCTCGACTGCTTCAAGTTCAACTTTTTCATTGTCTCTTGCGACCAAAAGACCTACAATGCCGCACCCTGAGCCGACATCCAAAACCCTGCCCTTTGGCTTGAATGAAGAGATAAAATCATACAAAAAGATAGAGTCACTGTTGTAACAGTAGCCTGAATCCGGCTGATAAAGAATCATCAAAAACCTTTTTGCTTTTATTTTAATCACGCTAAATGAGCAAAGCCCATTTAGCTACGCTTGCCGCTGTGGCACTAAAGCTTGACACATAAAGCGTCAAAAAAACTTCTTGCAGTTTTGCAAAAAGTTTTCTGTATAATTTCGTAATTATATCTTAAAGGCTTTAAATGATAATTATTCCGGCAAGACTTGCTTCAAGCAGATTCCCACAAAAAGTGTTAGCAGACATAGGCGGTTTGCCTATGGTGGTTAGAACTGCACAAAGAGTTGCGCATCTTGATAGAGTCGTAGTTGCGGCAGACGATGAGATTATAATCTCTACATGCAAAGAGTACGGCATTGAAGCGATGCTAACTTCAACTACGCATAAAAGCGGAACGGATCGCATAAACGAATGTGCAAATATTTTAAATTTAGACGATGACGAACTTATCATAAATGTTCAAGCGGATGAACCTTTCATTGAGGGTGAAGTTGTTGAGATGCTTATAAAAAGATTAAAATCATTGAAGCAAAATAACGAACCGTTCATTATGGCAAGTTGCTTTAACTCCATAAACAATGAAGCTGCACAAGACCCGAATTTGGTAAAAGTCATCTTAGACGACGAAGACAACGCTATATACTTCTCCCGCTCACCCATACCGTACAACAGAAGCGGCGGAGCCAACTATTTCGGTCACATAGGCATCTACGGATTTAGTAAAAAAAGTCTTCATGAGTTCTGCAACTTAAATGATGCACCGATAGAGGACATTGAAAAACTAGAACAGCTTCGTGCAATCTATCATCAAAAAAAGATAAGCATGGTTAAAGTTGCAAGTACAGGGTTTGGAATAGATACGGAGGATGATTTAAGAAGAGCGGTGGAAATATTTTTATAGAGAACAAACGAAGCAAAGCTTCGTTTGGTTGATTTAGATATTATCTCTAATACCTAAATCTGATACAAGTTTAAGATAAGCATCTTTATCTGTTCTTTTAAAGTATTTCATAAGACGACGGCGTTGTCCTACTAATTTTAAAAGACCAAGTCTTGAAGCGTGATCTTTTGTGAATATTTTTAAATGCCCAGTTAATTGAGAAATTCTCTCACTTAATAATGCAATTTGAACTTCACATGAACCTGTGTCGTTTTCAGTGCGACGATATTTTGCAACAATTTCTTGTTTTTTAGCCGAATCTAAAGCCATAATAGCCTCCAAAAGGTATATTTAATCTAACAGTCACACATTATGTGTATAAAGTTGAGGCGAAATGATATCTTATTTATCCTTTTATTTCAACTTCTTTTGATATAATCAACAAAAAATAAATCAAAGTAATCAATATGTTAATAACTCGTGCCAGTGAATACGCAATACTCTCTCTTATAGTTTTATCAAAGGCCTCATCTGCAATAGATAGTGAGACCCTCTCAAATCAGCTCTCGATTCCGAAAAGTTTTTTAGCAAAAATCCTCCAAGCAATGGCAAAACACGGCATTTTAAAATCGTATAAAGGCGTAAACGGCGGTTTTGCACTTGCATTAGAGCCTAAAGATATAAATATGCTTGATGTTATGTCATCCGTTGAAGGAAAAGCACCTGCCGTTTTTGATTGTGCGCCGTCAATGTACTCTTGTCCGTCTGGCAAAGCGCCTCTATGTTCATTGTGGCCGTTTCTAAATAAGTTGCAAGGCAAGATAGACTCCTTTTTAGCGGATTTAACTTTAGCAGATATATTAGAGTAAAAATTGGCAAAGAAACTTACTACTAGACAGCAAATCGGTACAATTTTAAACTTTTTGCTTGGAAAAAAAGATTTAAGCGTAGTAATTTTTGTAATGGCTATTTTAGCTATTATTATTGTTCCGCTGCCCTCTGCAATACTCGATGTTTTACTTACGGTGTCTATGGCATTGGCAGTACTCATTTTACTTATTTCGCTCTATGTTCCAAAACCGACGGATTTAACTACATTTCCTACTCTTATTTTAATCATAACACTCTTTAGATTGTCGCTAAATATTGCTACGACCAGAATGATTTTAAGTCATGGACATCAAGGACCTGAAGCTGTCAGCGATATCGTAACCAGCTTTGGAAACTTCGTTGTCGGCGGAAACTTTGTTATAGGAATTATAATTTTTTCTATTTTGGTTCTTATCAATTTTATGGTTATAACAAAAGGTTCGACAAGGGTTGCGGAAGTTGCGGCTCGTTTTACGCTTGACTCTATGCCCGGTAAACAGATGGCGGTTGATGCAGACCTTAATGCAGGACTCATTGATGATGCAGAGGCTAAAAGAAGAAGAGCCGAAATCCTTCAAGATGCAAACTTTTACGGAGCTATGGACGGATCTAGCAAATTCGTCAAGGGCGATGCGGTTGCAGGTATTATCATCACTCTTATAAACATTATCGGCGGATTTCTCATAGGTGTTTTTCAACATAAAATGAGTATGAGCGACAGTGCCGCTACATTTACGCTTCTAACTATCGGCGACGGGCTTGTTGCACAGATTCCCGCGCTTATAATCTCAACTGCAACAGGTATTATGATTACCCGCTCTTCGGGCGACGGCGATAACTTTGCTGAGGGTACTATCAACCAAATCATGGGTAATGCAAAGATTATGATGATTGTCGGTTTCATTATGATTCTGTTCGCCCTTGTTCCGGGTCTGCCTACCATTTCTATGGGGTTTGTGGGAATTATGTTTGCTCTTCTTGGCTGGTCGATTTATAAGTACGAAAGAGGAGAGTTAACCATCCTTAATGTTGAAGGTTTATTAACACCAAAAGAAAAAGAGGCTCAAGCAAAAGAGAGAGCCGCTGCAAGACCTGCAAAATCAAATGAAGAGATAGCAAAAGATGAAGAAAATGCACTTGCAGATATCTTAAAAGTAGAAATGCTCGAACTTACACTCGGTTATCAGCTTATTCGCCTAGCAGACAGCACGCAGGGCGGGGATTTGCTTGAGAGAATTCGCTCAATGAGAAGAAAAATAGCATCCGACTTTGGTTTTTTAATGCCTCAAGTTCGTATCAGAGACAACCTCCACCTACAACCGCAACAGTACCAGATTCTGCTAAAAGGTATTTCTATCGGTGAGGGTAAAATCATGCCTGATAAATTTTTGGCGATGGACAGCGGAATGGCGACAGGCGAGATAAAGGGTGAACCGACCAAAGAACCCGCATTTGGACTTGATGCCATGTGGATATCTCCTGAACTAAAAGAGGATGCAATCATTAACGGATATACCGTTGTAGACCCTGCTACGGTTATCTCTACTCATATGAGCGAACTTGTCAAGAAAAATGCCGAAGATCTTCTAACTCGTCAAGAAGTTCAAACTTTAGTAAATAAAATTAAAGGTGATTTCCCTGTTATTATAGAAGATGTTTTAAAAGTTGCTTCTATCGGGCTTATTCAAAGAGTTCTTAAAGCCCTTTTACATGAAAAAATCCCTCTCAAAGATATGCTTACAATTTTAGAAACTATTGCAGACATTGCGGAATATACTAAAAATGTTGACATTATTACCGAACAAGTTCGTGCCAGACTCTCTCGCATAATCACTCAAATGTACTCCAGTGATGACGGAGTTATAAGACTGCTTACTTTTGATACTTCATCAGAACAGCTAATGTTAGAAAAATCTAAAGAACGAGACGGAACAAGAACTCTCGCACTAAATGTAAGCGAAATCAATGCTTTAGTTCAAGCAACAAGTGCCAAGGCGGCAGAAGTACTTCAAAAAGGTATATCTCCAGTCGTAATCATAGTTGATCCGCAACTTCGTAGAGGCGTGGCAGAGATATTTGAGAGATTTTCTCTTGATGTTGTTACACTCTCTCATGCCGAGATAGACTCCAGTGCTACTTTTGAAGTAATGGGCTCTATCTCAATAAATAAACAAAAATAGAATTAACCCAAGGAAAAAAATGAATAAAATAATCCACCATCTATCACACACCGATTTAGACGGATACAGCTGCCAGTTAATTATGAAGTACACTCCATATACACTCTTTAACTACAATGCAAATTACGGTGCTGAAGTAAAACAGACGCTAGAGTTGATTTTACAAAATATAAACAAAGATGATAGAAGTGCCACTATTTTAATAACCGACTTAAACTTAACCGCCGATGAGTCACGATGGCTTCATATGGAAATTATTAAACTAAACGAAAACAAAAAAGATATAACGCTTCTGCTTCTTGACCACCACGGTACGGGTGAAGATAGCGCGCAAAAATATGAATGGTACTATTTAGACACTTCAAGATGTGCTACAAAAATCACTTATGACTACGCAAAAGAGCATTTCACTTTGGATGCGCCTCTCTGGATGGAAAAGTTTGTAAATATCGTAAATGCCGTTGATTTATGGAAGATGGAAGAGGTAGAAAATTTTGAATACGGAAAAGTTTGTATGCGTCTTATTTCTGAAGCAAGAGAACTAAATAAAATCATGTTTCCAGAAGCTGATAACAGCTACAAAATATCTCTTTTACATGAAGCGACAAAATATATAGACAAAATAGATGCTCCGATTATTTTAGATGACAATATTCATATGCTGAAGAAAACTTTTTTTAAAAAAGAGCAAAACGATACTATTGATAATCTAAGTACAAAGTTTATCGTCTCACTACTCGGCGAAGCAAGAGCCGAAAAAACTATCTACTATAAGGGTTATAGAGGTTATTTGAGTTATGGTGTCGGAAATACCTCAATTGTCGGAAACGGTTTCTTACTGACATACCCTGAGTATGATTTTATAATTGATGTAAGCTATAGAGGCACGCTGAGTTTAAGAGCAAATAACGGCGTAAGCGTTGCACTGATTTCAAAAGAATGGTGTGGCGGCGGCGGACATCCAAATGCTGCAGGCGGACGCATCATAGGATTTAAAGAACAGTACAGATACGATTTAGTCAAACAGCAGATAGAGAAAATAATAAATGATAAAGAGGCGGTTGCGGGAGAGTTAGAGTACAAAAAAGAGGTTTAGACTGTCATTGAGAGAAGCTTGCAACGAAGCAATCTATAACTGTTCAAAAAACTCAATTATTTGCAATTGACAAAATATCTCTCAATTCCATCAGCCAACCCCTTTGCCAATGTTTTTCTATATTCATCACTCGCAAGCCTTGCACCCTCCTCAGGGTGAGATAAAAAACCGACTTCAACTAACACGGATGGCATCTGGGCGCCGACTAAAACCCAAAAAGGTCCCTCTTTGACTCCGTTATCGTTTACATTTTTATATTTTTTACTTACCGCTCCCAGCATCCCTCTTTGCAAGTCAATTGCCAATTTATTTGATGCCAGTATATTGTGATGATTTAGCAGATTAAGATAGCTGTCTTTTCCGTACATATTCATATCGCTCATATCCGCCGAGTTCTCTTGTGCGGCAACATTTTTTGCTCTATCCGAACGAGAGGGAGATAAAAAATAGCACTCTATTCCATGTGCGTTATTTGCATTTCCGTTTGCAACCGCATTAGCATGAACACTAACAAATATATTTGCGCTTTTTTCATTTGCAAACTTTGTTCTATCGCTCAATTTTACAAAATTGTCGCTATTTCTAGTCATATAGACTTTATGACCGCGGGATTTTAAAATTTTCTCCAACTCTTTTGAGATATCAAACACGATTGCTTTTTCTCTATGGCTGTTATATCCAATAGCACCTGGATCTTCGCCACCGTGTCCGGCATCTATAACAATAACTCTCTCTTTACTTTTTTTACTTGGTTGAATATAAGTAATGACTTCCGGAATTTTTTGTGATTCTAACTGAAAATTTATCTCAAGCGTTCTTGAGTCGATATTATGGCTAATTTTGATATCCGAACTGTTTTCAATGACTAATCTTAGACTTTGCGGATCATATTGAGACAATTTTATCATATCAATTTGAGCTTTATTAATATTATGGGTCTTTATCAACATTGATGTTTTTATATCAAAAATATATCTATATCTCTTTTTAGCCTTATCGTGATTAGTAAGATAATTGACCTGTCCGTCCTTTATCTCTCTATCAAATATCAAAAGAAGTTTGTTGTCATTCCATCGAACCGATTCTAACTTATGCAAAGGGTCTATATGCACATTTTTGATGTTTTTGGTTTCTTTCATAGGTTTGGGTTCAGGTGCATGATAACTATTTGTTGAAGATAACTCTTGAAGCTCTTTTGAATATTTAGATATATCTATATTTAACGCTGTACCGCTCTTGACTATGCCTTTTAAGGATTGAAGTTTTAAATTAGAATCATTTTCAGTGATGGCACGAAGATAGAGATTTTTATAGTCGTCATAAGCACGAATCTGATTGCTCTGACTACCAGAGACCATAAAAGAGTCGGCTCGTTTTAAAATCTCACTATTACTTAAAGCTTCTAGCGAAACAGCAAAAATTAAAAGTAAAAGCAATAAAAAAAAACGAGTCATAGTTTAATTATTCACCTTGAATAAGTTTGTTCATTAACTCTTTTACTGAAATTATCTCATCAACTCTATATCCGTTTGTTCCTGAGAAAAAAAGTCCCGTCTCCGTGTTGCCCTCATATGCGTCGCTGAGTCTATCGGCTATACAGTAACCGACCTCTTTCGCCTCTTCGCCGCGGTTACAAGGAGCTACACAGTTTGAGATACATTTAATTGCAGGTCCTTCTCTATTTTCTACCAACCTTGTCAGGTTTGTTCTTATCCCTTGAGCCGGATATCCGACCGGAGAAGAGAAGAGTTGAATGTCCTCTTTTTTACACTTTAACAAAATATCTTTAAAATTCTGATGCGCATCACACTCATGAGTTGCTATAAAACGAGTCCCCATCTGCACACCGTTAGCTCCTAGAGAGAACATCTGTTCAATATCGTTTTTATCCCAAATACCGCCCGCGGCAATTACCGGAATATCTCCCCACAAAGCAGCCTCTTCAACAACGGGTTTAACCAAATTTTCTAATTGGTTCTCTTGCATTGAACACTGCTCGTAGGTAAAGCCTTGATGTCCTCCACTTTTTGGACCCTCAAGAACTACTGCATCTGGAAGTCTGTTATATCTTTTTTGCCATCTTTTACAGATGATTTTAAGCGCTTTTGCAGATGAGACGATAGGAACAAGTGCTACATCCGGATACCCCTCCGTAAATTCCGGCATATTTGTCGGAAGTCCGGCACCAGTAATGATGATGTCTATCCCGCTCTCACATGCATCTTTTACGACTCGTTCATAATCATTGATAGCATATAAAATATTTGCGGCAAGCGGTTTATCGCCACATATAGCTCTAGCACTCTTTATAATTGCGTCAAAACCCTCTTTTGAGTAAAAACCAAGGGTATCAAGCGGTCTTCCGGCAACTAGTTTTGAAGCATAATGTTTATTTTTATAATAACCCGTACCGACTGCACTGATAACACCTAATCCACCCTCTTTTGAAACATTGCCCGCTAACTGATCCCAGCTTATACCGACACCCATTCCGCCTTGAACTATAGGTTTTTCTATAATATATTTACCGATTTTCAATGATTTGAAGCTCATTAGTTCACCTTTAGTTTAGCAAATTTTCTTTTTCCGACTTGAAGTATATACTCCCCACTTACTAATTGTAACTGCTCGTCGCTGACTTTTTCTTGATTTATTTTAACAGCACCTTGCTTAATATCTCTTCTTGCTTGAGAAGTTGACGGCGTTAAATTGCAATCCACAAGAGCTTTTGCTATCCAAACCTCTGTGTCACAGCTAAATTCATCTATCTCTGTCGGGATTTGATTGTTTGAGTGCACTCTGTCAAACTCATCTTTTGCACTCTTCGCAGCCTCAATTGAGTGAAATCTTGCAGTTATCTCTAAAGCCAAATCTTCTTTAACGCTTTTAGGGTGCAAAGAGCCGTTTGCTACGCCCTCTTTTAGAACTGCAATCTCATCCAATGTTTTCGCACTAAGAAGCTCATAGTATCTCCACATCAACTCATCGGAAACGCTTAATACTTTTCCAAACATATCATTTGGCTCATCTGCTACGCCTATATAGTTGTTTAGAGATTTACTCATCTTTTGTACGCCGTCTAAACCCTCTAAAATAGGCATCATAAGAACCGACTGCTCTTTTCCTATCTCATAGGCTCTTTGAAGATGTCGCCCCATCAAAAGATTGAACTTTTGATCAGTTCCGCCTATCTCTATATCGCTTTTCAAATGTACGCTGTCATAACCTTGAAGCAGCGGATATATAAATTCGCTGATTGAGATAGATGTTCCGCTTTTGTATCTTTTGTCAAAATCATCTCTCTCTAACATTCTTGCAACATTAAATGTCGTAGTCAAAGACAACATACCCGATGCTCCAAGCAGATTTATCCACGCAGAGTTAAAAACAACTTCCGTTTTAGAAGCATCCAAAATCTTAAAAACCTGCTCTTTATAGCTTTTTGCATTCTCCCCAATCTGAACGGCACTCAAAGTTTTTCTTGTAGCACTTTTTCCTGTCGGATCTCCGATTTGAGCGGTAAAATCACCGATTAAAAACTGAATAGTTGCCCCGTATTTTTGAAATGTCGCAAGTTTTTGCAACAGTACCGTATGACCAAGATGTAAATCAGGCGCAG
>CAYHRD010000014.1:0-20991 GCA_964358925.1 uncultured Sulfurimonas sp.
GTCGCATTCAGCCTCTGCTGCCGCTGCTTCTAGCTCTACCGGTACACTCATACCAATTGCTGCTGCTGCAGATGCTGCTGCTGAACTTTTAAGAAATTCTCTTCTTGAAAGTGACATATTTTCTCCTATATGATAATTTTTTAAAATATAATAGTTACATAACCACTATATTTCGATATTTTGTTAAGGTGTCCATTAACAGATTTATAATATCACTTTAGAGCTTTTAAAATCTTTGACCCAAGTCAAATTGACAATTTTTGCCACATAAATTTGATATTTTTTAAAAAAAGTTTACATAAGTAACATTTAAGATAAAAATAAGTTTTAGGAATTTAGGTTTATCTTTTGCTATTTAAGTTCTTGACAACTTTTGATAAGCTTGTCTAACTCTTTTTTCAAATTTGAGAGTTTTTTTGTTGAATTCATCAGCTCTTCGGTTGATTCTATAACCATATCTTCGCTGTTATTTAGATGTTTAAATGCCAATGATTTATCTTTTAGTTCATCTAAAATCGTATCAAACTCATCGGTCAGTTCTTCTAGTTTTGATGAGGCTTTTTGCGATTGAAGCAGTGCTTCATTTGAGTAATCTACGGCTGAATTTATCTTTTTGATAAAACAGTTTATGGTATCGCTAACTTCAACTATTTCGCTTTCGCTCTCAGCTTCGACCTTTAACGGGGCAAGGTTTGAGATATCTTCATTGTTTACGAGCATTTTTGAGTACTGCATAAATGAATCTACATGCGACTCTATGGATTTTAGCTGCAATAGCGAGTATATAAAAAGTATAAAAAGTATGGCACCTGAAGAGTATTGAAAACTTTTGATAAAGTTTGTTTTATCTTCGCTGTAATTTGTATACATTGTTACGAGTTTATCGACATTATTTAACAGTACGGTATTGTTTTTGTATATCGATGCAATAATTTTTTCAAGCTCTTTTGTCTTTTCATCGTTTGAGTTTGATAGTCTTTTAAACTCTTCGACATCTTTGTAGAAATTTCCCCAAAGTTCGCTAACTTCTAAAAGTTTGTTGGATATCTCGTAGGTCGGCACTACAAGTATGCCTTTGCCTTGATTACCATGTCTTAAGGTGTTTAATCCCTCTATAAACTCATTACACGCTTCATCGAGTTCATGAAAATCTTTTAAGGAGTTATAGTGTGTATAAAAGATATTTTTTACTATCTTTTGAGTTAACATTCTTTGTTTGCCCGCGATATTTATAAGCAGAGCGTCTTTGATATTTTGCTGATTTAGATATATGGTCGTTGCTATTACGCTTGCCATTAAAAATATCAGCAGAGCACCTATGAGTTTGATTTTTGTACTTATTTTATTTGATTTTATCATAATGCATCGCCTCTGTATATATTTTGTAGCATTTTTTTGTTTAGGATTACGATATTTGAATTTTCAATATCTATCGCGGCACTTCTTTTTAGTTTGTTTAAAACCCTAGAAAGAGTTTCGGGCTGGATGTGGAGCATAAAAGAGACTTCATGTCTTTTAAGTGAGTTAAACATCTCCAAGTCATCACATAAAGAAAAAGCAACTTTTGCAGTTGCATCAAAAACCAACTCTCTGTTTACGACGCAGTGAAGCTGCTGAGTTTTTAGGAGTATCTCGTTTATAAACTCGTTGTTTAGTATATTTTTGGATAAAAATTCTGCTTTAAATTCTGAAAAATCAACTTCTAAAACAACGCTTTCTTCCATAAACTCGGCATTTGCAAAGCAGCGTATAGTATCGTTATCAAGTGTAGTGAGTTCGGAAATAAGAGAGTTTTTATGTATATAGTAGAGAAAAATTTCATTTTCAAATTTATCTATCTTATATACCTTTAAAAGTCCCGATACTAAAAAAAAGATTTTATTATTTATATCATTTTCATAATAGAGTATCGAGTTTTTCGGATAAGTGATTATTTTTGACATGCTATTTATAAGATTTAATTTCTCACTATCGAGGGAGTTAAAAAAAGATAGTTGTTTTATAAAATTTAATTTTTCATTCATAACTGTCGTTTTGCTTCTTTTTTAATAGAGTTCTTGCGAAACTTATTTATATATCGTGTATTTTATCATAAAAGATACTTTTTTTAAAAATAATTTTTTATATTTGGCATAGTGTTTGCTTTAGTTTTAGGATGTATTTTAGGGAGTTAGATGAATTTTATAGAGGCTTTAAAGTTAAGAAGCAAACTTTTTTTTATTTTTATAATCGTAGCCATCGGTCTAGTTGTCATAGGCGTTATGGGTGCAATAAATTTAAACTCTATGAAAAAAAATATGGATTCACTATATTTTGGCTCTTTGGTTCCGGTTATCGAACTCAATAAAATTCTTCAATCCTATCGTGGAAATTTAGCCAATACCCTTTATAGAGCCAAAAATTCAGAGATAACTCCCGACGAAGTAAAATTACAAATAAAGCTTTCAATAAAAACAGTTGAGAAAGAGTGGAAAAATTATGAATATCATTTTAAAAGATATGAAGAATTTTCATATGTAGAATATACGGCGGCAGAAATTAAAATAACAAATGAATATTTTCTTAGCATATTAAAAGGTATTGAAGACGGCTACAATGTAAAAGATTTGTTGATGAGTAATGTTGAAAAAAAAATCACGCATATTTATAGTGTAGTAAGCAAATTAATTGATTATGAAATAGATATTGCTCAGTATGAGCGAAAAAACTTTTTAAACTTATATGACTCTATTTTGTTAAAGGTGGGCGCCGTATTGATTATTGTAATCTTCGGTGTTATGATAATTTCATATTATGTATTTAAGAGTATTAAAAATGATCAAACAACTCTTGAAGTAACCACGAAAAAATTAAAAATAGCAAACAGAAAATTAGAAAATGCTTCATATACAGACTCCTTAACAGGGCTATACAATAGAAGATATTTTAATCTTGTATATGAGAGAGAGATAAAAAGAGCAAAAAGAACTCACAGTTATATAACTTTTATGATGCTTGATATTGACTATTTTAAACAATATAACGATACATACGGGCATTTAGAGGGAGATAAGGCTCTTAAGAGCGTTTCAAAGGTTTTAAAAGATGCACTTAATCGTCCGAGTGATTTTATATTTCGGCTTGGCGGAGAGGAGTTTGGAATATTGCTTAGTGAAACATCGGAATCGGATAGTGCGATGGTCGCCGGCAATATTTGTGATTTAGTAAGAGAGAGCGAGATAGAACACAAAGGTTCTAAAGTTAATAAATTTTTGACTATCTCAATCGGTGTAGCCTGCTGCATAGCAGATGAAGCACTTGATGAAGAGGTTCTTATAAGTCGTGCCGATGAAATGCTCTATAGTGCAAAAGAGAGAGGAAGAGATAGATGCGATATAACTACAAATGTTAGCACGGCAACTCCACAAATAGTGGAAGAGGAGAGTGCGTAAAATTTACATCAGATACTTTAAGCAAAATGATTAAACTAATCCTTGTTCTATCATAGCGTCCGCTACTTTTCTAAATCCTGCGATATTTGCACCTAAAACCAAGTTAGTCGGTTCGCCGAATTCTGCCGCCGTTTGACTTGCAGTAACATAGATATTTTTCATAATTTTATCTAGTTTGGCGTCAACTTCTTCAAAACTCCAGCTAGTCATAGAAGCGTTTTGTGCCATTTCAAGCTGGCTTGTAGCAACACCGCCTGCATTTGCGGCTTTTCCCGGTCCGTAGCAGATTTTAGACTTAACAAAAAGATTAACTGCCTCATTTGTTGAGGGCATATTTGCACCCTCATTTACGCAAAAACAGCCGTTTGCAAGAAGATTTTTTGCGTCATTTAAGTTTAGCTCATTTTGTGTCGCGCACGGAAAAGCTGCAAAACATGGAATTGAAAAAACACCGTTATAACCCTGCGGATACTCTTCAACAGGAGTATATTTTGCATTAGGTTTATATTTTATATATTCGCTAACTCTTTCTCTCTTAACCTCTTTTATCTCTTTTAAAAGTTTTAAGTCAACTCCCTCTTCATCATAAATCATGCCGTTAGAGTCGCTGCATGTTACAGGAAGTGCGCCGAGATGATAAAGTTTTTCGATTGTATGCAGAGCAACATTTCCGCTTCCAGAAACTACACACTTTTTACCATATAAACTCTCGCCTCTATCCTCAATCATATATTTTGCAAAATAGACAACTCCGTACCCCGTGGCTTCAGTTCTAACCAAAGAACCTCCCCATTTTAAGGACTTGCCGGTAAAGACACCCTCATATCTATTTGAGAGTTTTTTATACATTCCAAACATATAGCCGATCTCTCTTGCACCTACTCCGATATCTCCTGCCGGAACATCCGTATTTGCTCCGATATGTCGATATAGCTCACTCATAAATGCTTGGCAAAATTTCATAATTTCGTTGTCGGATTTGCCTTTTGGATCAAAGTCGCTTCCGCCTTTTCCGCCGCCGAGTTGAAGTCCAGTCAGAGAGTTTTTGAAAATCTGCTCAAATCCCAAAAATTTGATAACCCCCGCATTTACGCTCGGATGAAATCTTAAACCGCCTTTGTATGGTCCAAGAGCAGAGTTAAACTCGATTCTATACCCTTTGTTCACTTGAATCTCACCTTTGTCATCAAGCCAGTTTACTCTAAAGAGTATCTGTCTTTCAGGCTCTACGATTCTCTCTATAATTCTGTATTTTGCATATTTGGGGTATTGCAGTATTAAAGGTCTAAGTGACTCCAATACTTCTTCGGCAGCTTGATAAAACTCATTTTGAGCAGGGCTTGTTCTTCTTAAATAATCTAAAACTTCTTTAACATACGGCATTACTTTCCCTTTGATTTAACTAGGCTTTTAGTAGTATTATATACTAAAATTAAAATCAATGTCCGTGTTTAAATCTAAAACCACTCTCTACAAGTAAAATTCTAAGCTTATCTTTTAGTTCACCCTGAAACTCCATCCATCCGTCTTTAAGAGCACCGCCGCAGCCGAGCTTTTTTTTCAAACTCTTTAATATTGTTTCCGAATCATTTTGGCTTAGATGAAATTCACCGACAAGGGTTACTGTTTTTCCTCTTCTTTTTTCTTTTTTAAAAACCAAAAAGTGCTTTTGCGGTTCTAAAATCTCGTCTGATATATCTGTTTTTCTAGGTGATTCAACCTTTGCCCATCCATCTTCTATCTCGGCACCGATGAAAATATCTAGTTTTTTGCCTCTGCTCATGAGAGAACTTTTTGTCTTAAGATACTTGCATCTAAGAGGTCATAACTCTCATTCTTTATACTCTCTAAAATATTTTGTGATGTTATCTTTGCTCTGTTATAGACTGCTATAATTATCTCATCGCCATCTTTTAAGAATGTGGTTTCGCCGTAGTGAGTATATCTAGTAGCACCTATGCTGATGATAGCTTTTGTCGGATTTCCGCATCTCAAAATGTATTCGCCAAGAGGCTCAAGGGGACCGAAATTTTCTTGAGTGTTTATCTGATTTACCATCCAATCAAGTAGTTTTTCGTAGAAGTAACTGTATCCGACAAGTTCTACATTCTCCCCGTAAGCATGGATTTCATTATCTCTTTTTAAAAAACTGCATATCGAATAACTATCCATAATCCCGCTGCTGTCAAACCTGTCTATTTGAATGAGGGTTTCACTCACTCCTTTAGAATTTTCGCCCCAATTTTTTTTATCACTGATTTTGCTAGCCCCGGTAACTCTGATAGAACAGTCGTTATATGCTCCAAAATGAGTCGGGATTATCTTTGATAATTTATTGTTTGCGTACTCAAGCGTACAGATAAGAGCCACTTCCGGTTCAGCTTGAACATTGACATTTTCTTTAGGCAGTTTGATAGCAGAGCTTGAGAGTGGGTAGGTGTTTAAAATATCTTTTTCTTCTTCTATACGCTTAGGCAGATAAAAAGGAAACATCCCTTTTGGAGCCGCTTCATCGGCAGTGATAATCTCTTTAAAATCTTCCAGTTCGCCGGCTTGGGCAAGATGCAGAGCAAAGTTACCTGCAATCCCAAGCCCTAAAAAATCTTTATATTTGTCCATTTTCTTTAGCTTCTGCAAACTCTTCGTAAGAGCCTTTGAAGTCAACGAAAGTGCCGTCTGCTCTAAGTTCTATAACACGATTTGCAAATGCATCTAAAAGTTCACGGTCATGTGATACACAGATAACATTGCCTTTAAAATTGTAAAGAGCTTCACCCAAAGCTACGATTGCTTCAAGATCAAGGTGGTTTGATGGTTCATCTAAAACTAAAAAGTTCCCGCCCTCAAGCATCATTTTACTTAGCATCATTCTATGTTTTTCACCGCCTGAAATGCTTACAACAGATTTTTCTTGCTGTTCACCGCTAAATAACATTCGCCCTAAACAGTTTCTGATTTCAGATATATCGCGTTTTGGATCAAACCCTCTTAGCCAATCATATAGAGTTCCATCGCCTTTGATTATGTCGGCTGTATCTTGCGGGAAGTAACTGTTCTCAATAGTAGCGCCCCAATGAATCTCTCCGCTTGAGGGCTTCATCTCTTCCATGATTATTTTTAAAAGTGTTGTTTTACCGGCACCGTTTGGACCGATTAGTGCAACTTTTTCATCCGGCTCAAATTTTAAAGTTATATTTTTTAAAACTTCATTATCTCCGTAAGAGTGGTTTATGTTGATAATATTTAATGCCTCATCTCCCATAACTCTCTTTGGTTTAAATACGATACTCGGATCTCTTCTTGAAGATGGTTTTATGTCATCAATTACAAGTTTATCAAGTTTTTTCTGTCTTGAAGTTGCTTGTTTTGCTTTTGAAGCATTTGCGCTAAATCTGCGCACGAAAGCCTCAAGTTCATCCTTTTCTTTCTCTTTTTTTGCATTGTTAAGCTCATTTTGTTTCGCGATAACATTTGCAGCAATATACCAATCATCATATGTACCGGTAAACTCACGAATCTTTTGATAATCAACATCTAGTATGTTAGTTACAACTGCATTTAAGAAGTGTCTATCGTGTGAAATTACTACCATCGTACCTTCATGGCGTTGAAGTTCATGCTCTAACCAGCTAATTGTTTGGATATCAAGGTTATTCGTAGGCTCATCAAGAAACAGAACATCTGGTTTTGGATATAAAACTTGCGCTAAAAGGACTTTAAATTTATCTGCACTATCTAGCGTGCTCATAAGCTCTCCATGTAGACTTGCAGGAATACCGACATTTTCTAGGATTTTTGCAATATTTACATCATACTCATAAGTTGGATCTTCCTCAACACAGATAACTTCAAGTTCTGCAAGACGATTGTTCACTGCATCATCTTCAAAATCTCCGGTTGCATAGATTTCCTCTTTTTCTTTAATCGCGTCATAAAGTCTTTTGTTTCCATAAAGAACTGCATCAGCTATTGTAAAGTCTTCATAAGCATATTGATTTTGCCCTAAAACCCCGACTTTGTTCGATTTTGGGATTATAATTTCACCTTCATACTCTTTTATTTGACCGCAAAGTATTTTTAAAAAGGTTGTTTTTCCTGCACCGTTTGCACCGATAAGACCATATCTTTTATGACGGTCTAGTTTAAGGTTTATGTCTTGAAATAGAACTCTATTTCCGTAACGCATAACTAAATTTTGTACTGTTACCATGATTTTATCTCTCGTTTAGACACAGCTAAAATGTGCCTATAATTTTTCGCGATTGTAACCAATTGTTGTTTAAAAACTGATTATTATTTATTTGGCGACTTGTCTTTTGCATTTTCAAAAGCGTTTGATATATCACTTGTTACGCTGTCTATGCCCTCGTTAATCTCTTTTGTGCTGCATCCTGCAAATATTAGAATTATTGTTAAAAATAGTGCTTTCATCTCTTTCCTTATATAGGTACCTATATTTTACTATGCGGTTTATCCCAAAAATCGGCATCAGGCTTGCCTATATGTAACTCTTGAAAAAATTTCTCTTGTGTTCTTTGTATTTCTGCTCTAATGAGATTTACTACAGCCTTTTGCGACGCTATCGGTTGTGGAAGAGCGCAATATTCGCCATCTGTTAGCTCATCTTTAAATTTCTCTTCATTAAAATTTTTACCAAGATATTTCACTATATATCTCAAGTCTCGTTCAGCATTTCCCAAACATGATGTTGCTCCGGGAGATGGTGTCATATTAAAGATTACTCCTTCGCCGGTGTATATAGACGCCTCGCCGAGCAAAAGTTTTTGTTCATCTTTGTTGAGCACTTGAGGGCGGACGCCGCCAAAACCTTCGGCATATTTGAACTCGTCTGCTTTTAGTGAGGGAACGATTTTTCTAGCGTCTTTTAAAAAAAAATATTTATTTATAAAAGGAATTTCAAAGAGAAAATTTCTAAAAATATAGTTGCGTATGTCACCCTCTTTTAAAAGTTTCCACAAAGCAATAGCGATATTTTTATCAAACCTAAGCGTTTTGATAAAGTCCATATAAGTACCGCTTTTGTATCGCTCTAGTTTAGGTAAGATTAGTGCAGTCGGACCAAAACGGGTGTTCCCACCTGCAAGTATATCGGGGTCGCCGTGAAGAGCCGCAAACGGAAGTTTAGGATTTTGAATCATGTAAACTTTGCCGTTTAACATTTTTTCGTTTGTCATGTAAAAACTTCCCGCCACTGGCAAGCAGCCGAGATTTAGACCAAATCCCATTTTGTGAGCTAAAAACAGAGAGTGTGCCCCTGCATCTACAACGACAAAATCGGCATAAAATCTTTTATCTTTGGTTTTAACGACATATCCTCGTTTTTTACTTTTTTTAATCTCTTCAACTTTAGTATTTAAAAAAAGTTCAACGCTGATATCTTCCTCTTTTTTTGCATTTTCTATAAATGATTTTGATAATTTTTTATAATCAACTGTAGTCCATTGCCCTTTTGTGCCGATTCCAACGATTTCTTCTTTTCTCTCATTACCGTTTTCATCAAATACGACACGCGGTTCTAGCTCTTTTAACTTCTCTTTGTTCCACACTTCCAAATAAGGGAATAGCTCGGAAAACTCTTCATAGCGATGCAGTAGAAATTCAACCTCTTTTTTACCGACGCCTAAAGCCATTTTTTGATGTGAAAATATTATCTCGTTTTGATAGTTGTGTTGCAAGCAATATTTCTCAACCATTTTTGCAGTTCGCTTTGTAATAGCCGCTTTTTGTATAGTGTAGTTAGTTTCTATATCGCCGACATGTATGGTTTGGGAGTTGCTTGTTGCAGAAGAGTTCAGTGTGGCAATATCTTCATATTTTTCAATTATTCCGATAGACTTAATGTCTGTATATCTTGCAAGCTCGTATGCGAGTGCCGTACCGGATACTCCGGCTCCGATAATAATTACTTCGAAATTTTTTATAGACATAAAAGCTTCACTTTAAAAAAAATATAGATATTGTAACTAAAATTATTATAAGATTTTGCAATTTAATAACGGTTGATACTATGCAGATTAGAGAGTTGGATTTAAAAGAGCTTTTAATGGCCTATGAAGTGGTTTCTCAACTTCGTACGACATTAACATATAACGAATTTGAAGATTTAATATATGAGATGAGAAAAAGTGAATATAAAATGATAGGCATAATAGATAAAGAGATGCTAATTACTTATGCCGGTATTGCAATTCAAACAAATCTTTATCATAAAAGACATCTGTTTGTTTTTGATTTGGTTACGGACGAGAAGTATAGAGGTAAAAAATATGGAGCAATGATGCTTGAGTATCTTCAGGACTATGCAAAAATGGGTATGTGTGAAAACATAGTTCTCTCATCAGGTTTTACGAGAGTTGATGCGCATAAATTTTATGAGAAAAATGGTTTTACTAAGACGAGTTTTGTTTTTTTAAAGAGTATTGGAAGTGAAAAGTAATTTAAAAGTAGACTAAGTAAAATATTTGCAGGCAAAAATGCCTGCAAGGTAAAACCTTATAGAGGTGTTACATTCTCAGCTTGAGGACCTTTTTGACCTTCACCAAGTTCAAAAGTTACCTTTTGACCTTCAGCTAAAGAAACACGACCTGGACCTGTTCTATTTACTTGACGAAAGTGTACGAATACATCTTTTCCGCCATTTTCTTGTTGAATGAAACCATAACCTTTTTCTTCATTGAACCATTTAACTGATCCGTCTAGCAATTCTGCCATGTGTAGTACCTCTGTGGTAAAAATTCACTTCTTTTGGAAGTGGAGTCAAAATATAGGGAGAGTCGTTTGTCTAGCAGAATATACTATAGATGAACTCGCACACAAAAATCTTTCATCGAAAAGAATTATAACCTAAGTTTTAAATTTTTGTACATAAAAATAAAAACTTTATATAGGTTGGGTTTAAGTCGATATAATATACTGAAAAAAGAAAAAGGATTTGTTATGCAGGTATCATCGAACATGGGTGTTTTGAGTTCTACAAAAGAGATGTCGGCGATTAAGCCTCTTTTTACAGAGAAATTGTCAAAAGATGAAGTTCAAGAGATAAGAGAGCAGATTAAGCAAAATGCAAACGCAGTTGCTTTTAATTCAGCTTCTATTCAAGGTGCGATTGCCGGCGGGAAAAATGACTTCAAGCAAGAATATGATGATTTTCAGACTTTTCTCAAAGATATAGGTTATAACGGAAAGCCTATTGCCAAACTATCAAAAGAAGAGGCAACGGAACTTGTCAGTGAAGACGGGTTTTTCGGTATAAGTCAAACATCACAGAGGATAGCCGACTTTGTTATAAACGGAGCAGGCAAAGATGAGGATAGATTTCGTGCAGGACGCGAGGGAATGATTCAAGGATTTAAAGAAGCGGAGGAGATGTGGGGCGGTGAGTTGCCTGAAATCTCTCAAAAAACTATGGCTAAAGCTATAGAGATGGTAGATAAAGCAATGTATGATTTGGGTTTTTCTATATTGGATGAAGAGGTATAATGAAGTATATTTTAAATGACGAGTATATAGAGCTTTATAAGCTTTTAAAAGTTTTAGATTTGGTTGATAGCGGAGCAGAAGCCAAGCTCATAATTGCCGACGGGCATGTAAGAAGAAACGGTGAAGTAGAATTAAGAAAAAGAGCAAAAATTCGCAGCGGCGATATCATAGAAGTAGCCGATGTCGTTATAGAAGTTAGTTAACTATAAGAGTATAAGAGGGGGTTTAGCTACTCTTCTACATAGTAACCGATTCCGGAGGCATTTTTTATAATGTCGGTCGGAAGTTTGTTTCTAAGTCTCCACACGAGTGTTCTTATGCTGTTTTCCGTAGCGCCATGCTCTTTCCAAACATAGTCGATAGCCTGAGAAAAACTGATAGTATGTCCAACTTTTGCAACAAGAAGTCTAAAAATAGCACTCTCTTTTTTTGTAAGTTTAAGTTTTTCATTATTGTAATATATCTCACTTTTAGATATGTCAATATGATACGCATCGCCAAATTTAACAATAGGTTTATCCACTTCTCTTCTTGAGTAGAGCATTTTTTCTAAACTTTGTTCATCTACTTTTGAATTACTCAGTTCTGCAAATCTTTGATTTTCGACATCAAATTTAAAAATCGCCATTTGTATTGTTGCATGGAGCGAAGATGGATCAAACGGTTTTACTATATAGCCGTAAGGTTCCGTTTTTATCGCTTCGGCTATTATCTCATCGTCGCTATAAGAAGTCAAATATATAAAAGGTATCGCATAATGTTGTTTAATTGTTTTAGCCAACTCAATCCCGTCATTGCTCTCCTGTAGGGAGATATCAATAATAATAACATCAGGCTTAAAGGTATCTATGTTTTCTATTGCGCTTGTTGCACTATCACATATTGAAATTATATTATAATCATATTTTTGTAGAGATAGTTTTAAGTTTAGTGCCGTTATCTCATCATCTTCAACAATGATAATAGTTTTTTTTTCCATACCCAACCCTTAAAGTTTATTTATAATTATTTTATGATATTTGTATGTAATGACATTTTAATATAAGTTTTTTTAATTATAAGGTTAAATTGTGATAATTGTGATAATTGTGATAATTTTGTTACAAAACTACACTATGAGCGCGATTATTGCGTGAGTTTCCACCGCAAAATATAGTTATCTCTAGCTGAACTAAATAGCTCATTTTCATTTACAAACTTGATTTGATTAATAACATTTTTGTGACCTATTAATTGGTCATACTTCGTCTTTGTTTTAGTATCGAAAAGTTGCAGCACATTTTCTTCGCCGCTTGAGTATACACCGATTTTTCCGCTTGGGCTTACGCCTACGCAATATACTAAAAAGTTGCTTTTGATGTGGTATGCTTCTTGATTAGATTGATAAACTCCGACTCTTCTATCTTGCCCTGCCGTAATGACGACACCGTTACTATAAGCGACTTTAAAAATATTATCTACATTTTGTGATGAATAACTTTTTATAGTATTTGAATTTTTAGTGTCTATAATTTTTACCTCTCCGCTCTCATCAGAAAAAATAATTTTTTCTTTGTCATCGCTTAAAGAGACATCCCCCATTGTATTTTGTGACACATTTGAGCGGTATAGATTATAGTTTTCGGATGTATCATGTAAGATAATGTCAGAATCGAGTGTTGCCAATATTATTTTTTCTTTATCTATAAATTTAGCCTTTTTAATGGTTAATTTTTTATTTTCATTTATTATCTGTTTTAACATATTGTTTTCATATATCCAAACATTGCGATAACCGCTCTCTCCAATACTAAGTATCAGAACCTTGCCGCTTATATAATCTACGCTAAGTATATCCGCAGGTATAATTTTGTTCATAGAGGATGCAATCGGCGGAAGTGAAATTTGGTTTATAAGTTTTGCTGTTTTTATATCAAATATATCGACCGTTCCCATGTCGTTTCCGGCATATAAGAGATTTTCATGCACAATAAAATCATTTACTAAGCCGACAGAGTAAAAACGAGAGACAGGAGATATCTCTTTTGCAAATGTTATGCCGATTAGTAGAAAAAAAAGTAAAAATATATTTTGCAAAAACTGCCTTTTTTTGAGTAATTTTATACTACTATCGGTTAACGCGATGTTAAGAAGAGTAGATGTGTTCCTAAATTAGTAAAGCATAGTGCTTTACTATGGCGGGAAATAGCCCTTTTTTTATAATTTACCTGTTTTAATTTTAAAATTGATGAAAATAATAAGCCGTTTTGAGATAGAATAATTGAATCAAAAGTTTTAAGGAGTTTAAAGAGTATGATCAAATTTTTTTGTGTATTATTATTTGGCTTGTCGATAAGCGCTTCTGCTAATGTAAATAAAGAGCAGTTAAATAAACTCAATGTGGGTGCGTTACTGGTTAAAGATATAACCTCTAATCAAATGCTTTATGCAAGAGAGGCTTTTAAAGAGTTAAAACCGGCTAGTCTTACAAAAGTAATGACTGCTTTGATTGCAATCGAGCAAGGAGATTTGAACCGTCCGGTAACTATAACAAATGAGATTGTTCAGGTAGAACCGACAATTGCCGGTTATAAACCTGGTGATGTCATTAAGCTGAGAGATTTGGTTATAGCGGCAATGGTAAAATCTGATAATGATGCTGCTAAAGCGATTGCAGTAGGCGTAGGCGGAAGCGAAAAGCGTTTTGTAGAAATGATGAACGCTAAGGCTAAAGCACTAGGTATGAAAGGTACTCACTTCACCAATCCGTGTGGATTTGATAATAAAGAACACTACTCAACGCCAAACGACCTTTTAAAAATGACTGAGTATGCAATTAAAAATAAATACTTTAATGAAATTAGTAAAAAGAATCAGCATACCTATTTTTCACTCAACGGAAATAAAAGGTTTTTAGCTTACACGCACAATCGCCTCTTAAGCCGCTATGAATATGCCGTCGGGGTAAAGACCGGATACACTTCTAAAGCAGGAGCATGTCTAATTGCAAGAGCAAAGAAAAACGGTAAAGATTGTCTTATCGTTATGATGGATTCAAAAGAAGATCGTTGGAAAACCGCAAAACAAATTTTTGAACAAGTTTTTGTGTCAAAATCGGCTAAAAACGGGTAGCTAAATATTTATGAAATAAAGAGAGCAAAAGATAGCTCTCTTTAATACTGCAACTTAAAAATGAAATCCACTTAAAGCCTCTATCTCTTCTATAGTTTTTACAATACCAGAAGATAAATTTTCACATCCCTCTTTTGTAACTAAAATATCGTCTTCAATTCTTATGCCGATTCCGCGATATTTTTTAGGCACGATTTTATCGTCTTTGTCTATATAAATACCCGGTTCAATCGTTAAAACCATCCCCTCTTGCAGCGGTATCTCTCTATTTTTAGCATCTCTGTACGGTGCAGGATCGTGAACATCGATGCCCATCCAATGACCTATACCGTGCGGATAATATTTTTTATGCTTTTGCTCTTTGATTAGTTTTTTATACTCACCTTTTAATATGCCAAGCTCAATCATCCCTTTTGTAAGCAACATCTGTGCTTCTTCTTGAAGTTTAGTTCTTTTAACATTAGGCTTTATCATGCCGATAATTTTTAGCTGTGTATCTAAAACAAGATTGTATAACTCTTTTTGCGGCTGTGTGAATTTTGCACTTACGGGAATCGTTCTTGTAATATCGCTTGCATAGTAGTTGTGCTCGCAACCCGCATCTATAAGTATAAGTTCTCCATCTACAAGCGGTTTGTCATTTTGTATGTAGTGAAGAGTATTTGCACTATTTCCACACGCTACAATAGATGTATATGCATCGCTGTAAGCCGCATTTCTTCTAAATTCATGCTCTATTTCTGCTCGCAATTCATACTCATACTTATCTTTTTTCTCAAAACGCATCGCTCTTAGATGAGCTTTTGCTGTTATTGCAATCGATTCTTTGATTAATTCAATCTCTGCGGGAGATTTGATTAGCCTCATTTTTTGTATAAGCTTTGTAATATCTTCTTTTATCTCAAAATCTTTTATAGACTTTAAAATCTTTTTTACATCCCTATTTTTAGAGTTTATATCAAAATATAGATTTTTTTTGCCCTTGATTAACTCTTTAAACTTTTTTTCAAAATCATCTATTAGATAAACTTTATCAACTAAAAACTTTTTTTTTGCCTCTTTTTTACCTAGCCGCTCACCCGTCCAAAGCTCCAATAATTCATCTTTTTTTTGGACAAACAGAACAGTTTTTACTTTGTCTTTTGTTTTTAAAAAAAGCAGACATGCATTATCCTCTTTAAAACCCGTTAAATAGTAAAAATTGCTGTCTTGTCTATACGGGTGGTGAGTATCGTGAGAACGAGCCGTCTGCAATGCGCTAAAGACCGCTCCCACCGAGTTATTTAAAAACTTCTTGGCTAAAGCATCTCTTCGCTTTTTATATTCACTCTCTTGTATCACTTGCAAACCCCGTTAAGCCACTCTGTGTTTTGAAAAATTATTTTAGACAAAGCACTGTTTAACGCCTCTACCCCACCCTGTGCATCAAGAGTTTTTGCATCTACTCTTGAGCTAAAAGTTTTAGTTGCTATCACGCTGTTTGTCTTAGAATCAATAAGTGCTAAAGTTATTACGACATATGCGTATGAAGTTTTCATATCTTTGCTGAAAAACTGCATAAATTCCTCTATATTCGTCTCCAAAATCAGGCTACTTTTGCTTCTTGATTTTGATGCCTCGACACTGCTAAATATTCTGGCTTCTCTTATATTTTTGAGCAGTTGTGAAGTTATCAAGTTATTCGGCGACTCTTGCCATTGCGACTGCGAGTATGAAAAAACTCTGTTGTCAGACTCCATATAATCCATACTCAAAGACATAAGAGAGTTGGAGCTAAATGCTTGTGCAACTTTTAGCGACTTATCTCTGCAACCCTCGGAAATTTTATCTACTTTAAAAGATTCGGTAGCGACTCTATATTCCGTTATCGTAGGTTTAACCGTTGCACAGCCGCTCATCAGTACCGCTAGTATAATTAAAACAGTTCTCATATTACTTCTCTCCCGGACCTTTTTTAATTTGTTCTTTCATAAATATAATATCACTCGGACTTCTATCATGTTTACCCAGCGTATCTTCTATTTTTATAATTAAATTCTGCATTTCAAAAAGTGTATTGTTCATAGTAGGTAAAAGATCGCTGCTCATCTCTCTTAGATTAAAATCACCGCTTTGCAATGCTTCTTTAAATGTATTCATAGAGCCTGCAATTCCCGCATAGCTTTTCACGATTGAGCCAAAAGAGGCAGATATATTGTTTTCCCATCCGATACTATTATCTATCAATTTCTCAATACGAGGCATCATCTCATCTATTTTTTTAGAAGCGTTATTGAGATTTTTCATAGTCTCTTTTACATTTACAATAGTTTCATCATCTAATATTTGATTCATCTTAGAGACAAAAACAGCACTGTTTTTTAGCAGCAAAGAAAATTCTACTTGATTCTCCTCTTTTAGCAACTCTTTTGTTCTTTGCAGCGTCTCGGACAAATTTAGAGTTACATCTCCGAATGTATTTTCAAGTTTTATAAGCAGTGAAGGGATTGTTTTTATAACGGGATAATCATCTCCTTTTTTTCTTTCAAGAAACGGAGCGCTCTCATCGCCAAAGCTCAAATTTATATAACTGAGTCCCGTAATTCCCTGTGAAGTAAGCTGTGCGACCGTGGATGCTTTTATAGGAGTGGTTTTTAAAACGCTTATTAAAACTTCAACCTGTTCCGAATTTTTCGGATTGATATTTAGTGCGGTAACTTTACCTACATTTATACCTCTATATTTCACGGGAGCATCCAAATTTAAACCTAAAACCGACTCGTCAAAGTATATAGAATATATTTTCATCTCAACTTCTTTGGACGGTTTTAAAAGCCAGTAGCCAAATCCCATCATCGCAGATAATGCAAATAGCACCAAAAAGCCGACCAAACTATAATTTACTCTATTATTCATAACTTTTTTCTCTCTCGTTATACACTCTTTACCCCTTTGAAAAAGGTTTCTATAAACCTATTTTCAACTCCGAATATATTATCTAAATTACCCTCATACACTACTTTTTTATTATCTATAATTGCAACTTTATCAACCGTATCGTAAATGGATTGTAAATCGTGCGAAACCATAACAATCGTTAAATCCAATAACTCACGAAGTTTTAATATCAAGGCATCAAATTCTCTAGCAGAAATCGGATCTAACCCGCTTGTCGGCTCATCCAAAAATAGAAGTTTTGGGTCCATAGCAAGTGAGCGAGCCAAAGCTGCTTTTTTTTTCATTCCGCCGCTTATTTGAGACGGATATAAATTAGCATCGCTTGCTTTCAAACCGACAATACTTATTTTAAATGCTACTATTTCATTAATCATCTCTTTAGATAAATCACTATACTCTACAAGCGGAAGAGCTATATTTTCTTTTAGACTCAATGATGAAAAGAGAGCTCCCGACTGAAATAAAACACCCCACTTTTTTCTAAGCCACATAGCATCTTCATATTGAATGTTATTAATTTTATGCCCTAAAATTTCAATATCGCCACTATCAATTTTTTGAAGCATTACCATCTCTCTTAAAAGAGTCGTTTTTCCGCATCCGCTCGGACCTAAAAGCCCGTAAATGCTTCCCTTTGGAACACTCATATCGATTCCGTCGTGAACAATCCTATTATCAAAAAGTGTTTTCACATCTTTTACTTCAATAATATTATTCATTATATTCCCAAATTTGTAAAAGCTATCGAGAAAACAGCATCACATATAATAACCGCAAAAATAGATTCTACTACGCTTTTTGTCGTATTAAACCCTATGCTTTGAGTATCGTCTCTAACCAACAAACCTCTGTATATTGCTATCGAAGCGATTAAAAAGGCGAAGAAAGGTCCTTTTACAATTCCTACAACAAAGTGTTTGACACCGACAACATTTGAGAATCTATCCAAAAACATATCGACCGTAATGCCCAAATCCAAATTTGCAACAACAATCCCGCCGATAACTGCCATAATATCGGATACAAAAATAAGCATAGGCAGAGTAATCATAAGTGCGGCAATTTTAGGAATAACCAAAAATTTATAGGGATCAAAACCCATTGTCTGCATGGCATCAAGCTCTTGTGTTATCTTCATAGCACCTATTTGTGCGGTAAATGCAGAACCGCTTCTTCCTGCAATGACTATCGCCGTAATAAGCGGTGAAAGCTCTCTTAAAACCGATATACCCAACATATCCACAATAAATATATTTGCACCGTACAACTTAAGCTGATATGCCGATTGATAGGCTACAACCAAACCGATTAAAAAGCTAGTCAGTGCAACAATGCCGAATGCTTTTACTGCACACTCATTTATCTCAAAAGCTATCTCTTTATATCTTATATTTTTATATGACTCTATATAGTGCATTTTATTTGCAAAAAGTTCACCCATAAACGACATAAAAGATAAAAAACTAATATAATTATTGTATGTATTTTCACCCAGTTTTTCTACAAAACCTCTTTTTCTACGATGGGAAATTTCTGTATATTTTAATTTCTGTGCCTTAACTAGTTCAAGCATATCCAGAATCTCGCTATTGTTACAAAGAAGTTCTACCTGTAAAGCGCTATTTAAAGAGAGTCGGTTTTGTAAATTATTTATAAAAATAGAAGCAGCACTATCCAAAAAGTTTAGTTCCGACAAGTCTATAACTATATTGTAAACTTCACTTAAATCTACAGAGTCTGTTCTTTTTTTATGTTTTGTGAGATTATAAAGAGTAAGCTCCCCCTTGAATTTCAAAGAGAGCTTATCGCCGATAAGTACAATATCTAAAGATGAGTTATTCATATCAATGAGGTTAAAAATCTCTCTCTAAAAGTTTATTTACTTTGAGTATAGTTATGATTCTATCTTCTTGTTTTCCTACGCCGTCAATTGCGGTATCATCACCGTTAGCAGTCTCAGGTGCAGGTCCGATTTTTGATTTGCTGATTCTAATAGCCATTGTAAGCCTATCGATTACAAATCCTGCAATATCGTCTCCATGTCTCATAACGATAAATCTTGTCTCTTCATTATGCTTTTTAGGACTAAGTCCAAATTTTAAACGAAGATCTATAAGAGGTATAACGGCGCCGCGCATATTAAAAACACCTACGACATACTTTGGAACTTGAGGAACTCTTGTCCAAGGAAACGGTTTAATAATCTCTTGGATAGCTAAAATCGGAATAGCATACTCCTCATCTCCGATGACAAATCCAACCAACTGCACTATATCATCAGACTGTTTTAAACTATCTTCTTCATGTCTTCTTTGTTTGCTGATTACTTGCTTTAATTTATCACTCATCTTAAGAACTCCGATTTAAAGTTAACATTTCTTTGAACCACACTAGCCAAATAGTCCGCAGAATACGGTTTTGTAATGTACTCCACCATTCCGGATTCTACGCCACGCATACGATCAGATTTACCGGTACGAGATGTTACTGCAATTAAAGGTAAATTTTTATAACGATTATATTTTTTAATCTCTATTGCCAAAGAGTATCCGTCCATTCTAGGCATCTCGATATCTACGAGCATAGCATCAAAATTGTAATCACCCTGCTTTAATATACTCAGCGCTTCTTGTCCGTCGCCTGCTTCAACCAAAGTTATCCCAAGCGGCTCAAGAGCTTTTCTCATAATAGTTCTATCCGTTTTAGAGTCGTCAACTATCATAACCGTATAGTCACTTGCTTTTGTTTTTTCACGCGTTGACATCGCCGCATCCGATGTAGTGTCTTTTAGAGCTTTTGTTTTAACACGCTTTGACATATCCATAATAGCTATAACATCAACGATAAGCGTTACTCCGCCGTCACCGCGAATAGTAGCCCCTGCAATGCCTTCGATACCTTTTAGGAACTCTCCGAGAGATTTTATAACTATCTCTTCTTGTCCTACCAATGTATCTACAATTAGTCCTAGTTTGCTTGTGCCCAAACCGAGTACGACTACATAAGCATATTCGCTCGAATCTAAAATACGCTCAACTTCAAAAATATCTCCGATGTGGACAAGAGGAAGAATATCCTCTCGCAATCTCATAACTGAACGACCCTCAACCGTGTAAACTTCATCTTTAGAGATTCTAACAGTTTCTAAAACCGAAGCCAACGGAATAGCATAATGCTCCTCTTGAACACCTACTAAAAGTGCCTGAATAATTGCAAGAGTAAGTGGGATTTTAAGCTTCATTGATGTTCCGATACCAACTTCGCTATCTATATCAATAATTCCATTTAACTTCTCAATGTTTGTTTTTACAACATCCATACCAACGCCGCGTCCTGAGACATTGGTTACGGCAGCTGCGGTTGAAAAGCCCGGTTTAAAGATGAGCGTAAAAGCCTCTTTTTCACTCATATTATCAGCCTCTTTTTGAGTGATAAGACCTTTTTCTAAAGATTTTCTCTTGAGCATATCTGCATCAAGACCCTTTCCGTCATCGTCTATTTGAATAACGATTTGATTTCCCTCGTTATATGCTTTTAGCTTAATCGTTCCGGTTTCATTTTTACCTTGTTCTGCACGAATCTTAGGTATCTCTATTCCATGGTCGCATGAATTTCTAATAATATGAACTAGCGGGTCTCCAACTTCTTCAACAATAGATTTATCAAGTTCCGTCTCTTCACCGAATATTTCAAGCTCTATTTTTTTGTTTAGTTCTCTACTTAAATCACGAATCATTCTTGGAAACTTGTTAAATACTTTACCGATTGGAAGCATTCTTGTTTTCATAACCGCTATTTGAAGGTCGGTCGTAACTAGAGATACGATAGATACTACTTGGTTTAACTCCTCAAGAAATCCCTCACCCTCATATCGCTCTTCAACATCATCGTTTATTTTAATAAGTCTGTTTTTAGCAAGAACAAGCTCTCCGATAAGGTTCATAAGATGGTCAAGTCTTTTAACATCAACACGGATTGTCTGTTCAACAACTTGCTGTTTTTTTGCAGGTGC
>CAYHRD010000015.1:0-20798 GCA_964358925.1 uncultured Sulfurimonas sp.
ATGACAATTTCATTGCCACCGTAGAGGCAAAGAGCGGCAGTATTGGGCTTTATGCGTGGATAGAGACCCTATTGGCACAATATATAGATATAAAAACTATCGGTATCTCTTTTGCGGGACAGGTAGAGGGCGGCAGAATCATCTCGGCACCAAATATCTTGATAGATGAGCATAATATAAAAGAGAGAGTCGAGTCAAAATACGGTGTGACGCTTAAGATAGAAAATGACTTAAATTGTGCGGTTTTAGCTGAAGCAAAAGAGTTTGGAGTAAAAAACATCTGTGCGCTCTATGTCGGAACGGGGCTTGGGCTTGGAGCGATGGATGGCGGAAGAGTTATAAAGGGTTTTAAAAATGTCGCAACCGAAATAGGGCATATTCCATATAAAAAAACTCCCCTTAGATGCGGGTGCTCCCGTGATAACTGTTTAGAGCTTTACGCCTCAGGCTCGGGCATTGCAAAACAGATAGAGCATAAAAAAGCGTTATGCGGCACTACCTTAAAAGAGCTTAGAGATGCAGGCGAGATAGAAATAGTAGAGATGTTTCAAGAAGCACTTTTAGTTGCCGCAGGAACAACGCTCACGCTTTTTAATCCGCAAGTTTTAGTTTTAGGAGGCGGAATAATAGAATCAAATCCCTACTTAGAAGAGTTTATATTAAAAAATATCAAAGATTACGCTCTCTCAAACAGCCTTGACGGCGTAAAGATTTGCAAAAGCAGACTGCAAAACGCCTCTCTTAGCGGCGCACTTCTACTAAAGGATTTTGATGATTAAAAAGAGTTTAAATATCTTATTTGTAGCCTCAGAGGTCACACCTTTTGCAAAAACAGGCGGTTTAGCCGATGTTGCCGGAGCGCTTCCAAAGGCTTTAAGAGAGATGGGGCATAATGTCATAGTCGTGATGCCGAGATACTATGCGATAGATAAAGCAAAACTAACGCATATAGATGGTTCTTTAGGTGTGCCAATGGGGTACATGGGAGAACTTTGGGCGGGAGTTTATAGCTCAAAACTTCCAAACAGCGATGTTTTAATCTACTTTATAGATTACGAGGAGTTTTTCGGAAGAGGCGGATTGTACGACCATTACGGCGAAGCCTTCGCGGATAACGATAACCGCTTTATCTTCTTTTGTAAATCTGTTTTTTCGCTTTGCAAAATGATAAATTTCAAACCCGATATCATCCATGCGAATGATTGGCACACGGCGGCGGTTCCGCTTTTGGCAAAGAGCAGATTTGCGCACGATTTCGGTGATGTCGCTACCGTTTTAACGCTTCACAACTTAGAACATCAAGGAACTGTTTTTAAAGGTGCAATGGATATTTTAGAGTGTGGATGGGAGCATTTTAATCCCGAAGCGTATGAGAGCGTAGGATATATAAATATGTTAAAAGGAGGCATTGCTTATGCCGATGCGGTAACGACGGTCTCCAAAAAATATGCAAACGAGATAAAAACAAGCGAGTTTGGATTTGGATTGGAAAATCATATAAAATCTCATTCTCATAAACTCTTTGGGATTTTAAACGGTGTTGATTACAGCGAGTGGAGTCCGCAGCATGACGAGAAAATCGCTTCAAAATTCAGTGCAAAAGATATGAAAGGAAAACTCCTTTGCAAAAGGGATATTCAAAAATATTTCAACCTTGAGCAAAGAGACGATGTCGTACTTATCGGTTTTGTGGGCAGATTTGCAAAACAAAAAGGGATAGAGCTGATAGCCGAGATTATCGAATGGGTATTGGGTCACGATGTGCAGATAGTTATGCTTGGAGCCGGCGAGAAGTGGGCTGAGAGCTATTTTAGCCACATTGCCTCTCGTAACGGCGGTAAATTTGCCCTCCATGTCGGGTATAGCGATGATTTGGCGCATAAGATAGAAGCAGGATCCGATCTCTTTTTGATGCCATCACTCTTTGAGCCGTGCGGGCTTAATCAGATATATTCACTCGCTTACGGCACTCTTCCGATAGTGAGAAAAACAGGCGGGCTTGACGATACGATAGAGAATTTTGATGAGGCGGCAGAGAGCGGAGTCGGTTTTAAATTTGAACACGCTTCACCTCACGCACTTTATAATACTATAATGTGGGCAGTCCAAACCTACTACAACAGTCCCAAAGCATTTAAAAAGATGCAAAAAAGAGCGATGAGTATGCACTTTGGATGGGATGATGCCGCAAAATCATATGACGATGTTTACAGATATGCGATATATAAAAAAAGAGTCTCAAAACTCCAATAAGGCAATAAAATGAGTGTTTTTTATGATGTAAGCAGATTTAGCGAATATGATGTTTATCTCTTTAGAGAGGGGAAGCATACAAAGCTTTATAACCACTTTGGCGCTCACTTGATGCATAGAGATGGCAAACACGGCGTCTATTTTGCGCTTTGGGCTCCAAATGCGCAAGGTGTGTCGGTAAGAGGGGATTTTAACGGTTACGATATAAACTCGCATCACCTAAAAAAAAGAGATGACGAATCTGGGGTATGGGAAGGGTTTATCGAGGGTATTGATGTCGGAATGACCTACAAATATCATATTCATACAGACAGACATAACGCAAATCCCGATAAAGCAGACCCTTTTGCATTTTATGCCGAAGTGGCTCCAGCTTCTGCATCAAAAATCTGGTCACTTAACTCTTATAAGTGGCAAGATAAATCATGGATGCATAATCGAAAAAAGCATAACTCCCATAACGCGCCAATTTCTGTCTATGAAGTTCATTTAGGTTCTTGGAAAAGAGCGAAAGAGGGTGGATTTTTAACATACACAAAAGCCGCACACGAACTATCAAAGTATCTAGTCGAGATGAACTTTACGCATGTGGAGCTGCTCCCCATAACAGAGTACCCGTTTGACGGCTCTTGGGGTTATCAGGTAAGCGGTTATTTTGCACCGACTGCCAGATATGGAAATCCAGATGAGTTTATGGAGTTTGTAGACATTATGCATCAAGCGGGTATCGGCGTTATTTTGGATTGGGTGCCGTCTCATTTTGTAATGGATGGACATGCTCTTATGAACTTTGACGGAACTTGCCTTTATGAGCATAAAGATCCAAGACTTGGGTATCATCCACAGTGGGGAAGCGCCATATTTAACTACGATAGAGATGAAGTAAGATCATTTCTTATAAGTTCGGCAATGTTTTGGCTAGAAAAGTATCATCTTGACGGTATCCGCGTCGATGCCGTATCTTCAATGTTGTATCTTGATTATGCAAGAGAAGAGGGCGAATGGATACCAAATAAATTTGGCAGCAATGAAAACCTAGGAGCTATCCAATTTTTAAGGGATCTTAACACTTCTGTTTATGGCACTTTTGATGATATTATGATGTTTGCAGAAGAGTCTACGGCATACCCGTTGGTAAGCGCTCCCGTAGATGTCGGCGGACTTGGATTTGGGTTTAAGTGGAATATGGGCTGGATGCACGACACTCTAAAGTATATGAAAAATGACCCCGTAGCGCGAAAACACCATCACCATGAACTTACATTTAGTTTTGTCTATATGTATAACGAAAACTACATACTCCCGCTTAGTCATGATGAAGTCGTGCATATGAAAGGCTCGCTTATCAATAAAATGGCAGGAGATTACAACCAAAAGTTTGCAAATCTAAGAGCGCTATACAGTTTTATGATAGCTCATCCGGGTAAAAAACTTCTCTTTATGGGCTGTGAAATAGCGCAATTTTCCGAATGGAACTATGAAAAAAGCCTTGATTGGAATGTTTTGGAATTTCCTATGCACAAAGGAATACAAAAACTTATCAAAGAGCTAAACAGACTATATATAGAAGAGCCTTCACTTCATAGATTTGATACCGATGTACATGGTTTTGAGTGGATAGACGAGAGAGATTATGAGGCAAATGTTATAACTTTTATCCGTAAAGGCGATTGTAAAGATGAGCCAATCATAGTTATCTGCAATTTTTCGGACTGCCAAAGAGAAAATTATCCCATAGGCATTTCAAAAAAAGGAACATATAAAGAGATTTTCAACTCCCAATCAAAAGAGTTTGAGGGATGGGGTGCAATAAATACAGAGCCTATAAAAACCGTAGCAAAAGAGCAGCATGGAAGAAAAAACAGACTCCTTGTAACACTTCCTGCTCTGGGCGTTGTCTTTTTAAAGAGGGTTTAACACAGTCCAATCAAAAATTTAAACCTACCTATCATAAAAATTTAGCTGATTTTATGCATAGTGTCATTATTATTAGATAATTTTATAAAAATTACAAATTAGAAAGATTTACAAATATGAATTTAAGACTCAAGACATTTTTTAGCATAATTTTAATTACTAATATTTTCTTTATATTTTACTATCAATCTTTTATATATAAAGCTTTTTTTAGCTCTGATGCGGCTATAGCAAATATATTGGCGCAAGAGATAATCAATCAAGGTTCTTACTATCCAAATAGCTGGTGGTATGTTAACGGTGATATATGGACTGTTTTTAAACATACTTTAGCTATTCCTTTAAGTTTGCTCGGATTTGGAGCATATGATGTTCATACTATCGTAGTTATCAGTTTTTTTGCTTTTTCACTTTGTGTAACATACCTATACCTAAAAAAAATCGGTACGGATACAAAAGGGATACTCATAGCATTTATCGGAATATCGACTCTCTATTCGCCGATGTATGCGAGAGAAGTTTTTGGAGAAAGTGCCTATATTTGGTACTACACGGCAATAATTTCATATTTGTATTTTTTTTACATCCTGAGTCAAGAAGAAGAAAAAAAGAAAAAGATTTGGATTGCAGGCTTTTTTGTCATTATTTTAACTATCGGTCTTTTTGCTGAAAATCCAAGCAGATTTGCTATATATTTTATAGCTGCCCTCTTTGTACCTCTCTTTTTACTTTATCAATATATCAATATAAAATATAAAAGAATTGCTCTATATTTTACGCTGGGCATACTCTTAGGCATAGCATATAGATACTCAATACTCGGGCATATTCAGATGCAAATAGGGGTAGAGAAAACATTTTTAATATCATACGACGAACTGCCGACTCATATCTGGAGATCTTTTATAGGACTTGCAAATCTTTACGGAGGCGACTGGGGAGAGAGAACTGCCTTTGCATCATTTAACGGTATAGCTTATATGCTAAAATCACTGCTCTTTCCCGTTGCATTTTTTGCTCCTCTTTTTTATGCTATAAAGAGAAGAGAATCCCTAAATCCATTTGAAATCTATACACTCGGCATAGGATATATAGCTTTTTTTATAGTTTTTGGAATTTATTGCATCACATCTTTACATTTTAACGGTTTATATGCCGCAAAAGAAAATATTAGATATATAATTCCATTTGTATTGATGATTTCAATAGCAAACGGTATTGTTTGGAAGTTTTTCTCAAAAAGAGTCAAATTTTTATTAATTTTATCAATACTTTTATCATATATCTCTATCTCAAATACACTCCAAAGAGATATCTCTCAAAAAGAGATTGAAAACAGAGAAGAAGTGATACAAACTTTACTGCAAAACGGGTTGACAAAAGGGTATGCGCCTTACTGGCATTCACATATTTTTACTGTTTTAAGCGATAACAAAATAGAGATAAGACCTCTTGAGGATGAAAACAATAAAAGAGAAGCCGGTAAATGGCTCACAAGCAATAATTGGTACGATAAAACATATATAGATAAAAACTCTTTTATTCTTATCCCGAAAGAAAAAATAAAAGAGTTTGAAAAAGCTTCAAAAGAGTATAGTTCAACAGAGCCGACAAAAAAAATTGAACTTAATAGATACAATGTATATATATTTGATCAAAACCCTATTAATGATAAAAAATAAAGGTTAAAAAATTTATGGAAATTAGTGTAATCTCGCCTATTTACGGATGCAGAGAATCTATACAAGAACTTTATGAAAAAGTAACTTTTACGCTGCAAAAAATTTGCAGCAGCTATGAAATCATATTTGTAAACGACAACTGCCCTCAAAACTCTTGGGAAGTAGTGTCACACATTGCAAAAAATGATAAAAATGTAAAAGCCATCAAATTATCAAGAAATTTTGGACAACATTACGCGATAACTGCCGGAATTGACCACTGTAGCGGTAATTATGTAGTCGTTATGGATTGCGACTTGCAAGATAAACCCCAAGAGATAGAAAAACTATATAAAAAAGCGCTTGAGGGTTATGATATAGTTCACGGCAGAAGAGCCCAGAGACAAGATAGTTTTTTAAAATCTTTTTCATCTAAACTATTTTACAAAACTTTAGAGTATTTTACCGATACGGAGCATGATTATACAATAGGGAATTTTGGGGTATACTCAAAAAAAGTTATAGAAGCCGTAAAAGGATTAAAAGAAAAGAGCAGAGATTTTTTACTGCTTGTAAAAATAGTGGGATTTAAAAAAACACAAATTGATGTAGAACATGATGCAAGAGCTTACGGAGAATCGTCTTATACCCTCTCGAAAATGATAAATCTGGCGATTGACTCTATAATATCTCATTCAAATAAACCTTTAAAACTCATTATTAAACTCGGACTGATAGTCTCTATACTCTCTTTTTTTGTTGCGTTAGGATTAGTAATCGCTCATTACACATACGGTTTTAGCGTTGAGGGATGGACAAGCTTAATGGTTTCTATGTTTTTCCTATTTGGGATACTATTTGGTATTTTAGGAACAATTGGGCTATATATAGGCAAAATCTTTGATCAGGTAAAAAACAGACCTCTTTATATAGTAGATGAGATAATAAATTGAATACACTGATTAAATATAGAATGACCGTCATTACGAGCTTCGTTAAAAGCGCGGTAATCTCTAAAAACATAATTATTTAGAGAGGCTAAATTAATGAAAAAAGTAGCTATTTTACAATCAAACTATATACCTTGGAAAGGGTATTTTGAGATGATAAACATGGTCGATGAGTTTGTCCTTTATGACTGCGTTCAGTATACAAAAAATGACTGGCGAAATAGAAACCAGATAAAAACACCTAGCGGCGTTGCTTGGCTCACAATCCCGTGTCGCTTTGAGTCAATGAGCCAAAAGATAAATGAGACAAAAGTAACCGATAAACTATGGGCAAGCAAACATTTTAAAACCATTGTTCAAAACTACTCAAAAGCGAAGCACTTCAAAGAGTATGCAACTGTTTTTGAAAATCTCTATAAAGAAGTGGCTGACGAAGAGTTGCTAAGCAATATAAACTATAAGTTTATTATTGCTATAAATGAGATTTTAGGGATAAAAACAAAAATTTCAAAATGTGAAGATTTTAACCTTATAGATGGACAAACTTCAAGACTTGTGCAAATCTGCAAAGACGCAGGTGCAAATCTCTATCTAAGCGGTCCCGCTGCTAAAGATTATCTTGACGAGAGTTTGTTTAAAGATGAAAATATAAAAGTAGAGTGGATGGATTATAGCGGTTATAGTGAATATGAGCAGATGTATCCGCCGTTTGTTCACGGTGTAAGCATAATAGATTTGATATTTAACGAAGGCAGTAATGCTGCAAAATTTATGAAAAGTTTTAAGGAAGTAAGATGATACCATTTAACAAACCGCCATTTACTGGTAATGAAGAAAAATATGTTTTAGAATCAATAAAAAGCAATAAAATCTCCGGAGACGGCGCATTTACAAAAAGATGTCATAAGTGGTTTGAAGAAAGACTTGAATGTAAAAAAGCACTTCTCACTACTAGCTGCACACATGCGCTTGAGATGGCAGCACTTCTGCTTGACATACAAGAGGGCGATGAAGTTATTATGCCGTCATATACTTTTGTAAGTACCGCAAATGCCTTTGTTTTAAGAGGCGCAAAAATAGTATTTGTCGATATTCGCCCGGATACTCTAAACATTGATGAGACAAAAATAGAAGAAGCCATAACGACAAAAACAAGAGCTATAGTACCTGTTCATTATGCAGGTGTCGGGTGCGAAATGGATACGATTATGGACATTGCTTCAAGACATAATTTGTTTGTAGTTGAAGATGCGGCACAAGGGATGATGAGCAGTTATAAAGGCAAAGCACTCGGAACTATCGGGCATTTTGGTGCTTTTAGCTTTCATGAAACAAAAAACTACACAAGCGCAGGCGAGGGCGGACTTCTTATCATCAATGATGAAAAATTTATCCAAAGAGCAGAAAGCATAAGAGAAAAAGGGACAAACAGAAGCCTCTTTTTCCGCGGAATGGTAGATAAATACTCTTGGGTTGACATCGGAAGCAGTTATCTGCCAAACGATGTAAGTGCCGCTTACCTCTGGGGAGGACTTGAGAAAGCTGATGAGATAAACGACAACAGACTGCGTAGCTGGCAAAGATATCACGATAAACTTCAAGAGTTAGAAGAAGAAGGTATGATTAAACTGCCGACCATATCTGATGGTTGTATCCAAAATGCCCATATGTTTTATTTAAAAGTTAAAGATATAGATGAGAGAACGGCTCTTTTAGACGAGTTAAAAAAAGAAAATATCGGAGCAGTTTTTCACTATGTACCTCTACACTCTGCACCAGCAGGAATAAAGTACGGCAGATTTAGCGGAGTTGACGAGTTTACTACAAAAGAGAGTGAAAGACTTGTGCGACTTCCGATGTATTACGGTTTGAGTAACGAGACAATAGATACCGTTTGCAATGTTATAAAAACTTTTTACGGCAGATGATTATGGGATATGTATATATTTTCGGAACTATATTTTTTACGGTTTATGGACAGCTTATCATAAAAATGAGAATCGGTAACTACGGTTCTCTACCGAGTGAATCTCTTGAAAAGCTTATTTTTATAATGAAACTTTTTTTAGATCCTCTTATCTTTAGCGGATTTATAAGTGCATTTTTGGCTTCCATGTGCTGGATGGCGGCAATGACAAAATTTGAACTTAGCTATGCTTACCCTTTTATGGGACTTACATTTGTCTTAGTATTTCTCTTTTCTATATTTTTTATGGGAGAGAGCTTCAATCTCTACAAACTGCTAGGTCTTTGTTTTATTATTTTAGGAATTGTTTTGACTTCAAGAGGATAAAAGAGCTATATGCTGTTGCGGCTCGGCAAGGAAAAATCCTTGCGTGCGGTCTACGCAAAGCTCTTTTACTTTTTCAAAAACTTCCCTGCTGTGAACAAATTCTGCTATGGTTATTATATTTAATCTTTTTGCAAAATCCACGATTGTTCCGACAATCATTTGAGCATTTGCATCTTTATCAAGATTTTTTATGAGCGTGCCGTCTATTTTAATGTAGTCGATATTTAGTTTAAGAAGATGCTCAAAATTTGAATATCCGCTTCCAAAATCATCTATAGCTATTCTACAGCCAAATTCTTTCATCTCTTTTGTAAATATAGCTATTTCTTCATAGTTTTCTATCCCTTCTGATTCTAGGATTTCAAAAACAACTCTGTTTGCAACATTATATTTTTTGATTTTCTGTTTTATATAATCTACTATATCTTTATTTAGTATATCATCAACGGATAAATTGATTGAAAAATCACTATTGATATATTCAAAATAACGGCAGCTTTTTTCAATCATAATTTTTGTTAGCGTGCTATATAACCTGCTTTTTTTAGCGATAGTCAAAAATTGATACGGGCTGACAATATTGCTTTTGTCATCAATTAAGCGAATCAAACACTCATAGCTGATGATTTCACCCGAAATATTGTCAAATATAGGTTGAAAAAATGGAACAATCATATCTTGTTTAATCGCTTTTTTAAGCTTTTTCACCCACTCCATATTCTCTTTATACTGCTCTTCTATATGCAGTTCTTCATCATAAAGTAAAAATGACTTTTGTTGTTTTCTTGCCGATTTTAGGGCTATATCTGCTTTTTCCAATGCTTTGTCTGTTTGACACGCTACTCCTACGGTAACTCTTATACTTATTTCATTGTTTTCATGTAAAAAAATCATTTTTTCTATATCTAGAATCAACTTATGAATAATTTGTGTAAAATTTTCCATCGACGGTTTTTGAGTAAAGAGCAGGGCAAACTCGTCACCGGAGAGGCGCTTTAGTTTGATATACTCATTCTCTTCAAACATGCTTTTAAGATTTTTTGAAAACTCTTTTAGTATATTATCACCCGCAATATGTCCAAAAAAGTCATTTATTTCTTTAAAATCATCTATATTTATAATAAGCAGCGCCCCGTCCTTAGCATCGGAAATGGTGCTGAGTAGACTAAGCCTATTCGGCAATCCGGTTAAAGGGTCTATATAGAGCTGTTCACGAAGTTCTAATGTTTTTTCATTCACTTTTTCTTCAAGATAACGGTTCATATTTTTCTGTTTTTTTGAGTACTCTAAAATTTTTTGCTGCATATTATTTAGCGTATTTGATATCAATCCGATTTCATTGTTATGCGATACGAACGGTATATCTACTTTATTATCCGGAGAATAATCTTTTAATGATTTGGAAATTTGTCGAAGAGGCGAGAGAAGATGTTTTACATATAGACCAAAAAATACAAACAACACACAAAGAGCTAAAAGCAACACAACGGTTAAGACGGTATGTTTATTTACTAACTCTTTGTAGCCTTTATTAGAGTAAACAAGAGTAAGTGTGCCTATCTTTTTTTGAGAACTAGGCTGGAAGATACTATTTTCAACTACAAAGGAGTCATTGATATTATCTTTATACTTATCAGATTTTACTTCATTGACTATTTTATCTTCTACTTCAATCTTTACAGATAGTATATTTGGATTTTGGATAAGCTGAAGTACAATTTGATTGACATTATCCTGCATATCAAGATAGATATTAAGTGCTATTAGCGGCTCTATTGTTTTTGCTATTATATTGGCTTTTTCTATCTCTATTTGATAAAAAGCCTCTCTGTTTATTTTTTCAAAAGCGGTAAAAATAATTATAGTAATAAATAGCGATATAACCGCAATAGAAAATACTATTTTGGTAGAAAGAGATCTAAAATTCCCTTTTTTCATATATAACACCTTCTAAATAAACTATACCGCCATTATATCATATAGTCTTTGGCTCATCACCGCTGCTTCTGTCAATAAACTTAACAATCAGATAGAGTGAGTCGACAAAATTTATAGCTTGATTGTACAGGTTCTCTTTATTGAGATAAAGCACACTCGACTTTTCTAACATCAAAGAGAATAACAATCCGTTTTTTAAATTATTTATATCGTAAGCAAATGTTATAACTCCCTTTTGTTTGGCAACTTCTGCTACTTTTTTTATATATTTATCTGAATTTAATGTATAGATTGCGGATGCCTGTGTCTCATTTGACAAATCTGAAAACTCTACCAAGTTAATCTTATAAGCATACCCGTTAAAGTGTCCTTTATAAGAGGCATCTATATATTTACTTATCTCTAACGCCGTGTTGTAATCATCTTTTTCATAAACGATAGTATAGACTATCTTACCATCCACAAGCTTGTTACCTACTTTTTTATCAAGCAGTATAATTTTAGGAAAAATCGAAGCTTGGGCTTTTAGTAAAATATCGTTGTAGCTAAAGCCGTAAACAAAATTTACAAAGATAAAACAAAGGAGAATTATTTTTTTCATTTAAAACTCCTTCTTAAATGCCACCAAAAAAGTTCTGCGCTCTTGTGCATAATCTTCTATATAGGTATTTGGCGGGGATGGGAAAGTAACATTAGTATTAAATATATTTTTAATGCTAAAAGTTAGAGTATAGTCATATTTTTTTTCTTTATAACTAAGCGAAGTATCCATGGTTGAGTAGGCTTTTACTTTTTCACGCGTATCTGTGGCTACTCTATCTTTTGAGCCTACATATTTAGCGACACCGCTAAGCGATAACGCATTGCTTAAATTGTAGATATAGTATCCTTTTGCTAAATGATGTGCAACATTAGGCAGCGACTCACTTTTACTCTCATCTTGTGTGCAGGATTTGCCTGTTACATAAGAGTAGTTTAGATATAGCTGGTCAAAAGATGAGATATACCCTTTGTATTCAAGTTCTAAACCATAGATATCCGTATCTACGACATTTCTATATCTGGGGTTAGTAGATGAGTTATATATTTGATTTTTGTTTAGTAGATAAAAAAGGTTGGTTGAGAGATGTGTATCGCTTGAGAATTTTTTGATATATGCAGCTTCAAAAGCATCTACCCTCTCACTCTCTAAATCGGTACTTCCTACTCTGGCGCGATTATTCATCGTAAACATCTCCTGCCAAGATGCATTTCTATGAGAGCGGCTATACATAGTTTTAAAAATATTTTTGCTATCAAGTTGATAAACCATTGATACTCTAGGATCAAGACCCGCATCTTCATATGAAGTTTGCTCGTAGTTAAAGCCGTAAATAAAGCTAATGGCACTGTTAAGCAGAAACTCATCCTGAACTGAAAAGACAAGAATATCGCGTTTAGCATTTTTATCAAAAAACGGCAAAGTCTCGGTATAGTCAACCAACCCTACGGCGCCCGTCGCTCTGTTTGAAAGCTTCGATGTCATATCTATGGTTTCTTCTTTGCTAAAGCGATAACCGGCAGTAATAGTATGTTGATTGATTCCGCTATATTTGAGATAAGAGGATTGATAGAGCGTTCGCTGTGCGGCATAGTGTTCTCCGTATATCCCATCTTCAAAAACAACACTGCCAAGCGTTAAACCATCAGGAGCGAGTTTAGACATAGAGTCAAATGTATCATACTTAACGCCTGCTTTTATATCAACTTTATAATCGGCTATTTTTTTGTCGTAACCCAGTTCAATATAGTGGCTTGGCAGTTTTACTCTGTCATTTTCTTGAGGCAGTGCAAGATTGATGCCGTAGGCACTTCCGCCGGTGTGATTAAGAGTCCGTGCTTTAATGGAAAAATCTTTATACTCTAAGCTTAGACCAAGAGAATGTTCCTTTAGCCACAAAGGAGCGTCACCAGACCTAGATAGTGCTATATTGCCGGCACCGAATATTCCTTGCGAGAGACCGTCAAAACCGGCAGGCAATTTTTTATTATCTTCTTGATAAAAAAAGTCTATAAAAACTTTTAAATCCTCTGTTTTATAAGTTTTGATAAATCCGCCCATATTGTAATTATATGAACCATGTTTAAATACTAATTTGTCGCTAGACTCAAACCCTTCAAAGTCTTCCGCATAGGTAATAACTTTAATAGATCCGGCATATGCATTAACCCCGTCTATCGTACTTCCGGGACCTCTGACTACTTCAATTCTTTTAATCATATCTATAGGAAAAGAGAGGTATTCGGAGTAGGCGTCAAAAAAGAGATTGTTAACCGACACACCGTCTATAAATAGCTTTGATTGTCCATATGCTAAAGGATTTGAGCCTCTAAATATCGGTGTTTGATTGTTAAAATTATCCGTTGCCATATCAACACCGGGAACCAATCTCAACGCTTCTTTAAGATTTGATATACCGAGTTTTTCTAGCTCTTTACCTTGAAATACCGAGATAATATATGGCTGATAATGCTCGTTTTGTTTTGTAGCGGTCGCGACTTCATTGAAGTATGCCAGTTCGTTAGAAATGGATTCCAACAACTCATCTGTTTTTGCACTTAAATCCGAGAAGCTTGCTAAGAGCAATAAAATAAAACCGAGTCTTTTTTGTCTGCTTAAAGTTTCATACATAATATTCTCTTTTTATTTGTTCAACAATTTCGGGATTATCGTCGCCTAATTGTTTAGTGTACAAAATAGACGGATAGCGAAAACCGAAGTATTCGTGTTTTTGCTTCTCGCCTATAGTATGATAATTCATCTTATAGATTCTTAGTAATCTCAAAAAGCTTGCTTCCAATGAACCGTAAGTGTATAGTATACCTAGTTTCATCATTTTGGCATACATAAATTTTTTAACTTCTTGTATGATAATCTTTGTTGTCATAATATTTCTATATTTGGCATCTACAAATATTCTTGACATCTCCCCGAGATTAGCTCTATCAAACATACTGTTGTCAAACACCATACTGTTTTCTGTCGGATATCCAAACGGTGAATTGTGTATAAGTCTTACCGTTGCGCAAATGTTACTATCAGCGTCTACTGCAACAAAATGCACAGAATAAGGGTCGTATTTATCATACTCTTTCTCATCTGAAAAACCCGATTTTTCAAGATACTCCGGATATATTTCTAAAAGTATTTTGTAGCGAAATGCAAACACCTTTTCCAACATATCACTACTGTTAACTTCTAAAAATGTAAAATTCATGCTGCCTCTTTTTTAAAAATATTTATACCGAAATGACCAAGAAGACATAACCTTAATATATGTATTATATAAGGTTAGAAAATAAGTTAATGATATTAGAATAATAATTAATAGAAACTGAAATTAACATACAAATATGATGACGCGGCGGGAAATAAATTGTTTTTTATATTGGACTTCATATATAATCTAGATTGCTTCGTCGCAAACTCCTTGGCACATGACCATCATGCGAACTGACCGTCATTGCGAGCGAAGCGCGGCAATCTAAAAGAAATATATGCAAAAAGTTTATTTAGAGACTCTTTAAATAATTACTCATCAAGCGCACACCTGCACCCGTTGCACCGTAAACATTGCAATCCCACGGAGTTTCTGTATAAGCGGTTCCTGCTATATCAAAGTGCATCCACTTGTTTTTGTTCTCATCTTTTATAAATTTATCCAAAAACAGACCTGCCGTAATCGCTCCGCCGTAAGGTTTTGAAGCCGTGTTGCTTATGTCGGCAATTTCGCTTTTTAGAAGTTTTTTTAGGTGTCTGTTAAACGGCAGTGAGCTTATCATCTCTCCCGCGTCGCTTCCTGCTCTTCCTATATCATGTTTAAGCTTATGAGAGTGTCCCATCAAACCTGTCGTATATTGCCCAAGTGCAATCATACATGCACCTGTAAGCGTTGCAAAATCAAAGATATAGTCCGCTTTTACTTTGTCTTGCGCATAGTCAAGAACATCGGCTAAAACTAAACGACCCTCGGCATCGGTGTTTCTTACTTCTATCGTGGTTTTGCTTCTTGAGACCAAAATATCATCAGGTTTATAAGCATTTCCGCCGACCATATTTTCAACTGCACCGATAAAAGCGTGAACTTCGATGTCAAGTTTTAACTCGCTTACCGCTTTTATGATTCCAAGCACTGCACATGCACCGGCTTTATCCATCTTCATGGTAACCATCGAAGTTGCGGCTTTTAGGCTTAATCCGCCGCTGTCATAAGTGAGACCTTTGCCTACAAGCGTAACCACTTTTTTAGGATTTGCCGGTTTGTAACTTAGATGAATGAGCGTACTTCCGTGAACGGAAGCGCGACCGACTGCAAGCATCGCACCCATATTCTCTTTTGCCAATTCATCTTCTTGAAGTATTTTACACTCTAAAGAGTTCTCTTGTGCCAACTTTTGAGCTACATGTGAGAGTGTTTGCGGATTAATCTCTTGCGGTGCTTTATTCACTATATCGCGAGTAAAATTTGTAGCATTGGCTACAACAAGTGCTTCATTAAAAATCGACTCTAAATTGCCGAAATCAATATCGTTCGATGTTAAAAGAACCTCTTTAAATTCACTCTTTTTCGGCTCTGATTTATAGTCGTTAAACTCATACCCACCAAGAACGATTCCCTCAACCAATGCACCAATCGTTGATTTAGAGATTACTTCCATTTTTACCGATGTAAAATTTGATGTCTTTAGTGTTTTCATAGCACATGCACACGCACTTCTTAAATCATCGCTTTTTTTACTCTCAACGCCACAAAAAAGCAGACCTTTTTCATATAAAAAACATGTAGTGTCCTGCTCAGCTTTAAATCCTGCTTTTTGCAAAATATCCGCATACTCACACTCTGTAAGTTCATCTTTTTTTAGAAAGACAAGTGTTACATCTGATGAAACCTCGTATACTTCTTTGTTTATTAGTTTAATGTTCATTTTTTTACTCTCTGATTTTTTATTGTAAGTTTATCCAATAACTCTAAATTTTTTATATAGATTTTAATTAACTAAAATATTTTATTTTCAAATGCTTCTATAGCTTCATCTATCGTGTATATCTTAATACCGCAATCATAAAACCTACTATCACTTGTTACAAGCGCCATACAACTGTTTTTCTTTGCACAAAGACACTGAAGTATATCTTCAAGGTCTAAATTGTTTTGGAGTGATATCTCTATAGCTTTTGAAATCACATCTTTGCCGTAAGATGAAATTATCCATTTGTTCTGAATTGTATTTAAAAATTTCAATACTAATTTTTTATCTTTTTGTATATAAAACAGAGTGCTAAGCATATCCTCACTTATAACAATATCTATATCGTTTAGTACAATTTTCTTTAGCAATAAAGGTATTTTTGAGTTATTTTTTCTGTTGCTATCTATCATATCTAACACGATATTTATATCTAAAAATATTTTATTCATGATAGTATTTAGCTCTTTTGCTTGCTTTAATCTCTTTGGATGTCATATTTTTTGTATCACCGTGACACATACCGACAAACTGCATAAGTTCATCTAACTCTTGCTGTTTTTCATTTGCAATCTTTTTTTCTAAAAGTTTTTTAAACTCCTCTGCATACTTAGGCGATATAAAAAGCCCTTTATATTCATGTGTTTTTTTATCTTCAACATCTACATAATCGTACTGATCTAGTATTTTGGAATTTCTAGCAAGTTCTCTCATGCCAACAGTCATAGTCATCATAAACCCTTTGTTGTCTTTTAAGTTATTATACTACAAAACAAAATTGTTGTCAAAAAAAGAGTGAATTATTATAGACAAATACTTACCATATATTATTGAATCATTTGAAAATATCACTAGGCGGCATTACCGTCATTGCGAGCAAAGCGAAGCAATCTATAATTATTGAGTAATTTAAAGCAATATAATGTACAATCGAAGCAAAATTTTTACTGGGATAATATTTTTATCACTATCTTTATTTTTAATATATTTGGATATTTGACAATATTAGCTTTTCCAATGGTACTATTTTTTTATTACCTCTTTGGGTTTCTCCTTCATAGAGCAGCGAAACTACGATACAAAGCTAGAAATACAGGGTTGTATATCAACTATTTATTGGAAAAAGATAAAAACAAGACAAAAAAGAAAAATAGATAAAAATCAAATACAGAGGTAGGAATTATAGATGAGTGAAATTATTATCAACATAAATGAAGCAAATAAGGCACAAAAGTATCAAGATGAAAAAGAACTTTTTCAAATAGAGGCTTTTAAAAATGTAGCAAAAATTTTACAAGAACATAAAGTTGGTAAAGATACTAGTGATATAACAGATTGTAGATTTCACGATACAATTTTTATAGATGGTGATAGAGGTGTTGGTAAAACAGCTTTTATGATAAATATCGAAAATTATTATAAAAATATAGCAAAAATTGAAACACCAAAATATATATTTTTAAAACCTGTTGATCCAACACTTTTAGAACACACTGAAAAGTTTTTGAGTGTTATTTTGGCGAGAATTGTTGAAATGGTATCTAAACGACTAAAAAATAATTGCATCGATGAAGACAATTTTTGTATAGATGATGATTGCAATAAAAGATATAATGGAGATAAAAAAGCAAATCAAAGTTGTATAGAATCTTATTATAAAGCTTTAGAAAATCTTTCAAAATCCCTAGAAGCTATTAAAACTCTTAAAGATGACATTGGAATAGAAGAGATAGCATCAAATAAATCAAGCCTTAAACTTGAACAAAATGCTCATGATTTTTTTCAAATAGTAAGTAAAATGTTTGGTGTAAATGCTATTGTGATGCTGATAGATGATGTGGATATGGCATTTGATAAGGGATTTGATGTCCTTGAAGTGGTGCGAAAATATCTAGCTTCACCCTATCTTATCCCTATCGTGGCTGGGGATATGAAGCTTTATAGAGAAATCGTAGAAACAAAATTTATGGATAAAATAGAATTTTTAAAAGATATGCAATATCTTAAAACAATACATAAAGATTCTCCTGAGCTTAGAGAATCAGTGGTATATAAAGAAAAGATACAATTAATTGATCACCTTGTTGAACAGTATCTCCGTAAAATATTTCCAAGTGAATATCAAATACAATTAAAAGATATAAATACCATAAAAAAAGAATATCAAATTAGTGTTAAATTAACTGATAATCTATATGAATTGCTAACTCATATAGAAGATTTTGAATTAAAACATATCAATATGGGTATTAATAGAAAAGAATTTTATTTTCAAATCTTTTCTAATAATACAAGAGATTTTATACAGTACATATATAGTAAAAAGGATGTCTATATAGAGTATTTTGAGAATAGAAAGAAAGATATTACTATAAAACAAAATATGAATCTATGTAAAAATTCTTTTATGAAAACTGCAGAATTCTATAAATTTTCTCATGATAGAAAAAAGAAAGAGCTATCTATATTAGCAAATAATGATTACCAATCATTTGAAGAAAATTCATACAATTTATATAAAGCATTTACAAGTAAATTATTTAGTTCAATGAAAAAATTTCAAAATATTGAAACTTCAGTTGATAAATATTCTATTAAAGCTGAAGGATTACAAAAATTATTAAATGAAAATGATGGGTATAAAGATATATCTAACTATATAATTGATTTATTCATATTTAATGACTATTACTCTTCGTATCAACGAAGAAATTATATTTACTCTGGTAAGTTCTTAGAAATGCTTATTTATAGTTTTTCTTATCCTCAAGATAAAAACTTTATAGACAAAAAAGATATTGATGATATAAACGATATTATAATTAATTTTAAAAATAATTCTTCAGAAAAGACTAATCTTTTCCAAAATACTGAAGTTTTTCATGCCATAAATGATGAAATATATTCTATTTTATATGATAAGACAAGCAATCATGTTAAGAATAAAGTATTATCGGATAAGTTTAATACTATTTTGATTAATACTGATGAAATGAACATTAAAGGCTTAAAAAGAATTGCCAATAAAGTTCCATTTGGTTCAGAATTTTTGACAAACAATAGATATAAAGATGAATATTTTGCTGATAATGATGCAGATGAAATTAATGAATGGGAAAATAAATATGATTTAGTTGAATTATCAAGAGCCATAGTTATTTGGAAAAGTGTATTTCTAGAAAATATAGAACTAAATTCAATTTCATTATTTGAAATTGTTTATAAATTCTTTAAGAATATAGAAAAAATAAAGGATGAAAATAAGGTAGTTATGGAATCAAAGAATTCATCTTATAAGGACTTAGAACTTGATGAATTAAAAGAAAATAAGCCTATTATTTATTTACAAAGAATTGTCTTGATGTTCATAAATTCAATAGCTTTTTTTGAGAATAATAAAGAAAAGGTGGCAAATATTAATATTGCGATTGGGAAAACTTTTAATTTAGAAAATATTTTATCAAAAACTCCTGCTTCATCATTAAATATAAAACCAATGTTTGAGAAGAAAAATTCTTTAACAAGGGCATTATTCTTTCATCCAATTATTTCACATATTTTATTTTCTCAAAATATTTCGAAGTTAAATAGATTAGAATTTGTTGGGCAAAAGTCAACAATAAGTGATAATATACAAAAAAATGAGAAGAGAAGTAAAGAAGAACCATCAATTACTAGTATTAATCCATTTAATAATATTTATAAACAATATTTTTATGATTCAAGACTTAAGGAAGAATATTTAGGTAAAGAATTAGAAACATATATAACTTATTTATCTCAAATGATAGTAAAAACGAAACAAGCTACTCAAGTTGTGATTAAGACATTAAGAAAAAATAAATACCACACTGTATTAACAAATATTGAAAATTTTCTAAATGAAAATTATGACAATGATTTAGGAAAGTTTATACAAGAATACTATAGATTTGTATATGGTGTTTAATGCTTAAAAATAACCTAAAAGATATCTCAAATATCGTACTTCTAAGAAGTGATAAAATACTCAATGAGTTTCTAACACAAGATTTATACACACAGAGTATAAACAATAAAAGCAACTCATATCTGAATGGTGTACGAGACTACTATCCAAATGCTTTTAGAAAAGGTGCTATACAAAACAGCATAAAACATACTTTAGAAAAAAATAATGCAAAAGATTTTAGTTTGGATTATGGGTTTGGATTTTTGGATGGGTTGTTTGATTATTATCTCAAATTTGATGGAAATCATATCTATGCAAAAAAAGAATTTTTAGAAAGTTATAGTTCTCTTATCAGTAAACTACACCCTTTTAACATCATAGGGTATAAATTAGCGAAAAAATACAGTGAAAACAAAACGACACTTCAAAATATTAAAGAGTATGCAAAATATATCACACCACTAGGACTCAATGTCAATAGAGACTACAAAGAGTATGCTGAAAATCATATCCACTTAGGTGGTAGCAACACAGAAGCGCTAAATTTCATAGCACTTTTATCAAATCCTACCGATAAAAAGTTTTATAGTGATGAGATTCTTGACACGCTCCCAAGGATAAATGAGTTTTCCTATATCAATAATGCTCACTACTCTTTTGGTACCCTTATAGATATCGCTAAATATTGCATCAGTGCTATTAACTTTTTTGTGTTGTATCACAAATCCGATAGAGATGTGATGGGTGATATTTATAAGTTGGCAAATTATGGCAAAAACTCTATGGTGGAGATTGATTTTTGTTCATTTGAGATACTTGAAAAGATAAATGCTACAAGTGGAATGGTG
>CAYHRD010000016.1:0-8165 GCA_964358925.1 uncultured Sulfurimonas sp.
AAGTTAGAGACAAATAAGCTTAAACTCGCCGAGAAAAATATAATAATAATGGCTACAAAAGAGATGCACGCACTCGGTGATATTTTGATTCGTCATGAAGCCGGAGAGCTTGAAGCAAATATTTTGGCAGTAATATCAAATTATAGTGATTTAGAATCTTTGGTCGGTAAATTTAACATTCCGTTTATTGCTATTTCACATGTAGGATTGGATAGAGAAGCGCATGAAGATAAAATACTTGAGTGTTTAGCAGGATTTGAAGATATTGACTATATAGTTTTAGCAAAGTATATGAGAATTTTAACCTCTAAATTTATAGAAGTATATGAAAATAGAGTTATAAACATCCACCACTCTTTTCTACCCGCATTTATAGGAGCAAACCCTTATAAGCAAGCTTACGACAGAGGCGTAAAGATTATCGGCGCTACATCGCATTTTGTAAACAATAATCTCGACGAGGGTCCGATTATCGCTCAAGAAGTTATCCATGTAAATCATGCTTATAGCTGGAGAGATATGCAGCGTTCCGGTAAAGATGTTGAAAAAGTCGTCCTCTCTCGTGCCCTAAAGCTTGCTCTTGAAGACAGAATATTTGTTTATGCAAATAAAACCGTAATTTTTTAGGATAGCAGTTGTTTAATCTCGTACTTGTAAATCCGCAAATCCCAAACAATACCGGCGCAATAGGGCGACTCTGCGTCAATGCAGGTGCAGCATTACATATCATAAAACCTATAGCATTTGATATTGACGAAAAGGCCGTTAGGCGTGCGGGACTTGATTACTGGCATAAACTGGATTTGCATGTATGGGAGAGTTTAGATGATTTTTTTGCAAACAATACAATAAAAGATAATGCCTATTTTGCAACTACAAAAACAGATAAACCCTATTTTGACGCACAATTTAAAGAGGGCGATTATATCTTTTTCGGAAGTGAAACTGCAGGCATACCCGAGGATATTTTAAACAGATACAAAGAGCAAAATATAACTATACCTATGACGAAAGAGGGCAGAAGTTTAAACTTGGCTATAAGTACGGGAATAGTTCTCTATGAAGCAATAAAACAAAATTACACCACATTTAAAGAGAAGCTATGAGCCTGTTTGTCGATATTGTAATGCTGACTCTTTTTATACTTTTTATGGTTTTTATCTTTGGCGGTTATCACAAAAACAAATCAGCCGCAAGAGAAGCCCAGCGAGAAGCAGATGAGAAAAAATCAAAAGAGAAAGAAGTCTGATTTTTAAAATAAAATATCAGCCCATCTCTCTAGGGAATTTTCAAACCTGTTTAATAGATTTTGTGCACTTTCAATCATTGTCTTCATTTCAAATCCTTCATATTTTATTTTAAACATTACACAATATTTTAAATAAAGATGAAAAATATTGCATTTTGTCATATTTTTTTTGACTAAATTGCAAAAATAGTATATAATCTTAAATATTTAAATAAATGGCACCCCTAAATGAGGAAGTAATATGAAAAATTTTCTTGAAATAGTAGAAGAGATTAAAAGCATTGTCTCTACTGAATTTAACGGCAAAAAAATGTATGATAAAGATGTTGCCGACATCTTAGGCATAAGTCAGATGAATTTTGCAACCATGAAAAAAAGAAATAAAATACCTTTTAATGAACTTTTAGATTTTTGTGCCACAAAATCCATATCAATCAACTGGATGCTCTACGGTCAATCACCTGAGAGCCTTGTTGAAGCAACAAATAAATTTTTTATAGTTAGATATTTTAGTCATATAAGCGCATCTGCAGGCGGCGGAGCGGATGCAGAGCATGAAGAAGCCGGCGGGATAGAGATTCCTCATGAGTTTGCTATGATACTTGGAGGAGAAAGAGAGCTAAAAAATATAGAAGCTATCAATGTAACGGGTGATTCTATGGAGCCGACATTTAGCTATAACGATATTGTTTTTATTAACAGAAGCAAAACAGATCTCCAAAGAGGCGGCATATTTACGATACGAACAGAGGCTGGGCTTTTTATAAAGAGAGTTCAAAAAAGAATAGACGGGAAAATAGATATAATTTCCGACAATCAAGTTTACTCAACTCTTACGCTAGACCCTAACGAAATAGAAGTTATAGGAAGAGTAGTAAGCAGATTTGGAAGTGTTGACTAAATGAAATATATTTTTATAATCCTAACAATTATTTTATTTGCGGGTTGTTCTCTGCGCGATATAAAAATTGATGAAAAAAAGATAACTTCCAAAGATATATATGACTTGCAAAATATACCTCAAGATGTAAGTTATTTTGCAAAAAATATCGATAATAACATCTCTTTTTACGAAATTCAAAAAAAATATGAGCAGCGCTATTTTAGTATGTGGAATATCGAGAAACCAAAAGAGGGGCTTATCTCCGTAAAATGGCCGTTTTTTTCATATCGCCCCGGTAAAAGTTACGGGGAAAATTTACAACCGTTAGAACAAAGCTTTTTTGACACAATGCTAAGCAATGCAAATTTTGACACTTACGCAACCCTTAATGCAAAGGCCGTAACGCTAAAAGAGGTCAGTTTAAGATCTTTTCCGACAATTAAACCGCTGCTAAAAGACCCCTCTCTTGCCGGAGAGGGATTTCCGTTTGATTATCTTCAAAACAGCACCGTGCATGCAAATGAGCCTATCTTAGTTTCACACTATTCCAAAGATAGAGAGTGGGCATATGTATTTAGCAACTTTGCATCGGGATGGATAAAAACAAACGAATTTGCCATTTTAGAAAAAAAACATATTGAAGCTTGGCAAAATGCACAACAGATTGCCGTTACCAAAGAAGATGAACCGATTTACGATTCTGAGGGCAATTTTTTGTATAAATCAAAAATCGGCATGATGTTCGCTCTTATTTCTGAAGATGAAGAGACATATACGGTTTTAACGGTATCGTCATATAAAAATTTAAAACCGCTCTTTTTTAAGTCAAAAATTTCTAAAAGCATAGCTACCAAAGAGATAATGAAACTAGATGAAAACAATCTAATTGCCGTTATAAAAGAGGTGTCAAAAACAAATTACGGATGGGGCGGTATGTATGAACAAAGGGATTGTTCCTCAATGCTTAGAGATATGTTTACACCGTTTGGCATCTGGCTTCCTAGAAATTCATTTCAGCAAAGCAAAATCGGCAATGTCATATCTTTAAGCGGTTTAAGCGATGAAGAGAAGTTAAAAGTAATAAAAGAAAAAGCAGTTCCTTTTCAAACAATTCTTTACAAAAAGGGACATGTCGTTCTTTATGTAGGAACCTATAATGATGAAGTTATCGTATTTCATAATACTTGGGGCATAAAAACTAAAAAAGATGGTGTAGAGGGCAGAGTAGTTATAGGAAAGAGTGTTTTTAGCTCTCTAAATATTGGAAAATATTTAGAAAACTATGATAAAGAAAGTTCAATGCTTAGAACTTTAGTAAGCATGAACATCTTAACACAGTAGCTTCTGCTACTCTGATTTGTTAAGCTTTTATATCTAAAAGTGAGCCTAACATCTCATCTTGCGTTTTTATAGCCGTAATATTTAAAGCAGTAGCATCTTGTGCAACTATTTGAGTAGTCATCTCTTTAGCAAGATCCGTCTGACTCATTTTTGAACCGCTATTATCTTGCTTTCTACTCTCTGCTTTTAATGAATTTTCACTGCCGACTATTTTAGTATCAGTCGGTACAAAACCGCCCGTATTAACATTTGCAACATTATTTACACTCGTATTCATCATTGTTTGATGAGCTTGTATGGATGAGATATTGTTTGAGATATTCATTGTAAACTCCTAATTTATATCTATTATAATAATATCGGCAAACTAAAAGTTTGTACGAAGCTTTTATCAATAAAGCCTCGTACAAATTAGAAAAGACTAGTGAAGGTCTGCGTTTAGTTTAACTTCTCTTGTGCTTCTTTGAACTACATACTGTCCTGTTTGAGAGTTTTGTCTAAAATGAAGCCCGCTTAATCCTGCAAGTTCTGATGCTTTCATGATATTATCAAGTATTGCGTTTGGATTTACATCTTGTATTTCATTTATCTCTTCATTATTTATATGAAATTTTGTTCCCGCAAAAACTGCCAACCCGCCATCAATGATACATCCGTCACCAAGCGGAATTCCACAAGTAGAGTTTGCACCTAAAAGCGTATTTTTACCGATAGTTATAGGATTTCCGTCCGTTCCGCTAAGTACACCGAGGATTGAAGCTCCACCACCGACATCACTGCCTGCTCCAACGATTGCAGAACTTGAGATGCGACCCTCAACCATTACAGGACCAGTTGTTCCGGCATTAAAGTTTATGTATGATGCACCCGGCATAACCGTAGTTCCAGCTGCGAGTTGAGCACCGAATCTAACTTTTGAAGTATCAAGTATGCGAGTGTTATCAGCAGGAATGATATGCTGCAAAAATCTTGGAAATTTATCTACAAAATCAATATGCGGGTACTCATTTGCAAGTTTTAACTCAATTTCAAATTCACGAAGATAATCAAGCTCAATAGGTTTGCCGTTTGACCACGCAACATTAGGCAGTGCTCCAAAGGCACCGTTTAAGTTGATGCTTCTTAGCTCAACTTTTGCTTGAGAGAGAGCGTAGAGTTTTAAATAAGCCGCTTCAACACTCTTCAGAGGCTCATCAGCGAAGATAAATGTTACTTTAAATTCACCCTCTAGGGAACCTTTGCTCATAATTTGGTTGTAAAGCGCGGAGACAACTTGAATATTTTTATGAGCATCGCCGAAAGCTTCATCCGAATAAGGAGTAAATGCATTTAAACAGCTCTTTAAAAATGCAGAGTTTATGTCACAAACAGCTTCGCTTTGTGTAAAATCAACATTTATATCTTGTTCCGCAAGTGCTTTGATAAAGATAGCAGCACTTCCGAAATTTTCATTCCAATTAATAATCGGATAAGTTGCTTGAAGAGTTTTCCCGATATTTAACTGTCCTAAATCTACTCTACATATACCAAATGCCAAAGGATCTTTATATCCGACCGTTGATGATTTTATATCTTGAATCAGTGCTTTAAAAGCATCTGTAGTTTGAATAATTTCCATGAATTCTCTCTTAAATAATTTATAAAAAATATTATACTTAAACATTACTAATAGCAATTTTAGTATATACTTTCGTTATGAATAAATGGATTGAATTATTAAAAAATAATGACTTTTTAGGTGTCAAAAAACAGATTAGAGACGGTGCTGATGTTAATGAAGCAAATGAGAGCGGTGAATCCGTTTTAGCTTCATCACTAAGATATAGATGTGATTTTGACTTAGTAATGCTTTTAATTGAGAGCGGTGCGGACATTTATGATTTTGATGAAGAGGGCGTTACTATTTTTGATATGGCGGTTACTTATGACAATATGGATGTCGTAAAATATTTAATAGCCCAAGGCATTGATGTTAACAGCACAAAAAGAAGAAGCAGATTTACTCCTTTAATGGCTGCTGTTTGTTACGGCAGAGTCGAGATGGTAAAGTTTTTAATAGAGCAGGGCGCAGATAAAAATGCAGTTGATTCAAAGGGCATCAGCGTAATAGACTTTGCAAGAAAAACAAATAAAAAGAGCATTCTACTGCTACTTGATTATGATGAAAATGCGCCTAAAAACAGAAACTACGCTAGATAGCCTCACTAAATAAGGCTATAAATTATATTTGATTCTTCAAGAAATTTTGTAAAAAGTCCGAATTGTTTTTCTACATATAGTTTATCAACCCCGCACAGCGATATCTCCACGGAAGCTTTTCCATCATTTAGTATCGGCAAAGATGAGAGCTCTATTTCAGCAGGAAGTTGTTTCATTAGAGTTATAAGCGTATTTTCACTTGTTTGTGCTAAAAGAGTAAGCCTGTATTTTTGTACGGATTTGCTAAATAATTTTTCTATAACGGAGCTAACCATCGGATGCGACATCTGAGGAAATCCCGGAGTAAAAAAGTATCTTTCCTCTAGTGAAAAGCCGGACATATTATTAATAGGATTGAACAAAAGTTCGGAATTGTGCGGTAAATCAGCCATATGAATTCTATGAGGATATGCTTCTTCACCAAATCTATCTATTATATCATGTTCAAATTTTTTGTGTCGCTCAAGCGGTTGTGAAGTAAAAATTTCCGCGGCAATCGCTCTTGTCAAATCATCAGGCGTTGCGCCGATACCGCCAAAAGAGAACATAACGCTTTGTTCATCATCTTTTATAAGCTTATAGATTTTTTTAATCAGATTTTCGTCATCTTTTATAACGAAAGAGGCAATAAGATCATGTCCGTACTTTTGAAGCTCATTTTTTAAAAATTCAAAGTGTTTATCAACTCTGCGACCGTTTAATATCTCACTACCTATAATACAAGCATAAAAATTCATATTGCTCTTTTATTTTTTTATCAATTATAGTTTAGACATTGTTAGAATACTCTTATATAGAGTATAATTGCAGAACTAAATTTTAAAAGGTGTTTTTTATGTCATATGCACAACAACTAGAAGAGCTGATAACAAAAAATGTTATTCCTGATATCAACGAAAGATTAGATGAGATTTTTGAAGAGATTGCCGATAGCAAAGACGCAAGCGATGACGCAAAAGAGGAGATAGAAGAACTTCGTGAGTTTAAAGCAGACCTACAAGATGTTTTAGATGATATAAAAAATGGAGACATTGACGAAGACGAGTGTAAAGAGCTAATTGATGATATTTTAGAAGCTAGAAACGGCAGCGACGAAGATGATTTCGGATTTGAAGACGAATAATTAAGTAAGTCTTGTAAACCTACACATGTTAAGTCTCTCTTAACATGTGTAGGAGTCTACTCTTTACTAGCCTCTTTTAGAGCTTTTTCTCTTGCTTTGTCTTTTTTACTTTTTCCTTTGCCCTTAACCGGCTCCTGTCCTTTTGCCTTTATTGGAGCTTCTCCAAAAAGTTTAAATCCCTCTACTTCTTCTCTAACTAAATTCACTTTACAGCGTTTTTCGATGATGCCAAAATGAGCTTTGTCTTCATTTGAGATAAAAGAGATTGCAATTCCGGATTTACCGGCTCTTGCGGTACGACCAATGCGGTGTATATAGTCGGTGGGAGAGCGGGGAAGGTCAAAATTTACAACACACGAAATATTGTCGATATCGAGTCCTCTTGCAGCTATATCTGTTGCAAAAAGTATGCGTATTTTTTTAGTCTTAAATTCATTTAGCGTATGAGTTCGTTCATCTTGATATAGGTCGCCATGAAATGACTCTGCCGCGTAACCGTATTTTTTAAACTTAGCAGCTATGTTGTCAGTAGCTCTTTTATTTGCCATAAATACAAGCACTTGTTCTAGTTTTTCATTCTCAAGCAGATGCCTTAGAAGCGGACCTCGATTTTCACGATTTACCTCTATAACGCGTTGAGTAACACTCTCAACAGTCGGAACTTCTTGCTCTATTGTTACTAGAATTGGATTTTGCGTGATTTTTGAAGCAATATCCAAAATTTTTTGAGGGTAGGTCGCCGAAAAGAGAAGATTTTGACGCTTTTGCGGAATCGCCTCAAGTATGGCTTCCAACTCCTCGGCAAAACCAAGATTTAGCATTTTATCCGCTTCATCAAGAACAAAAAACTCTAAATGCGAGAGATTTGTCTGTTTTTTTGTAAGAACATCCAGTAATCTTCCTGATGTTGCCACTAAGATATCGCATCCTTGCTGAATAGCATAGATTTGTTCACCTATACCCTCTCCGCCGATTATACTGACTACTTTTGGCTTTCTCTGTAAATCTGCACCAAAAGTAGAAAAAGCATCTGCAACTTGAAGAGTAAGCTCACGAGTCGGAGTTAAAACAAGAGCTTTTATCTTCGACTTTCCTTCGCTAACACTCTTAGACCAAAGCTCAAGTATCGGCAGAACAAAACTTGCACTCTTACCGCTCCCCGTCTGTGCCATTGCCATAATATCATTATGCTTTAGCATAAGCGGAATAACTTTTTCCTGAATTGGAGTAGGTGTTATGTAGCCGCTTTTTTTAAGTGCGCTTTGGATTTGCGGTGATAGACCAAGTTTAGAAAATGGCATTTGTCTTCCTCTAGTTAATTGAATGTATTTTATGAAATTTAGGCTTCAGAGGAGGTTTATTTATAGCTA
>CAYHRD010000016.1:8175-20391 GCA_964358925.1 uncultured Sulfurimonas sp.
TATATATAATCACATCAATAAAACAGATAGGATAAATATGAGAATAATATTACTAGGAGCTCCAGGCGCGGGGAAGGGTACTCAAGCAGGTTTTTTAACTAAAAGATATAACATTCCTCAAATTTCTACGGGGGATATGCTTCGTGCTGCAATAAAAGCGGGAACAGAGATGGGTAAGATGGCTAAAGCTGCAATGGATGCAGGTCAACTTGTAACGGATGATATCATCATAGGGCTTGTAAAAGACAGAATTGCCGAAGATGATTGCAAAAACGGTTATCTTTTAGACGGTTTCCCACGCACGCTTGCTCAAGCCGATGCCGTTACAAACGCGGGCATAAATATAGATGCAGTTATAGAGATTGATGTTCCTGACTCTGAAATAGTAAAAAGAATGTCCGGTCGCCGTGCACACTTGGCAAGCGGCAGAACTTACCATATCATATTTAACCCGCCAAAAGTCGAAGGCAAAGATGATGCAACAGGAGAAGATCTTGTTCAAAGGGATGACGATAAAGAGGAAGTTGTGCTAGATCGTCTAAAAGTTTATCATGAACTGACAAAACCACTTATAGGCTACTACAAAGAACAAGCAGCAAATAATTCTAAGCTTACATATATAACGGTCGACGGCACGGCAAATATTACCGATGTTGAAGCATCTATCATTGCAAAACTAGGGTAATTGAACCTTTTAAAGGGTTCAATTATATTTTTGACTTTATAAAATCTTCCATTGCCAGAACTATCTCTTCTATAGTTCCTTCACCGCTGATTGTATGTAAAAGATTTTTATCAATATAAAACGCTTTAATGTCTGCAAGAGGCTCAGTGTAAACTTTCATACGGTTGTTGAATACTTCCGTTTTATCATCAGCTCCGCGAGCACGACCCAAAACTCTATCACAAGCCGTCTCTTGGCTTACTTCAACCTCTATAACACTGCAAAGCTCTAAAAATGAGTCACTGCTTAGATATTCATCTAAAGCGTTTAATTGCTCCATGCTTCTAGGATATCCATCGATTATGATTATATCTGTTGGAGCGTTTTTGATGGCGTTTACAATTGTTTCTATGGCTATTTTGATAGGAACAATAAGCCCTTTTGATATATAGTTATTTATTTCAAAGCCAAGCTCGCTGCCGCTTGCAACTTCCGCTCGGAGCATATCGCCGGTAGAGTAGTGTGTTATCTCGCTGTTTTGTTTAGCAATAAGTTCTGCATCAGTAGTTTTACCGGAGCCGGGCGCTCCGATGATTAAAAAGAGTTTTTTCATTATCTAAGTTTTATATGCAAATCTTTAAGTTGATTAGCATCCACTTCACTCGGTGCTTTTGTAAGAATACAAGAAGCTTTTTGCGTTTTAGGAAATGCTATAACATCACGAATACTTGATTTTTTAGAAATCAGCATCATAAGTCTGTCAAATCCGATAGCAAAACCACCGTGCGGAGGAGCGCCGAACTTAAGAGCATCAAGCAAGAAACCAAACTTTTCTCTAGCTTCTTCTTCCGTGATTCCAAGAAGTTTGAAAATCTCTTCTTGCATCTCCTCTTTATGGATACGAATACTTCCACCGCCAAGCTCCGTACCGTTTAAAACGATGTCATAAGCGATAGAATCTATCTCTTCTACATCATCTTTATCTGTATCTTTTGGTTGAGTAAATGGATGGTGAAGCGCTTTTACTCTGCCCTCTTCAACTTCAAACATTGGAAAATCAACAACCCAAACAAATTCATAAGCATCTTTATCGACAAGATTCATCTTCTCATGTTCTGCTATGAAAATTCTAAGACGACCCATGTAGTCCCAAACTGTTTTTTTATCTCCTGCACCGAAGAATACGACATCGCCGACTTCAAGCTCTGTTCTCTCGATAATCAATGCTATATCTTCGTCGCTAAAAAATTTAACCAAAGGACCTTTTAGACCATCTTCTTTCATTTGAAAGTATCCAAGCCCCTGCGCACCGAACTGGCGTACAAAATCTTCAAAAGTCTTCATCTCTCTTTTTGAGAAAACCAAATCTGCACCCGGAACTTTTAGTGCTTTTATACGGTTTTTATGCGGTTGCTTTGCAATACTTGTAAATATCTCATTATCGCATCTTGAGAAAATATCGATAACATCAACCATTTTAAGGTTATACCTTAAATCCGGTTTATCTGAACCGTACCACTCCATCGCATCTCTATAAGCTATGCGATTAAAAGGAGGCTTAATCTCTACCCCGCAAGCACCAAACATAGCAACTAAGAGCTTTTCTGCTATAAGCATAACATCCTCTTGATCGCAAAAACTCATCTCAACATCTATTTGAGTAAATTCAGGCTGACGGTCAGCTCTTAAATCTTCATCGCGAAAACATTTAGCTATCTGAAAGTATCTGTCAAATCCGCCGACCATTAAAAGTTGTTTAAAGAGTTGCGGAGATTGCGGAAGAGCGTAAAATTCACCGCTGTGAACACGAGACGGTACTAAATAATCTCTTGCGCCCTCTGGAGTTGATTTTGTAAGTATCGGAGTTTCAACCTCTAAAAAACCGTTCTCATCCAAGATATTTCTAGCGGCAATCGCGGCTTTTGAGCGAAGACGAAAAGTCTCATACATTGACGGGTCTCTTAGTTCTAAATAACGGTATCTAAGTCTTGTCTCTTCTCCGACATTTTTATCGCCGATTACAAACGGAACTGCAGCCGACTTGTTTTCTATGATTAGCTCATCCACAACGATTTCAATTGCACCGGTTTTTAGACGAGGATTTGTTAAACCCTCTCCGCGAAGACGAACTTTGCCCTTTGCAACAAGAACAAACTCATCACGAACGCTACTTGCTATTTTATGCGCTGATGCGCTATCTTCAGGGTCACATGTAAGCTGAATCAGACCGCTTTTATCTCTTAAATCTATAAAAACAATCCCGCCATGATCACGGTAGCTATTTGCCCAACCAGCTAGAACAACATCTTGTCCTATATTTGCTTCACTTAAATCTGTACAATAATGACTTCTCATAAATATAGAGTCCTAAAAAATAATTTTCGCGATTATATCCAAACTTGGCTTATCGGGCAATTATTTTACTCCCAAAAGTGTGATTTTTTTTCTTATGCCATAAGTTTTTTTGCAATTCGTGCAACATGTTCTCCCTGAAAATATGCTCCGGCAAGCTCGTTTTTGCTTGGAACACGACTCCCGTTGCCACCTGCAATAGTAGATGCCCCGTATGGGGAGCAACCGCTGATTTCATCCATAGTCGTCTGCCCTTGGAATGTATACGGCAACCCGACAATTACCATCCCGTGATGCAAAAGGGTAGTGTGGAAACTAAGGATAGTAGATTCTTGTCCGCCATGCTGGGTATTTGAGCTAACGATAACGCTTCCGACTTTTCCTACCAACGCTCCTCTCATCCATAGTTGTCCCGTACCATCAAGGAACTGACGCATCTGAGCGCACATATTGCCAAATCGAGTCGGTGTTCCAAAAATAACTGCATCGGCTTCGCCTAGTTCATCTACGGTACAAAAAGGCACATGAGCTTGTTGTTTCTGAGCCTCAAGCGCACCCATCTTTTCTAACACCTCTGGGGAGAGAGTTTCCGGAACCCGTCGGAATATGACTTCAACATTTTCTATAGATTGCACTCCTTGGGCTGCTGCTTCTGCCAACTTATATACATGTCCATACATCGAATAGTAAACAACCAATATCTTCATGAGAAACCCCTTTGCTTATGTTTTAAACAATTAACAGAGTTATTCTATATCAACTAATCTTAAGTAATCGAAGCGGTGTTTTGATTTTTAATATCAAAAGTGTATAATTTACGAAATATTTTCTTTAAAGAGTCATTTTGAACGGTAAAACAATTAAAAAAATCGGTGTAATTTTAAGACCGTCAACCCCTGAGTTAAAAGACGGTTATGCTAAATTGGAGAAAATTTTTAAAAGTTACGATATAGAAGTTTTGCTAGAAAACAGAAGTGCTCAAATGATTGGAATGGTTGGTGAGAGCTTTGAAAAAATCTGCCAAGAGTCTGACTTTTTAGTAAGTTTCGGCGGTGACGGAACACTCATATCTACGGTTAGGAAATCATTTGATTATGATATCCCCATACTCGGCGTGTATGCAGGTAATCTTGGTTTTTTGGCAGATCTCTCACTTGATGAACTTGATGCTTTTGTTCAAAAAATCATTCAAAACAAGTATAAAGTCGATGAAAGAGCCGTCCTTGAAGCAACGGTAATTAAAAACTCAAAAGAGATAAAAATGTACGCCTTTAACGATATCGTACTCACTCGTACAAGAGTTTCAAATATGATACATATAGAAACCCTAATTGATTCTCGTTCATTCAATACTTACTACGGCGACGGTGTAATCGTCTCTACTCCTACCGGTTCTACGGCTTACAACCTCTCGGCAGGCGGACCGGTTCTTTTCCCTATGAGCAATGTATTTGCCCTGACTCCCATATGCCCGCATTCCCTAACGCAAAGACCTATTGTCCTTCCGGGGAGATTTGCAATCGAGATGAAAACATCGGAAGAGAGAGCTTTGATAATCATAGACGGACAAGATGTGCATGAACTAGAACTCGGTGAGAGCGTTCATATAAAACTGGCAACCAAAACAGTTAAATTGATACATAAAGAAGAGTATAACTACTTTGATGTTTTAAAAGAGAAATTAAGGTGGGGAGAGTAAGACTCTATTTTGAGTCTAGTGCTTTTATAAATTTTTTAATACTCTTTTTTTTGATTTTTTCACCATCAACTATGGCAGTAGGCATTGACTTACAGTATTTACACATTCCGATACAAGATTTTATTGTAATCTCTGCAGAGGGATAATTTAAAATAATTTTCTTTACAAGTTTATTTTTTTTAGAGTATTTTTTACAAAGTTTTATTTTCATTTTTGTTTCTCTTGTTTTTTTACTTCAGTTGATAATATGACAATTTGCAATAAATACAGCTTAAATAACTTTTTTTTGATACAATTTATACACACAAGCATTATATAAAAGAAGTGTAATTTTAGAATAATATAGAAGGCATATAAATGATAGAAAGATTTTATTTAAAAGAGTACCTTAGTTTTAAAGAGGTTGAACTGGATTTAAAATCGGGGCTTGTAGTGTTTACAGGTCCTAGCGGAAGCGGTAAATCAATTTTGATGAACTCAATTTTATCCTCTTTCGGTACAAATTCATGCGACGCTATGCTATGCGAGTCTACCGTAGCATGGGAGCTGAACACAGATGATGCCGGTATAGAACCTGATGATGTTTATATTTTTAAACATATAAAAAAAGAGAAGTCAAGATATTTTATAAACAATCAAAGTATCTCTAAAAAAACTATAAGTGACTTATCTTCAAACTATTTAAGACACCTCTCTCTAAGAGATTTTAGCGACTTTGAAAATGAAAATCTTTTATCTATTTTGGACAATAGACTAGATAAAAAAAATCATAATGCAACTAACCTGAGAGATGAATACGGCAACATTTTTTTAGAGCATAAGCGAGTCAGAAAAGAACTTCTCTCTATTGAAGAAGAACAGAGAAAAATTGTTGAATTAAAAGAGTTTGCGGCATTTGAGATTAAAAAAATAGAAAATATAAATCCAAAAATTTCAGAAGATATAGAACTTTTAGAGATAAAAAAAGAGCTCTCAAGAAAAGAAAAAGCAGTAGAAAGTATATCTATGGCAAGTGCTATTTTTGAACATGAGCACAATGTTTTTAATGCGCTTGACTTGTTAAATACGGATAGCTCTTTTTTTAGCGACAGTATGAATGAACTCAGGGCGATTATGGAGAGTGCCGAAGAGAGATTTAGCATGCTCGATGAAGTCAATGTGGAAGATGTCTTAAACCGTATTGAAGAGCTTAGTGACCTAAAAAGAAGATATGGAAGTATAGAAGATGCCCTGAAATATAAAGAACAGAAGATTTTGGAGTTAGCTAAGTATGAAAATATAGAGATTACAAAAGGTGACTTAGAAGCAAAAGAGGCAACTTTAAGCAAAAAAGTAAAAGATTTAGCAAACAGACTTAGTGAGCTTCGTCGTAATGAGGTAGAATCATTCAATAATGACCTAAACAGATATCTAAAAGAGTTATATCTGCGGGATGCAAAAGTTGAGATAGACGATACCGATTTTGGACTTTTTGGAAAAGATGAGATATCTATAAAACTGCATGCAACTGATTTACAAAAAGTAAGTACCGGTGAATTTAATAGACTAAGATTGGCTATTTTAGCTCTAAAATCCGAGTTTATGAATAAAAGCGGCGGTGTATTGATGCTTGATGAAATAGATGCCAACTTAAGCGGCGAAGAGTCTATGAGTGTTGCAAAAGTGTTAAAGCAGCTCTCAAAATATTTTCAAATATTTGTAATATCACATCAACCGCAACTTACTTCAATGGGTGACCAGCACTTTTTGGTTTATAAAAATGGCAATGAATCATATGCTAAAGAACTTGATTTTGACGACAGAGTAGATGAAATAGCTAGAATTATAAGCGGCGAAAGCATTACGCAAGAGGCCAAAAAATTTGCCAAAGAGTTACTAAATTTAAACGCAAAATGAGAAAATATGATAATTGATACACATGTACATCTTGATGATAAAAGATACGAAGATGATTTGGATGAAGTTTTAGATAGAGCCAGAAAGGGCGGAGTAGAACGATTTATCATCCCCGGTGCAGACCCAAAAAACCTAGATAGAGCCTCCTATATTGCAGAAAATAACAGCGATGTATATTTTGCCGTCGGAGTTCATCCTTACGATATGGATGCATTTGATACGCTTGAATTTGAAAAATATATAAATCATAAAAAATGCGTTGCTATCGGCGAATGCGGACTTGACTATTTTAGACTTGAGGGCAGTGATGAAGCCAAAGAGGAAGAAAAAATCAGACAAAAAGAGGTTTTTATAGCCCAGATTGAGTTGGCAAAAAAGTATAAAAAACCGCTTATTGTGCATATAAGAGATGCTTCAAGAGATTCTAAAGAGATACTTTTAAAATATAATGCTGCAGAGGTTGGAGGAGTATTGCACTGCTACAATGCAGATGAAGAACTACTCTCTTTGGCAAAAGAGGGCTTTTATTTTGGAATAGGCGGTGTTTTGACTTTTAGCAATGCTAAGAAGCTTATTCATGTGTTACCAAAAATCCCACTTGAGAAAATAGTAATTGAAACAGACGGTCCATATCTAACACCGACTCCCCATAGAGGCGAGAGAAATGAGCCGTTTTATACAACTTTTGTAGCAAAAAAAATGTCTGAACTTTTAGAGATATCGGTAGAGGATATAGAAAAAATAACCACTCAAAATGCTCTTTCGCTTTTTAATATTTCTTAGTATTAAAAGAACTTAACTCTTTTTAATATTCCTTTAGTTAAAATATAACCAATAAACTTACAATAAAGGTTGCTATTTTGAAATATATTTTACTGCTTTTATTGCCGTTTTTATTGAGCGCAAACCTTATATATAGTTCAAACTACGCTAGAGAAGTGGCTATTTTAGACTCTTTTGACATAGATGCATCTTTTTTAAACGATCCTATCATGAATCAAATAAAAGATAGTAATGTAGAAATATTTAAAGATGAGCGTTTTTTTGGAGCCATGGATGATGCATATATTTTTATCCCTGCTATAAAAAATATTTTAACCAAGTACAATATACCACCGGAATTTCTTTTTCTTTCAATGGCAGAATCAGAATTTTTAACAAGAGCGTATTCAGTTAAAAAAGCGTCCGGTCTATGGCAATTTATGCCTCCCGCCGCAAAACAGTACGGTCTACGAATTGATGAGTTTGTCGATGAGCGAAGAGATTTAATTAAAGCAACGGAAGCTGCCGCAAAATATCTTTCAAATCTTTATAAAAAATTTGGCAAATGGTATTTAGCGGCTATCGCCTATAATTGCGGAGACGGAAAATTAAGCAAAGCTATTGAGAATGCCGGCAGCGATGAACTATCTGTTTTGTTAGATCCTAAAATGACATATATTCCAAAAGAGAGCAGGCTTTATATCAGAAGAATCGTTGCATTGGCGATGATGGGTAATGATGAGCATTTTTTACTAAAAAGTGAGTATGAATATCTGCTAAACAGAGCAAATGCATACTCTATATCTACGGTTAAGGTTCCTGGCGGTGAGTCATTATCAAGAGTTTCTAATCTAATAGGAATACCTCTTGAAGAGTTAAAAAAATTAAACAGACACTTAAAATTTGATTTTACTCCCTCAAATGTAAACAGCTATGATATATATATCCCGTACATTAAGCTCTCTGAATTTAAGCAGAAATATTTTGAAGAAAAAGTTAAAAATGTATATAAAATTCATGTTGTAAAAAAGAGTGATACTGTTTTTAACATAGCAAAATCATACGGCGTACCGTTTAAAGTAGTTATGGATTTTAATAATCTTAAGAGTGCTAGAGTTAGTTCAGAACAAAGAGTAGTTATTCCTATGAATAGTAAAACCGCTGTTGAAAAAACAAATAATAATTTTTACTATTTGGTTAAAAAAGGAGATACTTTAGAATCTATCTCAAAAGCATACAAGGTTAGTGTAGAAAATATAAAAAATCAAAATAAGCTAAAAGGGAAATTGGTTAAAGCGGGCGAAAGGCTAAAGCTTTAATGGATAAAAAATTATCTATTTTTATTGCTATTTCTATACTTATTTTGAGTGCAGGGTGTAGTTCAAGAAGCAGAAGTACATATCCGCAAACTTACCCTGAAGACAGGGATGTACGCACTCCGTATATCGGCAAAAAAGATTATGTACACCCGACGATGAAACCTTATGAAATCAGAGGAATAAAATATTATCCGACTGTTGTAAGCGTGGGCGATGAGTTTAGCGGTAATGCAAGTTGGTACGGTCCGGATTTTCACGGTAAATCCACTTCCAACGGTGAAACTTATAACATGCATGATATGACTGCCGCACACAAAACTCTGCCGATGAATACGATAGTAAAAGTAACAAATCAAAGAAACGGTTTAAACACTGTTGTTAGAATAAACGACAGAGGACCGTTTGTCGATACAAGAATTATTGATTTATCAAATACGGCGGCTCGCAAGATAGGTATGCTTAACGACGGAACGGCACCTGTAACCGTTGAAGTGCTTGGTTTTAATGTAAAAGGTGGACAACAAATCCCGCCGAGAGAAGAGTTAAAAGGTTCCCCTCAAGAACAGATTATAGATGGATTTGCTATTCAGATTGCATCTTTTTCTAAAATCGAAGGAGCTCTTGCAACTCAAAAAAAATATAATGATACTAACGGATATAAGACGATTATCAAAGATATGCAAACAGAGAACGGCAGAATGTTTAAAGTATGGCTAAAAGGCTTTAGAAGCGAACAAGAAGCAAGAGATTATAAGTCACTAGGAAATTTTAAAAATTCATTTATTGTGAGAGAGGATTAAACAATGATTAGTAAAAGCAGAAAAACAAAAGAGACGGATATAACTATCTCGCTCTCTCTTAATGGAGTCGGCAATAGTAAAATAGATACAGGAGTTGGTTTTTTAGATCATATGTTGGAGAGTTTTTCAAAACACTCTTTAATTGATTTAGAGATAACATGCAAGGGTGACACGCATATAGATGATCACCACAGCGTAGAAGATATCGGAATCGTTCTTGGTTCTCTTTTGGCAGAAGCTATATATCCTCTCAAAAATATGGAGCGTTTCGGCAGTGCAAATATCGTGATGGATGAGGCATGTGTTAGTTGTGATTTGGATTTAAGCAATCGCCCCTATTTAGTTTATGAAATTGATGTAACTGGAAAAGTCGGACAATTCGACACTGAACTTGTCGAAGAATTTTTCAAGGCTTTTATCTCAAATGCAAAAATCAGTGCGCATATAGTAGCACTTAGAGGAAAAAACAGACACCACATCATCGAAGCCGCTTTTAAAGCAGTTGCCGTTGCGATTCGTCGTGCAGTGCAAAAAAACGATAGAGTCGGTATTCCAAGCACAAAAGATGTATTGTGATTAAACTTATTATATTAGATGTTGACGGTTGCCTTACAAACGGAGAGATAATATACTCATCCGATGGCAGCGAGACAAAAAATTTCAATGTAAAAGACGGTCTTGCTATAAGCTCTTGGATAAAAATGGGTTGGCATGCTGCCATCATAACGGGAAGAGAGTCTAGTATAGTTGAGAGAAGAGCTAAAGAGCTTGGCATTAAGTATCTATATCAGGGCGTTAAAGATAAAGAAAAAGTGCTTAGCGAACTTGTCGATTTGCTTGAACTTAAAGATTACGAAGTTGCCGCAATAGGCGATGATTTAAACGATATGAGAATGTTAAAAAGAGCAGGTAGAAGTTTTACGCCTAAAGACGGGGTAAAAGAAATCAGAGAGCTTGTTGATACCACACTTGCATCTAAAGGCGGAGAAGGTGCAGTAAGAGAGATGATAGACATCTTAATCGATGAGAATGATTTAAGAGAGCAATTTTTAGCTCCATGGTTGTAGTATGAATATAAACTATTTCTTTTTGGTTATCTTTGCTTGTTTATTGATGATATTTCTTCTATTTAAGCCTATAGAGATATCTCAACAAAAATTCGGCGATGTGCCTCTCTTTAACATCTCGTCTTTTACCATGTATGAACTTAACTCCAAAGGATTGATTACTTTAATGAACGGTGATAAAGCAACAAGATATAAAGATAGATATGCGATTGAAAAGATGAACTATACTGATAATTCAAGAGAGTATCTAGCAAATATGAAATCAAACAGCGGAACATATAAGGATGATACGGTTTACTTGGAAGGTGATATTGTCTATGCCAGAGAAGACGGGTTGACTTTTGAAACGCAAAAAGCAACTTATGACAAAAAAACAACCATTGCTACGATAGATGGTGATTATCTGCTTTATAAAGATTCAAATATGGTGAGCGGAAAAGATTTAAAGTATAATAACTCTTTAGAGAGAGTAGAATCAAAAGATGTTGTAGCAAAATATCAATTAGAAGAGAGAAAAAAATGAGAAAAACAATTTTATTGACACTTTTTTTAACAACTACACTGTTTTCGGTAGAGTTAAAAGTGAAGGCAAAACTTTTTAATGCAGACCAAAAATCAGGCATCTCCGTTTTTGAAGGTGATGTAAATATAATAAGAGGCTCTGATGAGCTAAATGCGTCCAAAGTTACAATTCATACAAATAGCAATCAAGAACCGACTAAATTTATTGCAGAAGGTAGCACCTCTTTTAATATACAAACTCTTGATGGTGCAATATATAAAGGCAAAGCACAAAAAGTAGTATATCTTCCAAAAGAAAAAGAGTATCATTTTTTTAAAGATGTTCATCTAAAACAGATTAATGAGAAAAAAGAGATTATAGGCGAAGAAGTTATCTTAAAAACTATAGAAGGCAAAGCATATGCAAAAGGTGCCGAAAAAGAGCCTGTAATCATGATTTTTGATATACCTGAAGATAAAAAAGAGGGTAAAAAATGATTGAAATTGTTGACGCAAAATTTATAACATCCGCTCCAAATATAGATAATGCACCGGATACAGAAGAACAAAATGAAGTTGTTTTTATGGCTCGTTCAAATGTTGGAAAAAGCTCTCTTTTAAATGCTTTAGCAAATCACAAAGGTTTGGCAAAAGTATCTTCAACACCCGGGAAAACAAGACTTATCAACTACTTTGATGTTACATTTATAGATAGAGAAAATTCAGAGAAGAGTTTTGCAAAATTTGTTGATTTACCAGGTTTTGGATATGCAAAAGTTTCAAAATCAATAAAAAGCGATTGGGAGAAAAATTTAACTGATTATATATCAGAACGAAAACAGATAAAGCTTTTTATTCATCTTGTTGATTGTAGACATCCGTTTTTGGAGATTGATAAATCGGTAAGTGATTTTTTACTTGAGCACGCAGATGAAACTCAACATATATTGCAGATTTTTACTAAAATTGACAAGCTAAATCAGAAAGAACAAAATGCACTAAAAAAAGAATTTCCGCAAGCTATTATGGTTTCAAGCTCAAAAAAAAGAGGTTTGCAAAAAGTAGTAACTCTTATACATGATATTTTAAAAGGAGATTCTGTTGAGTGTTGAGTTAACTAAAGCAAGTTTATCTGATATCCAAAATATGCAAGAGC
>CAYHRD010000017.1:0-19148 GCA_964358925.1 uncultured Sulfurimonas sp.
TTTGCAGTGATCTAACACATAGAGCCAGTCACGGATATTTTTACCGTCTCCGTAAATTGGGATAGGATTGCCTACAAGGGCATTTCTTATGATGGTCGGGATAAGTTTTTCGTCATGTTGTTTTGGACCGTAGTTGTTTGAGCAGTTTGTAATCACCGTGTTCATTCCGTAAGTTTCATGATACGCTCGAACTATCATATCCGAACCTGCTTTACTTGCAGAGTATGGAGAGTTTGGTGAATAAGGAGTAAGCTCCGTAAAGAGTCCTGTATCGCCTAATGTTCCGTAAACTTCGTCAGTGCTGATGTGGTGAAAACGCGGGGTTAAGATTGCCGCGTCGCTTTGCTCCTCGCAATGACCGGATGCGTCTTGCTCCTCACAATGACTTCCACCGTCACTGCGAAGCTTCATAGAAGCTGTGGCAGTCTCTAAAAATCTCTTCTTGTATTTAAACGGTGCATCCATCCAGTACTTGTATGCTACATCTATAAGAGTAAAAGTCCCATTAACATTTGTCTGAACAAACACTCCGGGATTTTTGATGGAGTTGTCTACATGGCTCTCCGCAGCAAAATGAACAACTCCTTGTATGTCATACTCGTTAAATATAAACTCTACAAGTTCACGATTGCAGATATCCCCTTTTATAAACTTATATCTCGGATTTCCTTCACACTCTTTTAGGTTTTCTAAGTTTCCTGCGTAAGTTAGCAAATCTAAGTTTACAAGATTATACTCGGGATATTTTTCCAAAAAGTACGGCACAAAGTTTGAACCTATAAAACCCGCACAACCTGTGAGTAAAATATTTTTCATCTCTCTATCCTTTTACTAAATCCGACAAATACTGACCGTATCCGCTTTTACTAAGCACTCTAGCTACTTCAAGCAGTTTTTCTTTGCTTATCCAACCGTTATTGTAAGCTATCTCCTCTAAACACGCTATTTTATACCCTTGTCTATGTTCTATGGTTTGAACAAATTGCCCTGCTTCTATAAGGCTATCGTGCGTGCCGGTATCTAGCCAAGCAAAACCTCTTCCTAAAAGCTCAACTTTGAGTTGTTTTCTTCTTAGATACTCTTGATTTACGGATGTAATCTCCAGCTCACCACGGTCTGATGGTTTTACACTTTTAGCAATCTCTATAACATCATTGTCGTAAAAATAGAGACCAGTCACTGCAAAGTTTGATTTTGGCTCTTTTGGTTTTTCTTCTATGCTGATGGCATTTTGTTCTTCGTCAAACTCAACCACACCAAATCTATGCGGATCTTTTACCTGATAACCAAATACTACCGCGCCCTCTTGAAGCATTGAGGCATTTTGCACCATAGCGCTAAGTCCGTTGCCGTAAAAGATATTGTCCCCAAGTATCAAACATACACTATCATTCCCGATAAACTCTTCCCCGAGTATAAAAGCCTGTGCAAGACCCTCGGGTAATGGCTGAACAATATAAGAAAAACTTACGCCTAAATCACTCCCATCCCCTAGCAACTCTTTAAATCTAGGCAAATCACTCGGAGTAGAAATGATCAAAATCTCTCTAATCCCTGCCAACATCAAAACCGACAACGGATAGTAGATCATAGGTTTGTCATAAATTGGCAATAACTGTTTGCTTACGCTCTTTGTAAGCGGATAAAGCCTTGTTCCGCTTCCGCCTGCTAAAATAATCCCTTTCATCTATTTTTCTCCTTTTTTATTAGACTTCTTGCAGTTTTGCAAGAAGTTTTCAGCCTTGAAAGAGGCTAGCTTTAGTGCCATAGCGGCTAGCGTAGCTAAATGGGCTTTGCTCATTTAGCGTGCCTATCATAGAACATTTTATACCACTTCACAAACTTCTCCACCCCTACTTCTAGCGAAGTATCGGGTTTGTATCCAAAATCATCAATCAGAGCGCTTATGTCCGCATAAGTTGAGACCACATCCCCGTCTTGCATATCCATAAAATTTTTCTTTGCCTCTTTGCCCAATGAAATTTCAAGCGTTTTTATAAAGTCTAAAAGCTGCACTGGCGAGTTATTGCCTATGTTGTATATGCGATACGGTGCGGTGGAACGGTCGCTCGGAAGAGATATAGAGATTGCTGTGTCACTTTGCTTCTCATCATGACCGTTCTCTGTCATTGCGAGCATAGCGCGGCAATATTGCTCTAAGTATCCTAGATTGCCGCGTCGCTTCGCTTCTCGCAATGACGGTAAGTCTGTTAACGGTTTAGCCGGATTGTCTATTACCTTTATAACTCCACCCACTATATCGTCTATATATGTAAAATCCCTGCTCATATTGCCGTGATTAAATACTTTTATGGCTCTGTCGTTTAAAATAGCATCTGCAAAAAGCATAGGTGCCATATCCGGTCTGCCCCATTCGCCGTATACCGTAAAAAACCTAAGCCCCGTTGTAGCGATACCGTAGAGATGGCTATAAGTATGCGCCATCATCTCGTTTGATTTTTTTGTAGCCGCATAGAGGCTAATCGGATGGTCTGTATGATCACTTGTTCTAAACGGCTGAGACCTGTTTAGCCCGTAAACGCTGGAGCTGCTTGCATACGCCAAATTTTTTACTCCAAAATGTCTGCAAGCTTCAAGTATATTCATAAATCCCACGACATTGCTTTGTATGTAAGCATGCGGATTTTCTATGGAGTATCGTACCCCCGCTTGTGCAGCAAGATTGCACACTACATCAAATTTCTCCGCTTCAAAAAGTTTATTGATTGATTTTGTGTCTGCTAAGTCCATTTTTACAAACTTATGGTTTGGATATTTTGATGATAAGATTGCCGCGCTATGTTCGCAATGACTCTCACTGTGAGGAGCCTGCGACACGGCAGTCTCAGAAGCTTGTTCTTGTTCATGATGACGAATCTGGATGCCAAGCTCATTTAATCTTGCGTATTTTAAGTTTACATCATAGTAGTCGTTTATATTGTCAAGCCCCACAACCTCATCGCCCCGTTCTAGCAATTTTTTTGCCAAATGAAAACCGATAAAGCCTGCCGTTCCTGTTACTAAAATCTTCACATCATCTCCTAACTGTCACTATTAAAAATATCTCTGGTATAGACTTTGGCTTTTACATCCGTAATTGCTTCACTTAGCCTATTTGCTACTATAACATCGCTTACCTTTTTAAACTCGTCCAAATCTTTTATGACTCTTGAGTTAAAAAAGTTATCCTCTTGTAGTACCGGCTCATAAATAACTACTTCCACGCCTTTTGCTTTTATGCGCTTCATAATCCCTTGAATAGCCGAACTTCTAAAATTATCGCTTCCGCTTTTCATTACAAGTCTATAAACACCGACTATCTTGGGTTTTTTTGCCAAAATACTATCTGCTATAAAATCTTTTCTCGTTGAGTTTGATTTTACAATCGCCTCTACCAAATTTGACGGCACATCTGCATAGTTTGCAAGAAGCTGTTTTGTATCTTTTGGCAAACAGTATCCGCCGTATCCAAAAGAGGGGTTGTTATAGTGCGTGCCTATGCGTGGGTCAAGTCCTACGCCCTCTATGATTTGCTTCGTATCAAGTCCGTGACTTTGCGCATAACTATCTAGTTCGTTAAAGTAAGCTACTCTCATAGCAAGGTAGGTATTTGCAAAAAGCTTTATCGCCTCTGCTTCAGTTGAGTCGGTAAAAAGAATTGGGATATCTTTTTTAATCGCCCCCTGTGCAAGCAAGTTTGCAAACACGCCGGCTCTCTTGCTCTGCTCTCCTACGACTATACGGCTTGGATAAAGGTTATCGTGAAGTGCAAGCCCCTCTCTTAAAAACTCAGGTGAGAAAATTATGTTATCCGTACTAAATTTTTCTCTTAGAGTTTTTGTATATCCCACGGGAATAGTCGATTTTATAACCATTACCGCATCAGGATTTATGCTCAAAACATCGGCAACCACGAACTCTATGCTTTTTGTGTTAAAGTAGTTTGTTTGCGGGTCATAATCCGTCGGAGTAGCTATGATGACATACTCAGCTCCGCTGTAAGCCTCAACTTTATCAAGCGTTGCTTTAAAGTTTAGGTCTTCTCTTTTTAGATACTCTTCTATCTCTTTGTCTTCTATTGGCGAAATACCTCTATTTATCATCTCCACTTTTTGGGGAATAATATCTAAGGCAACGACTTCATTGTGCTGAGATAAAAGTATCCCGTTGCTAAGCCCTACATATCCTGTCCCTGCTATGGCTATTTTCATATTTTTCTCTTCTGTGTCTGTTTTTTTAAAACTAAAATTTATAATTAAGGATTTATTTTATCAGAATTATCCTATTTTTGGCAAAAGAGTGCTAATTTTGTATCTCTTTTTGATTTGTTAGCTGTTGAAGATAATTTGAGATATTTATCAATGAAAATGTAACTAAAAATATCATAAGACCGGGGAAAAAGCTAACCCACCATGCAATCTCTACGACATCCTTACCGCTGCTTAGTATTGTACCCCAGCTCATTTGAGGCGCTACAATTCCAAGACCCAAAAAGCTAAGTCCGGATTCTGCAAGAATGGCTCCGCCTACTCCAAAGGTAAAACTGACAAAGTATATGGGAGCCAAAAGAGGAGCGTAATACTTAAAGAGTATCTTTAGCTTACCAACTTTTGCGATATTTAGTATCTTTATGTACGGCTGAGTCGTTATCCCAAAACTCTCTGAACGGATGAGCCTTGCAGTCGTCATCCAACCCGTTACGGATATGATAACAATTAAAACCAAAGCCGAAGCGTTTACATAACTGACAAGTGCAAGAAGCAGAAAAAATGTCGGAAATGTTAAAAACAAATCCACTAAAACTACAAAGCCTTTATCTATGTTTCCTCGAAAATATCCAGCCATTGAACCTAAAATCAGTCCGATAACCGAAGCTATAAAAGCACTTCCCACACCGATAATAAGAGAAACTTTTCCGCCCTCGATAAGCCGTGCCAAGATATCTCTGCCGAGTCTGTCCGTACCCAGCAAATGCTCCATTGACGGCGGAGTTAAAATAGAGCCGCTATCTAACATATACGCATCTACCGAATAAAAGATAGAGCCGAAAAAAGAAAAAAGAGAAACAAAAACAAGTATAAAGAGACTAGATTTCGGCATTTACGGCTACTGTTTAAGCCCAAGAAGCGTCTGCATCATCTGATCCACGGTTGTAATAATTTTCGAAGCAGCCCCGTACGATGTCTGATATTTAATCAAGTTTGTAAGTTCCTCGTCGATACTTACTTTTGAGACGGAAGAGTACTCTAACTCCGTTGCATTAAACTGGGCAGTTATCGTTTGACTGCTTAAAATTGCATCGTTTGTAGTTACGCCGACCTCTGTCGCTATTACATCAAACATACCGTATATCGTAGAGTTATAAACTGCGCTGCCGACACTAAAATCATATACCTCAAACTGCTGTTGAATCATATCTAACGCTAAAGTATTATCACCGGTTACTGGAGCTCTTCCTGCCGTTATATTTGTAGGATTATCTCTTAGTTTATAATTCAAATTTATATTTTTTGCATTATCTCCGTCAAAAAATTTATTCATCCCTAGCGCACCCGCGAAGTTTGAACCGGAATCAAAATCATCATTTGTAAGTTTATCTTCTATAGAAAAAGAGTACCCTTTTGCCGAGTATGCCGCATCCATGACAAACTCTATCGCATTATCTCCATTTGGATATGTTGCCCAATTATACTCAATATAATCATCCACATCATTATTGGCATTGCCGTCGCTATTATCATCGCCCTGTGCTTCGATCTGACCCTGAATCGAGTTGGAACCGGCAACTCCCGACATAGATGTCGTAAAATCAATGTTGATACTTCTTCTTGCGGTTACATTCCCGTCTATATCGTAGATAAGGATATCAAACGATCCGGCATTTAAATTTAAAGATGAGTTCAAAATAGGATCCGACCCGTCAAAATCTACTATTTTTGATTCCATACTCGCTACATGAGCAGAAGCATAAATATTATTAGTAGATTCTATAAGCGTTGCCGCAAAAGCATCCATCTGATCTATAACTTTTTGTAAAATACCGTTACTTGGAACGCCCTGTGAACTCTCGTTAATCTCGCTGCCTCTAAGCTCTAAAATAGCACCTATTCTACCACCTTTTATACTCTCGTCCATAGGTATTAAAACACCGTCTTGTCTCTCATAAGAGAGCTCATAAAATCCGTTTGAGTTATTAGCGCTTGAGATGTGAATCGGATGAAAAGCTCCGCCGTCAACTATGTTAAATCCGCTTACGCTCAAAGTATAACTTCCCGAATTTTCATTTGATGAACTGTCTATCCTCATATTTGATTCTATTTGACCGTTTATAGCATTTGAGCCGATAAGTTTTGCAAGATTCAATTCAATCGAGTTTCTTTTATCTCTCAAATCGTTTGCGCTAAATGCACCGCCGGCTTCTGCAGTTGCAATCGAGATATTTATTTGTGAAAGCTCTTTAGCAAGCAGATTTACTTCGCTTACGCTTGTCTGGAGCTGTTCATTTAAACTTGTTTGAAGTGCCGTAATTTTATTTTGAGTAGTGGTTATGCTGCTTGAGAGCGTCTCTGTTTGTTTTGCAAGAGCAAGTTTGATGGCGTCGTTATCAGGATTATCCGCAAATGTCTGCCACATAGTGTAATACTCTTTTAAATCCGACTTAATCCCTACCTCATCTATTTCAGGAAAGTAGGTTGACAGCTCTTTAAGAGTGGATTGTATAAAATCTGAGTTCTCTTTATCGGATGCTAAACCTGTATATCTGTCATATATAAAATTATCAAAGATTCTGGCAATATCTACTATGGAAGTACCGTTTCCTACATTTCCGGAAGATGAGTAGATAGGTGTAGAAGCCGCCGTTACTACTCTTTGTCTGGTATACCCTTCACTATCTGCATTTGTTATATTATGACTGGTAGTACTCACGCCTAACTGTGCGGCAGTCAGCCCGCTATAACCGATATTTAATGTATTGAAAATAGATCCCATCTTACACTCTCACTTTCAAGATTGTAGACTCTTTTGAAGCAACTTTATTGTAACCTTGCATCTCCGTCGGGATTAACCTTTCTAAAAATGTATTGTATAAATTACTTACCGCCAACACCATTCTCGCATAACGCCTATTTACTTCACGAAGATTTGACAACTCGACTTTAAGCTCGCTCAAATAAACATGCTGTTCATCATTTAAGAGCTTAGGCAGTTCTACATTGGGATTTAAGCTCACAAGAGAAGAAATCTCATAATCTATCATAGCTTTTTTAGATTCAAAGCTTTTTAACTTCTCTTCTTTAAGTTTTAATCTTTCAAACTGAGGATTGTGATTTGCTACTTTTATATCTTCGACATCCGACTCAGTAATTTTTACTAAGTCCCTTAAGTCGCTTAATGCACCTTGTAAATGATAAGAAAGCATAATTTAATCCTCATTGTTTGTTTTAAAACTACAATAACTCTTCGGCTATCTTCTGCGAAAGATCTTGTAGATTTATTTTATATTCACCCGATTCAAGAGCACTTTTTATCTCTTCAATCCTACTTTTATCACCCTGTTTAGAGATAACAGTCGCACTCTTTTGCGCGACTTCTTTATTTTCGCCTAAGTTGCCGGCGTATGCGCTACGGATACCTGCACTATTTAGTTGTGAAATCATAACTTATCCTTTTTTTCTATCTCTGATGAGAATAACTATATTTAACTATATCGTCATAAAGAAGAAAAATATTAGCCTTTTTGACTCAAAAAATCATACAGCATTTGAGAAAATCCAAATCCGCCGGCACTTGCTTTTGCAAGCTCTTCTCTGTACATTGATTTATATATTTTGTCACCCGGATCGTTTGCCTCTGAAAAAATATTTTTCTCATCCTGCATTGCATTATCCATCAACATTTTAAGGATGATTGATTCAAAAGCATCGGTCTGCTTTCTCAACTCCGCATTATCCGCTTTAGCGTCAATTTTAGGAACTTCATGCTGTTGCGACATAAATGCAGCTTGTAAATTTACAGAATTTGCGCCGTACATTATATCAACTTCAATTCGGCAGAGATGCTACCTGCACTCTTCATTGCTTCTAAAATAGAGATTATATCTTTTGGCGTTGCTCCGAGTTTTTGCAAAGAGCGGACTAGATTTGCAACGGTTGTAGTTCCTGTTTTCGTATAAAGCTCATTTTCATTTACCCCGATTACCATATTATCATCCACAACCCTTGAACCGGCAGGTTTGCTCAACTCCGCTTGTTCCGTAATCTTAATCGTTATACCGCCGTGCGTCATAACAATCGGTTTTATTGTTATCCCGACTCCTGAGATTATCGTTCCCGTTCTCTCGTTTATAACAATTTTATCATCTACACTATAGTCCATATTCATCTCTTGAACTTCTGCTAAAAACTCCACCATACTTTTGTTTTGCGGTTTTTTTAGCTTTACGGTTCTAGAATCCATAGCTACCGCCACTTGCGTACTATAAAACTCATTCAATACTTTTTGAATAGTGACGCTGTTTTTAAAATTTGCATCTTTTAAAGAGAGTGTTATATACTCTTGATTATAAAGATCAATACTGATTTCTCTCTCCACTACTCCGCCGTTATAAATAAGTCCTGCCGTCGGTTGAGATTTTCCCGCACCTTTGTCATTTTTACCGCCTATACTGACAGCGCCTTGAGCCAGTGCATAAATCTTTCCGTCTACCCCTTTGAGCGGTGTCATAAGAAGTGTTCCGCCCTCTAACGACTTGGCATCTCCGATGGATGAAACCGTAATGTTCATCTTATCACCCTGCATTGCAAACGGAGGAAGTTCTGCCGTAACAACGACTGCAGCGACATTTTTTGATTTTATATCAATAGGTTTCATATCTATATTCATAGCTTTTAGCATATTTGCGATTGATTGAAGGGTAAATTTTGAAGTCGTACCGTCGCCTGTTTTTTCAAGACCGACAACTAGAGAATAGCCGATAAGATGGTTATCTCTAACTCCGACAATATTAGCGACATCACTTATCTTCGCGGCGTGAACAGTTGCAATAGTAAGTAAAAATAGAATAAATTTTTTCATCGCCAATCCTTAAACTAACGATATTAAGCAAACTCTATTCCACTTTATTCATTCTCAAAATATGTAAGAGCCGTATTTCCGAATTTTTTAGATTTTTTTATACTAAATACGCCTATCTCGTTTGGGATTGCCAGAGTGCTCATATGTTCTATAATAATAAGTTTTACGCACTCTTTAGGCAGGGAAGCTATCATATCAATCATTTTATCGTATATATCTTCCATCCCCTCTCTTATGCTAAAAGGCGGGTCAATATAGAAATATGCCGCTTCACCGCTTCTTTGCAGCAACTTTACGACATTTTTAATATTTACAAATGTATCACCACTGTAAACTTCGCATAAACTCGGATCGGTTTGGGCAATATTTTCTCTTAAAATCTTAAGTGCGTCATGGTCGCGTTCCATAAAAATAATTCGTTTTGCACCGCGGCTAAGCGCTTCAAGACCGATGGAACCGCTTCCTGAAAAAAGTTCCACAAAAGTTGCGTCTATTATCTCAAATTGAATCGTATTGAAAAAAGACTCTAGCACTATGGCTTTTGATGTTCTTGTCGTACTCTTTGAGGGAAGTTTTAAAATTTTATTTTTAAATTTTCCTGATACTATTTTTTTGGTTATAGTTTTACTTTTCATAAAATGCCCGCACCGCCCTTAAAATATTTGCTTGATACTCTTTTGTCAATGCTTCTATGCGTTTTTCTAAAATCTCAAAATCAAGTTTTTCATCATCGGCAAATTCGCTCTTTATATCTGTTTCATTCATGCTTTCATATCTCTTCTCAAGAGCTAAAATAAGCTGAGATTTTGAAAACGGTTTAACTAAATCGGCATCTTTAGAGCTTGAGATATAAAAACATCTCTTATCGTTCATACATTTGACATCTCTTAAGAGAATATCGCAATTTTTTACGGAACTAAGATACTTACCCAAAAAAAGTTCCAATGATTTTTGCATAAGCGGCGACTTGCACTCAACAGCTACTCTCAAAAACACTCCTTGCAGATTTTATTTACGCGAAAGTATAACAGAGTTCTCTGAATAATTATATTTTTAGATTGCCACGCTTCTAAAGAAGCTCGCAATGACTGGATAAGAGAAAGAGAGGGATCGCTTCACTCGTCATGGCAAGCTTCCCCCGCCATCACCACGAGATTCTCCCTCTCCGTTATTGTGAGCCCCCCCCTCCGTCATTGCGAGGCTTTAGCCGTGGCAATCTTAATGGCAGGATAAGAGAGATTGCCGCGCTTCGCTCGCAATGACCGTCATGTGCCAAGGAGCTTGCGACAACGCAATCTATATTATAGATACCTATTTATACTATATCTAAAATCTTCATCCAAATCCGCAATATTTAAAAGCACCCACTCCAAATATCCTCTGTCATACATACTTATCTCTTCTATATAGCGACCGTTGTATTTGCCGAAATCAAACTTCTCTATCAGTACCTTTTTAAGAGTAAGTTCGATTAACTCTTCATGTGCCTTTATATCCAAAAGATACTCATACAAAAGTTTTACATGCATAGCATCGCTGAGTGCATTATGTGGGATAAATTCGCTCTCAAGCATTTTATAAAGCTTTAACTCATATCTTAAAAATTGAAGCGAAAAGTATTCGCACTCGGGGATAAGATGTTTTGTAACCCTGAGAGTATCGATGATTTTACCGTGCCAAACAAACCCGCATGCAAGAAGCATTTTAAGGTCAAAGTTTACATTATGAGCTATAATAGTTGAGTTTTCACGATTATGCTCTTGCAAAAACTTCCACGCCTCACTCTCTTTAAGTGTAAGTTTGCCTTTTATCATCTCGTTTGTGATGTGATTAATGCTTGAAGCTTTTGAAGAGATTTTTTTGCCCTCATTTACAAGCTCATACTTTGAAAAAATCTCATTTTCGCGAACACCGATTATACCGATAGAACATATTTTATCGCTACTCTCTAAACCAGTTGTCTCCACATCCAAAAATATTAACATATTAAGAGCATCACAAATATTTACTCATCGGTTTTAAAAGATTCTAACATTCCGTGATAATGTTCAAGCGTCATAAAACTTTTCTCAAACCTAAAGCGGATTATAAACTCTACTATTTTATTTTTTAACTCTTCATCCACATTTTCGGCTTTTCCAAAATAGCCAAGAGAGATGTTTTTACTCTTAACAACTGCATCTTTATCGTAGCCGATTGCCAATATCTGCAAATATTTACCCTTTTTTATCTCGCCCAAACTATCATTTAGAAGTGACGCACCGGATAAATTGACGGCTTTGAAGTTAAAAAGCTCGCCAAACTCTTCGACTTTTTGATTTATACCGAGTTCATTGTAAAGGTTTTGTAGTATTGCTAAATTGTCTTTTCTTGCACGCTCATAACTAGAGATTTTATTTGTTAAATTTTTTAATCTATCTAAGGCTGAACTCATCGTTTTTCCTATGTTTACTTAAGTGATTATACCAAAAACACGAACTATTTTAGATATAATTTCGCACTTTAAGTTTCTTGTAAAACTACAAGAAATTTTCTGCCTCTTTAGAGGCAAGCTTTAGTGCCACAGCGGCAAGCGTAGTAAAATGGGCTTTTGCTCATTTTGCGTGTAAATAGAGTTCTGCAAGAACTCTTCTAATAAATAAAAAGACAACTATGGACTACTTACAAATTAAAAAAGCCGCTCCTCTGCACGGAGAGATAAAGATTTCAGGTGCAAAAAATGCTGCTCTTCCGCTAATTGCTATGACTATACTTGCCAAAAACAGCGTCGTAATAAAAAATCTACCAAATGTTGCAGATATCAAAACTCTTTTAAAACTTCTGTCAAATTTAGGTGCAAAATGCTCGTCTACATGGGAAGAAAATAACAATGTAACAACCGTAGACACATCTTGTTTAACCCAGACAAAAGCCACATACGACATAGTTAGAACGATGCGTGCCTCCATACTTGTGCTAGGTCCGATTTTAGCAAGATTTGGTCACTGCGAAGTATCTTTGCCAGGCGGATGTGCGATAGGTCAGCGACCTGTTGATTTGCACTTAAAAGCACTTGAGCAGATGGGAGCGGTTATAAATATAGAAGCCGGTTATATCCACGCTATCGCTCCTGATGGTCTAAAGGGTTGCAATATTATTTTTGACAAGATTACCGTTACCGGCACGGCAAATATCGTTATGGCAGCAGCTTTGGCAGAGGGAATTACCACCATCACAAATGCTGCAAGAGAACCCGAAGTTGTCCAACTTTGCGAAATCTTAAATGTAAGCGGCGCAAAAATCGAAGGCATAGGAACAGCATTTTTAACCATACACGGAACAGGCGGAAAACTTTTAAATATAGATGAATTTAGCGTCATCCCAGACCGCATTGAGGCTGGAACTTACCTTTGTGCAGCTGCAATCACAAGGTCGGAACTTACATTAACAGATGTTAATGCCGCACACTTAGGCGCCGTTTTATCAAAACTTCAAGAGATGGGAAGCAAGTTTACGATTGCCGACAACATTATTACTATTCATCCATCAGAAGTTATCAAAGCTGTAAAAATTGTAACACAAGAGTATCCTGCATTTCCGACAGATATGCAAGCTCAATTTTTAGCACTTGCAACTCAAGCAAACGGTACTTCAATCATTGAAGAGAGACTTTTTGAAAATAGATTTATGCATGTGAGTGAACTTCAAAGAATGGGTGCGAATATCTCATTAAACGGGCATGTTGCAACTATAAACGGCGGAACAAAATTAAGCGGAACCGATGTTATGGCTACTGATTTGCGTGCATCAAGCGCTTTGGTTTTAGCAGGTCTTGTAGCAGACGGGATAACAGATGTTCACCGCATCTATCACCTTGACCGCGGTTACGACTCTTTAGAGAAAAAACTGCAAAATGTAGGTGCGGATATCAAAAGATTAAAAGAGTAATAATAAATTATTTCTCAAAAATTATCATCTCATAAATGCTTTTTTTAGTAACCAAAGCTTTATCGTGTGATACCGTTTGAGAATTTTTTGCTTTTAAAATCTCTTGCCTGAGTTCTAAGATATCTTGTTCCATACTGTCAACATTCTCTTTTAGTCTTAAAATAATATCCACTCCGGCAAGATTTACACCAAGCTCACGAGTTAGTCTTAAAATAAGTTTGATTCTATCTATATCCCTTTGAGAATAGAGTCTTATTTTACCGCTTGACCTTGATGGAGTAAGAAGATTTTCTCTCTCATACTGTCTAAGAGTTTGCGGATGAATGTCCAAAATTTTTGCAACAATACTGATTAAGTAAACCGGTTCGTCATATTGGTGTATCATGGCTTTATTCCTTAGGCAATTTTTCTTTCATTAACTCTACTAACTTCTCATCCAAATCTTCAATTTTAGGCAAGACAATGTTTGCTTCTAGGTATAAATTTCCGCGCTCTTTTGTCTTGCGGTTCATCGCACCCATCTCTTTTACGCGAAATCTCTGTCCGTTTTTAGTATTTTGCGGGATTTTTAGCTTAATCTCTTTTTCTAGCGTTTGTATGGTTACTTTCTCGCCAAATAGTGCCGCATAAAGAGGAACATCAAATTTTTTAATCAAATCATCCTCTTCTCTTATATATTCAGGATTTGAAGCAACATTTATCTTTAAAAAAAGGTCTCCCGCTCTTCCGCCTTGAGCATGTCCTTTACCCTTGACACGCATCTTCTCGCCGCTGTTTACACCGGCTGGGATTTTGATGTCAAATCTCTCTCCATTAACCGCAACAGAGTGTGAACCGCCTAAAATAGAGACGCTAAAAGGAATAGTAACGCTTGTTTCTATATCAAGATTCGGTTGTTGTTTCCCGCCAAATCCTCCGCCACCAAAGCCGCCCCCGCCAAAAGAAGAACCCCCAAATCCGCCAAAACCGCCGCCGGAGAACATATTTCTTAAGATGTCATCCAAATCGCCGCTTCCACCGTGTGAGCGAGAGAAATCATGGAAATTTTGTCCGCCGAACATACTATCGCCGTGTGCGTCATACTGTGCTTTTTTCTTTTTATCACTTAGTATTTCATATGCAGAGTTTATCTCTTTAAACTTATCCTCTGCACCTTTTTCTTTATTTATATCGGGATGATATTTTCTTGCTAACTTTCTATACGCTTTTTTTATCTCCGCTTCACTCGCACTCTCAGGGACTTCAAGCGTTTCATATAAAGATTTACTCATTTTTTTTCCTAAAATATATATTATTTAATTATTAAGCGTGATTATATCACAAGGGTTGAGTGGATGTCAATCAACTTCATGATATATAAGTTTAGAAATCTTTGGTACTTTTTAGAGAGTTAAAGGGTAGTTATCAAATATTCGAGATTCTCAATTTTCAAATTTTAATAACAAAACAAAGTATAATTTTGCAAGACAGCTTTATATCCAAAAATGAGAAGGCTATATAAATGGCAACACATGACTATGACAAGATTTTAACAAGGCTTATCACCATACTTTCACGCTTGCATGACGGTGAAGCTCTTTGTGCAAAAGAGTTAGCCGAAGAGTTTCAAGTCAGCGGTAGGACAATTTTAAGGGATTTTACAGAACGGCTCAGTAGTTTTCCTATCTACAAAGAAAAGGCAAAATACAAGATACAAGAGGGATTTAGGCTTGAAAAGTCTAAAACATTTGAAGACACCTTGGTTCTTGATATTTTGGAAAAAATCACACAAAGCATAGGCGGCAAGCTTGCATCCAAAACGCATAAGCTACTTGATAAACTACGCAATGAAGATTTTAACCCCATCTATACAAAGCTAAATATTGAAGATATTAGCGATAAATTTGCTCTTATTGAGCATCTCGAACAAGCTATAAAAAAGACGCAAGTTATCTCTTGTGTTTATGATAATGAAATCAACCCGCCTGCAAAAGAGATACTAAAACCCCTTAAAATCGTAAACTATGAAGGGTTTTGGTATCTTGTGGCACTTGATAGCGATGGATATGTACGCAAGCTTTATCTAAAAAGAGTTTCACATGTAAAAGAGACGGGAGATCATTTTACAAACGATGCTAGAATCGACAGCTTACTAGAAAATTCCATCTCGATTTGGTTCCAATCAGATAGAGATTCTTTTGATGTGACGGTGTATGCAACTGCAAAAGCCGCAAAGTATTTTAAAAGAAGACCGCTTCCCACACAAAAGATAGAGAGCGTTCATCAAGACGGCTCTTTGGAGTTTAGGGTTACTATCACTTACGAGATGGAAATTATCCCGATTATCAAGTACTGGATTCCACATTTAAGAGTTTTGGAACCTCTATGGTTGCAAGAGATGATTAATGAAGATTTGAATAGTTATTTGGATGGTGGACATGACGGTGTCTAAGTAAGTGGATATAATTCTATGGAAAATAAACAACAATTCATATGCTATTTTGTGCAAAGCAGTTGTGTTGTATGATACATAATTAGGGGGATATAAATGAGTGAAAATTTAAACTATAAAATAGTAGAAGGGTTTATTTTTGATGATGAAATCCAAGATTTACTAGAGCAAATCAACAATAATATGATGGATTTTAATGTCCTTGAAATAACAGGAATGGGAACACAAGAGATAAGACATTCAAATTTATTATCATGGATGTTTGGCGATAATGAGCATAGTTTAGGTTATAAGATTTTTGATGGATTTCTAAAAAAGGTTATAGAAGAAAATGAAGGCAATGATTTTATTGAAGATTTAAAGCATTATGTTTATTTACCTAACAAAGAAAAAAATCTAACTATCTTTAGAGAAAAGAATAATATAGATTTGCTTGTAGTAGATGAGGCTAATAAAGTAGTTGTGGCTATTGAAAATAAAGTTTATGCTAGTGAGCGAAGCTATGGGGAAGATGGTGGGCAGTTACAAAAATATTTTAAGTATGTAAATAGTTCTTACAATGAAAAATATACCAAATTTTTTATTTATTTAACAATTGACAACTCTTATCCATCAGAGGAAAATCAAGATTATTGGCTAGTTTCAAGTTATCAAATGATAGGTGAAATTATCGAGCAACTTTTAAAAAATACAAGTATTAATAACAAAACACAATTGATACTTTCAAGTTATGTAGATTTACTCAAAGGAAGAAATATTATGGCGGATAAAAAACTAGAAGAGATATGCGAAAAAATATGGGCTAAAAACTCAAAAGCTTTGGATATTTTATATAGATATAGAAAAACTGATTTGGATAGGTTGTATGATTTACTAAAAGAGAAATTTGAACTTGTAGACGATATAGGTAATAAACATCTTATAAAAACTAAAGTTCATGATGCTATTATGCAAAAAATTTTAAAAGATAGTGAGCAAAACGCTATTAATTTTAATTTAATTAAATTCAAAGAATCTATTTGGTTTGGATATTGGCATCCAAATGCTAAAGAACTCATAGAAAAAAATAAGCAATTTAAAGCTATGTATGAAAAACTTTTCGATAAAAGAGTTACAAAAGAACATCAAAGATTAAGAATTAAAGAAGATGATTTTCATAATACAAATTTTGAAGAACTAGCAATGAAATATGAAGATAAAATCTTAAAAGAGATAGAAAAATTTGAAACAGCAGTAACAGAAGTTTTACAAAAATGACCCTCTTCATTTACGGCACTCTAAAAAGTATTAAAATTACTACTTTTTAGACAGTGCAAGATTTGTAAGCAAAATTGCAACTAATCCTTGTTTAATAATAAACAAAATTGAAAATAGACACAACCTTGTCCAGACACTATTTTATACTTCTATATTCTTAAAAAAAAGAGGTATAAAATGCTTCCTTGTAAGCCCACTGAAAAATATAGATTTTTTTTGTCTCCTAAAAAAGTTGATAAAACTCCCTTAATCATGCAAACAGCTTTAGAACTAAGTTCACAGCCTGACATAAAACTAATTGTCGTGAGTTTAGGCGGATTTGACGAAGTGCAAAACTATACACTTGCGCAATTTTGTCAAGAGAATAACATCAAACATATTTATTTTAAAAATTTAGCTAAATTCCCACATGGCGTAAAGCAGATTAAAAAATATGACATAGTTATTGTAGATACGGTCAGCAGAAAACCGTGTGAAGCCGAATTGATTTTTGATATTTCGTTTTATAGATGGATGAGCAAACAAGTCTCTGCCTCATTTGTGTTAGTAACTCAAGAACCAAGAAGCTTTGTAGAGCAAACATGTTTTGGAGATTTACCTATTACACAAATAATCTATCAAGATTAAAAGGATAAATAATATGATTTTTCCTATTAAAATTCCGTCAAAACATACAAATGAAAAGCTTTCCTTTTATGAACATCTTCCGCAAAAAATAAAAGAAGTTATTCTAGATTTCACTCTTTCTAGCGGTGATAATGACATTATACCCTCTGATGATGATATTAAAATGCTTATAAACTATGGCGATGAAATTATTATGCAAACGGGCGAGCATGAAGGAAAAAATGCTATAGAAAATGCGATGCAAAACGCACTAAAGGCTTTCGTACCAAATAGTACCGATTTATGTAAAGCAAACGGGATTCTTATTCTTGTTGAGGTAAATACATATTCTTCAACGCTTGTGCTTGAAATCAGCAAAACCATGGATATTTTATATGCTCTTTGTTGCAATAACCAAGATATTATTTTCAACAATGCAATGGATACTTTACATGTTCTTCTTTATAGCAACCAAGATATTACTTTTGGTATTAAGACAAATGCTATTTTTCCACTTGAGTATACAAAAGTTACGATAATAGCGACAAGATATACAGAAAAACTAAAGCCAGTAAATAATTGAAACGAAGCCGTAAAATTTTATGCTCCTGCTTATTTTTTAAAAGATACTATTTAAGGGGCAAGTTTTGATTAAAAATTGTTAAAATTTCAATCCTATTTTCATAAATTTCATAGATGACGGTGTAGCCGCTAAAAATCATATCTCTGATGTTCTCATCTTCAAAATATTTTGATTTTCTGTATTTGCGTGGAAAAACCAGTAAACCACTTATCTGCTCATCAAGTTCTTTTTTAAATTTTTTTGAAGCACTCAACTTATCATGAGCAATATATTCAAGGATCTCTTTAAATTTTTTACTATAAAAAGTTGTTCTAATTATTTGCATATTTTACTTCTAGGTTTTTCAGAAAAATAGCTATATCCTCATCATACTCACTTTGTGTAAATATCTTTACATGTCCGCTTCTCACATCATCCCGCAGCTTATGAAGATCTTCTCTTCTCTCATAAAAATAAGGATCTTCTTTGAGATTTACATCGCCGTCTATCTCTATTTTATCAATCATGACATCTCTTACGCTATTTAAAAGCGCTATGATATTTTTGACATAATCATCTTTTACTTCCAAATGTATCGTTTGCATTGCCACTCTCCTTATAGGATTTTTATCTCTTCATCACTTGAATTATACAATTTATAAACCAACACATATATTTTTGCTTAAAGCTTTTCTCCCAAGCGATGTCAAGCAAAAAGCTTGACATGTAGAAAAATTCTAGTGCAGAAAGTGTCTAACTTCTGAGAAGTAAAGGCTCATTCCATACTCGTTTGCAGCGGCGATTACTTCATCATCACGGATGCTTCCGCCCGGTTCGATTACGCTTTTTACGCCTGCGGCAGCTGCAGCGTCTATGCTGTCACGGAACGGAAAAAATGCTTCGCTTGCAAGTGCGGCTCCCGTTACATCAAGTCCCATCTCTTTAGCTTTTTTTAGCGCACACTGGCTTGCATCTACACGGCTAGTCATACCCATACCGACTGCTACCATTGCAGAGTTTTTAACATACACGACACAGTTTGATTTTGTAAGAGATGCTACTTTGTAAGCTATCTCCATATCTTTTTTCTCTTGCTCGCTTGCCTCTCTTGTCGTCATAAGTTTTGCGTCTTTGACTTCATCGTCATTTACTTTGTCCGCATCTTGGTAAACAAAACCGCCGTCGATATGTTTAAAATCTTTCTCGTCATTTGCAAGAACAAGCTTGTCATGACCCATCTCAAAAAGTTTGATGCGTTTTTTGCTCTCAAAAACTTCTAACGCTTCTTCT
>CAYHRD010000018.1:0-6275 GCA_964358925.1 uncultured Sulfurimonas sp.
AGGAGTTATATTTATCATAGGTTCCGTTATCTCTTTTTCAACGGGGACAAGTTGGGGGACATTTAGTATAATGATTCCCGTTGCCGTTCCTATGGCAGTCGCTATGGATGCAAATATCGCACTTTGCATAGGTGCAGTCATATCAGGAGGCGTGTTTGGAGACCACTGCTCACCGATTTCGGATACAACCATCATCTCGGCTATGGCAAGTGATTGCGAGGTTATCGAACATGTAAACACACAGCTCCCATACGCGCTTATCAGCGGAGCTATTGCTTTTGTGTTATTTGTAGTGTTTAGTTTCCTAAAACTTTATTGATAGAATATTTTAAATCCTCGTCAAGCTTTTCCATACTTGTAAGCATCCATCTCAGATAAGCGGCATCGCTTGAGGCAACTTCTTCTAAAGTTTTACCTTTGTATTTTCCGAAGTTGAATGATTTTATTAAAATAGGGGTTAGTGTTAAATCAACCATTTTCTCAACCGGATTTGCAGTCGGAAATTTTGCTAAGACCATATCTTTTAGCTTGCTTAAAAACAGTTTTAAAACTAAAACATCACCTATGGCATCGTGAGCTTTTATCACTATGCCTAAAGCATCTGCCTCTTTTTGCTCATCTTTATAGAGATTCATTTTATAACGAAAGTATTGAAGTCTATGAGCCTCTTCATCGGGAAGAAGATGTTTTGCAACTCTTAGGGTGTCTATAACTCTCATTTGGGTTTTAAAACCCTCTCTCTCAAGCATCGTTATATCAAAAGGCGCATTGTGAATTATGAGATAGTTCTCGTTGGTGTTAAGCTCTAATAGTCTTTTATATGAACCGCTATCTCTGCACTGGGGTTTGCCATCAAGCATATCAGGCGTAATTCCGTGAACTTCCATTGCGCCAAAGCTAATAGGAACGCTTGAGCTAAAAAACTCATTTTGCACTTCTATATTTTTTTCACCCAAAACCACAAACCCGAGCTGTATGACTCTGTCCGTTTCACCCGTTCCCGTTGTTTCCGTATCTAAAATAATATATCGTTTTGCCAAATTTTTACCTTTTGTTTTTTTGCCTCGAAAAGCCTCTTTCGTTCAAATTATCTGCCTCTTCAAGAGGCAAGCTTTAGTGCCAAAGCGGCTAGCGTAGCTAAAGGAATTACTTCCTTTGGCGTTATAAATTAAATAGAAATGAGTCTAACATATATTCTTTTTGAGCATGCAGATATTCGGGGCTTAACTCTATTGTTATGGTTTCTTCCCCGATTTTGTAGTTGCAAAATTGAATGAATTTAAGTTGTGTCGTCTCTCCGTGAAACTCAAAATTTCTAACAGCTAGCGGTTCGTTTAACTCCTCTAGCAGATTTTGGATATCTTTTATGGAGTCTGTGCATGGATGAAGATTTAGAAGTTTAAAAAAGGTTGGGATTTTTATCTCTAACGAGAGCTCTTCATCTTGCGCAATATAGGTGTTGTATATACCGCGTGCCAACTTCACTGCATCTGGGCTTAACGGTTCTGCTAATAAATTTTGTTTTACAATCTCTTTTGACTTCATAATTGTTATATTATAAAGATAAGCATTAAAAGCATATAAAAGTTAATTGTAATATACTGTCTTTAAATCTTTTTTGAGGCATTTTGTATGTATAAAACCTTTTTATTAGCTCTTTTTGCGTCTCTCTCTTTAATGGCTTTAGAGATAAAACAGACTCCCATAGAGTTTGGCGAGATGAGAGTGGAACTTACGAAAAAATATATCAAATCCCACTATAATTTAGAGGTAGATGATATAAAAATAGTTCCCAAAATTGTTATTATTCATCATACGGCGATAGATGATTTTAATGATTCATTCTCCCGTTTTACATCACAAACACTTCCAAGCGACAGACCCGATATAAATAACGGCGGAGCGGTTAATGTTTCGGCTCATTTTATGGTTGAAAGAGACGGAACTATCCATCAGTTGATGCCGCTTGATTTTATGGCGCGACATGTAATAGGGCTGAATTATAACTCCATAGGGATAGAGAATGTCGGCGGGCAAAACTCTAAGGATAATCTGACAAAAGAGCAGTTAAAGGCAAATATAGAGTTGGTAAGAGAGTTAAAAAAGATGTTTCCGACAATAGAGTATGTAGTCGGACATTATGAGTACAGATGTTTTGAAGCAGACGAGCTTTGGCTTGAGGCTGATAAAAAATACAGGACGCATAAGGATGACCCTTCGGTAAGATTTATGAGTGAGCTTAGAGCAAATTTGAGCGGTTTTAAGGGTGCGCCTTGCGCCCAAGGGCATAAATGATTAGTTCGCCGCTTTTGTATCTTTTGGCACTTGTGTTTTTAGCTTCTGCTATTAGCTTAATTGAGCAAAAGAGTAAGTCGAAATTTTTTAAATACCTTCCTGCGGTTGTATTGATTTATATATTTAGTATGGTTTTGGCTTCTTTAGGCATATTTGAGCAAAATGAAGCTATCGATACCGTTTATGAAAATGCAAAAAAATATCTGCTTCCCGCTATGCTTTTTTTGATGCTCCTGCAAGTTGATATCAGGGATTTTTTCAAGCTTGGAAAATCTCTGCTTATCGCATACTCTTTGGCTATATTCTCCATTGTTTTTGGTTTTATAGCCGTCTCTTGGGCGTTTAGTTTTGATGCCGATATGGCGGGTGCATTCGGTGCATTAAGCGGGAGTTGGACGGGCGGTATGGCAAATATGGTGGCAGTAGGCACGGCTCTGGGTGTTTCACAAGAGGCGTTTGGATATGCGCTTATAGTCGATAGCGTAAACTACACTCTCTGGATGATGTTTTTGCTCTTTTTAACCCCGTTTGCGCACTATTTTAACTCGTTTACGGCTTCGCATGAGCAGATGGCAAAACTTGAAGCAATAGGGTGCGTATCTGCCGTCGGGGAAAAGAGATATTGGCTTTTGATATTTTTGTCTACTCTTGTTTCTGTAAGTGTTAATTTTTTGGCATATAGCGGATTTGAGATATTGAACTACACAACTACGACCGTAATCCTTGCAACCGTGCTTGGTATTTTAGGCTCATTTACAAAACTAAAAACTATAAACGGCTCTAGCTCCATGGGTTCTGCAATGCTCTATATGCTTATAGCTCTTATCGGCTCAAAGGCGTTGTTTGAGAATTTCAGCGAAGTCGGGGTCTATGTCATTGCCGGATTTTGTATTTTGGTTATTCATGCACTCATTATGGTAGCAGGTGCAAAGGTGTTTAAACTTGACCTCTTTAGTATCGCCGTTGCTTCACTCTCAAACATCGGAGGAGTAGCCTCCGCATCCATTTTAGCGGCGACTTACAACAAAGCACTTGTCGGCGTCGGTGTTTTAATGGCAGTTATGGGCTTTATCATAGGAACTTTTGTCGGTTTAATGGTAGGAAATATTTTGATTTGGATGGCGGGGTGAGGTTTGAAATAAGCACTCTCAATGTTTCTTTTGACTTGTTCACCGAGTCTTTTAGGCTCTACCCCATACAACTCCGCTAAATCTCTATCTATCATTACCTGCAAACCACGAATAGTAAAGATTCTGTTTTCTATACCTGTTTGTATCGCTAGTGCACTCATACACAACACCCGCCTCAAACCTATGATGTTTATTTTACCTAAAATATTGTGTTTTTTAATTTATAGCTTATAAAATATCTTTATAGAACCTTTGACTTTGCAAGTGCGGCTTCTATATCCTCTTTTTTAACCTCGCCGCTTAGTTCAAGCAGTACATCGCCGTCATTTCCGCTTACTTGCATATCTTTTATCTTATTTTTCGTATCATCGCTCATGCACTCACACGCACCCGTTTTGCAGTTTTGCACCATTTTAACAATACTCTCTTTTTGCACCGCACCGCTAAACTTTATCGACACACCGCTTTTTAGTTGTGTAACCTCTTTTTTCATCCCAAACAATGCCTCTTTTACTTTTGGAAGCAAAACTTCCTCTATCTCTTTGTAAGTCGCCTCAAATGCCTCATAACCCTTACCGTCTGGATCTTCAAAGCCTATATGTATCTTTTTTACGGGGCGGGGAAACATCGGACAAGTTTCGTTTGCGTGATCGCAAACCGTTACTACTAAGTCAAACTCTTCATCTATCACGGTATCTAGTATTTTTGAGTGGTACTCGTCTCTCCAGATACCTTTTTCTTCAAGCAGTTTTTTTGCATTTGGGTTTACTTTTCCGCTAGCTCTCACCCCGCTGCTTTTTGCCTCTACGCCCTCTAACTTAGCATTTATCAAAGCCTCTGCGATAATGCTTCTGCAACTGTTTCCCGTACATAAAACTAAAACTTTTTTCATAAAATTACTCCTAATGAGATTAAAACTACCAGTAAAATAGGCGGGGTTACAAGCAATCCAAACTTGCTATACTCCCAAAAGCCTATCTTTACACCTTTTTGCGCAAGTACATGAAGCCAAAGCAGAGTTGCCAATGAGCCAAAAGGGGTCATCTTTGGCCCTAAGTTACATCCGATGATATTTGCATACGCCAAAGCTTGGTTTGGTATATCAACCAGAGCTATATCCATAATCATAACGGTTGGCATATTGTTCATCACGGCACTAAGTATTGCACTTATAAAACCAGTTCCGATAATAGCCACCATGTCGCCCTGCACTGCCAAATCTTTTAAAACAGAAGCCAGATAGTCGGTCAGTCCTGCATTTTTAAGTCCGTAAACAACTATGTAAAGACCTATGCTAAACCAGACAACCTGCCACGGAGCATTTTTTATGGTTGCTCCTGCATGAGCCGCTTTCATATAAGAAGCAAGTGCCAAAAAGAGAAGCCCTCCGCCAAGCGCAAAGAGCGAAATAGGCAGATGATACGCATCGCCTATAAAATAAGCAACGAGCAAAAGAGCCAAAAAGAGCCACGACATGTAAAAAAGCGGCTTGCTTTTGAGGACTTCATCTGGATTTTTAAGCAAATTTACATCTATGGTTTTTGGTATATCATTCTTCAAAACAAGCCATAGAACCAATATGGAGATAATAACGCTTACTATAAACGGCACAAACATTACGCTCAAATACTCCACAAATCCGATACTAAAATAGTTAGCCGTTACTATATTTGTAAGGTTTGAAAAGACAAACGGAAGCGATGCACTGTCGCTTATAAATCCGCCTGCGAGTAAAAAAGCTATGATAGTTTTTGCGTTTAACTTAAGCAGTCTCATCTTTGCCAAAAGTATAGGTGTGAGGATTAGTGCGGCACCGTCATTTGCAAAAAGAGCAGAAACAAACGCACCCAAAAGAAGAGCATAAACAAACATCAGATGTCCATTACCACGACTGAGCTTTGCCATTTTTATGGCACACCACTCAAAAAAACCTATCTCATCCAAAACCATAGACATTATGATAATGCCTATAAACGCCAGCGTTGCATCCCAGACAATGTTGCTAACAATAAGCACATCGCCAAAACTTACCGTACCAAAGATTAGCGATGCAACTGCACCGATAATTGCGGTTGTACCGATTTTAAGCCCTTTTGGCTGCCAGATAACAAAAATCAGCGTTGTTAAAAAAATCAGACTTGAAGCTATCATATCTCACACCCTTTTTTTAGTTTCGGAATTTCAATATCGAGCGAATCAAGCTCTTTTAGCACGGAGAGCCTAAACTCATCAAGGGGCGAGCGGACAGAGTAGTACGCCCAAGTTCCTCTTCGCTCAACCTTTAAAAAACCACCCTCTTTTAGGATTTTTAGATGTCTTGATATGCGTGATTGGATCATATCAAACGAGTTTTCTATATCACAAACGCAAAGCTCGCCATTTTGGTTTATAAACTTTAGTATCTTAACTCTAGTCTCGTCGTAAATTGAGCCGACGGTTTGTAAAAACAGCTCCATATAACTCCTTAAAATATTCAAATTATAAAATTGAACTCTCTAAATAATCATGTTTTTAGATTGCCACGCTTCTTGCGAAGCTCGCAATGACAGTCATGTGCCAAGGAACTTGTGACGAAGCAACCCATACTTAATCAGAGTATTCGATTAGAAAATTATAGCGAAATATCAAGATATATTGATATATAAATTATAAAAGCTTTAATTTTCTTTCTGTATAGGTTGCTTTATTTCATTGCAATGACAAGAAGCAATCTATAAATTACATAATCAGTTTTTTATAACTACAGCTCTTTAGCACTCTTTGCAAGTTGCGCCCAAGCGGAATTTTTATCTGCATCAATAGCCTCTTGATAAGCTTTTTGCGCATCTTTATCTTTCCAAAGTTTTGTAA
>CAYHRD010000018.1:6375-19056 GCA_964358925.1 uncultured Sulfurimonas sp.
TCAATAGCCTCTTGATAAGCTTTTTGCGCATCTTTATCTTTCCAAAGTTTTGTAAGAATATTTCCTAAAAGGTATTTTTGTCTTGATCTGTCACTCTTGTTTAGTTCTAAAGTATCTAAAGATTTTATAACCTCATGTGCTCTGTTATAATTTTCTCTATCAATATATGCTTGGTATAGTGCAAATTCAACAAAAGGACTCTGTGCATGCGACACTGAAATCTTTTGTATTTTCATAATCTTTTCACCATACTCAATGACTAAATTATTATCCTTTTTATTGCTTCCGACTACCATAATAGCCACATATCTATCTATATCAAGGTAGTCGTCTTTATACACTTTTATAAGATTAGTTATAGCCTCTATCATCTTGTTTGCATCTTCTAGTCTATGATAGGTGTCAAAAATATATCTATGCACATCTTTATACTCTGAATTTTGGTCATTTCCTATAAGCGTAATAAGCTCTTTGGATGCCTCGATAACATTACTATAGTTTCCTGTGGCAAAATCAACTTTTATATATCTGTAGAGCCATTTTTTTCTCTGTTGTATATCTTTTGATTTTAAGTTTTTATCCGCCATTTTTTTAGCCAGCATAAAGTCGGCTCCTTTCATGGCACACTCATAGATTCCGTCATCCCACTCGTTTGATAACTCTATTTTGTGTTGGGATGAGATGACAAGCACACTGTTACACTCTTTTGCCTCTAACGCTTTTTTCATTGTTCCTATTGCAGCATCGGTAATGAGGTTGGGAATATCTTGATACTCCTGTGCATCCAATGTAAGAAGCTGTTTCTCCATATCGAGTGCTGCTTTAAACTTACCTTCCGCCATTAAGAGTTTAGCCTTTTCATATATAGCTTTATTCCCGATACTGTCTCCACCGTACTCTTGCATCAACTTATCAAAAGCGATAAGTTTAGTAGAGGCATTTTCATCATTTACATCAAAAAAGAGGGCATCTTTTGCAACTTGCACCTCTTTTACAAAATCGCCTTCGCTAAACTTCTCAAGATAGACATTTAAAGCCGCTAAAGCCTCTTTTTTTTGCTCTGTTTTACTTAGCCAGATACCGATATTTTTTGAGAGCTTTTCATACCTATCGTCATCCGACCCCATATGCTCAAATACTGCTTTAGCTATAGTAGTACCGGAAATATAATCAGAATTATCTATAAACTCATACATCATGCCCATTGATCTGTCTGTATTTTCGTTTGAAAAAAACTCAGGTCTAACTTTTATTATTTTTTGTATATGCTCTGCAGCCTCTTTAAAATTTGAGCTTGCTAAATTATTTTGTACCAATTTATATGATGCTTCTAATGCAACATCTATATTGTCAGTCTCCTTAAGTACTTTTTCATATAGAGCTTTAGCCTTTGTAGAATTTCCGGATATTTCCAGAGCTTGAGCCATATAGATATATCCCCATTTGGCATAAACAGAGTCTGCATGTTCGCTAAATAGCCTATCGTAAAAATAATCTGCATCGCTACTCATACCGGCTTTATCGCATGATCTTGCTATGAGAGATAAGATCTCAGGAACATTTTCATCGGAAGAATAATCTCTAAGATAATCTTTTGCAACCTCGATAAGTTTCTCATTCTCATCCAGTTTTGAGTAAACTCTGATTTTATAAAAAAGTAGCTCAGCCTTAAATAGCGAGTTTGGATACTCTTTCATAATATCATTAATTAACCCTAAAGTATGCTCATAATTTTTTTCTTTATAGTTCTTTTTAATTTTTATATAATCCGTAACATCCCCTACTCTTTTTACATATACAGGATTACCGTTTATATCAAGACTGCCTACATACGGAAATTTATCTTCGGAAGCCGTAAATGGAAAGTTGATAGAAACATCGGAATCTGTGCGTTTATCCATATATGGAATCACTTCTTTATAACCTACAATCATCCAATGGTTTGATAGCTCTACATTAGAACTAAAAGTCGTGTCATCTTTCGTCAGATTAAAAACCATCGGCGTAAGTTTCATTTTATGATAAGGCTTAATAACCAAAAAGAATGTTTTTTTCTTTATTTCACTATCTATTTCAAAAAAACTGTTTTGTAACTTTTGTATCTTTTGCGTCGGGGATTTTGTAAATGCACAAACTATCTTAATAACAACACCAAAATCGTCTTTTATCTCTTGGCATAAAAATTTATCTTTATCTTTTAAGTGAAGTGTGGAGTAATCTTGATGTTTCTCTTTTGCGCCTTGAAGAGAAATCTCAAGGGCAAAAATATTTATTGACAAAAAGGCAAGGAGTACTATTTTAAACAAATGCTCTCCCCTACCTTTTCGTATATATATATTTTCTTAGTATCCGCTGTTGTATACAAATGCCGTAACAAACTCTAAAAGTTTATTAATAGCTAAAAAAGCAAAAATAGTTCCTATCGCGGCAATACCGATAATAGTCTTTAGCGGAAGCGTTGCATTTGCACTATAAATATGACCGCCGTTTTCAACAATAGGGTCTTTCATAAACATATAAACTATAAGTTTTAGGTAGTAATAACCCGCTATTGCCGAGTTTAGAGCCATAATAAGCGCTAAAACGGTATATCCGCCGGTAACCGCTGAACTTATCATATACATTTTACCCCAAAATAACCCAAACGGAGGAAGACCTGCCAAGCTTAACATAAAAAGAGCCATAATTGTCGCGGCTACCGGAGCCGTTTTAATCATTCCCGCAAATTTATTGTAACTATGATCCGACTGCTGATGAGCAGGAAGATTTTTTTGTCGGCTTATCCATAACATAGAGAATGAGCCTAAGTTGGTAAAACTAAATAAAATCCAGTAGAGAAATAATGCACTGTTTGATTGTGTCGTACCTATTAAAATTGCCGCCATAACAAAACCGGCATGAGAAATAGAACTATAAGCTAACATTCTTTTTACATCTGTTTGAACCAACGCCCAAATATTTGCCATTGTCATAGTAAGAACTACGCCCATATATAAGATAACTTCTAGCCAAACAACACCGCTATGAATTAAAAATTCAAAAAATCTCATAGCTACGACGAATGCGGCAATTTTTGGAACAATCGACATATAACCTGCTAATGCAGCCGATGAACCCTCGTAAACATCCGGCGTCCATGTATGAAACGGAACCATTGAGAGTTTAAAACCAAGCGATGCAAGTAAAAATACTACACCGATAAGTACAAAACCTATATCTGCATAATTGTTAGCCGAGAGAACCGTAGCTATTTGGCTTATCTCAACTGAGCCTGTAAGCGCGTAAAATACCATAGAACCAAAACTAAAGAATCCTGCAGCCAATGCGCCCATCGTAAAATACTTTACGGCAGCTTCAAACGATTTGTCGCGATTATGCATAGCTATAATTGTATAGAGCGCTAACGAAGCCGTTTCAAGTCCTACAAAAACCAGAATAAGATTGTCAGTTGCTACCATAAACTGAAAGCCGCCAATCATAAACAAAAAGAGTGCAAAGAACTCAGGATACGAGAACTCATGGAATCTTTTATGAGTAAGAGCCAACGGAATAAACAGCATAGATGCACCGACAATTATAAACTGCGATAAAATAGCTAAGCCGTCTATAAGCATTACATCAAAAACACCCATAAGCGTACCGTTTTTAGAAAATACTCCTGCCGAATCTATCAAAGCAACAAAGTCAACCCCTAAAACAAGGAGACTTAACATTACATATAAAGACCTGTCTTGTTCACTTTTAAATAAATCAATAACTAAAATTAATAATGCGCCGACAATTGGAATTAACATTGGCACCAGAGTCATTAAATTTAACGACTCGATTGAAACATTTACGGATGATAACATTAGTGTGCCTCCTCTACTGAATTTTTCGCGGCATCTGTCTCGTTAGCAATATTAGGAATTCTAGATTTTGCTTCTTTAGATATAGCTTTTTCATGCATTAATGAAACAACAGACTCTACGCTTGTGTTAATTGTTCCTAAAACCGGTTTAGGATATATCCCCAACCAAACAGTTATAATCGCCAATGGAATAAGAGCAAGAAGTTCTCTTTTGTTTACATCTTTAAGATTTCTATTCTCCTCTTTTGTGATTACGCCAAAGAACATCTTTTTATAAGCCGCAAGCATATAGATAGCGCCTACAATGATAGCAGTTCCTGCAAGCAGTGTTAATACATGTGACTGTTTATAAAAACCGAGCAAACTTAAAAATTCGCCGACAAAGTTGATAGTCAGAGGAAGACCCACAGACGCCATCATCATTAACCCGAATATTGTTGCATATCTTGGCATAACATGCGCAAGACCGCCAAATTCACTCATATACTTAGTATGTCTTCTATCATAAATCACACCGACTAGAAAGAAGAGTGCGCCTGAAACTACCCCGTGAGCTATCATAAGGAAAATTGAACCTGAAATACCCTCAACATTTAGAGCAAAAGTACCGAGAATAATTACACCCATATGTGAAACTGAAGAGTAAGCGACAACCTGCTTAATATCTTTTTGTGCATATGCAACCATCGCAGTATAGATAATCATAATGATAGCTAACACTGCTATCGGGTACATAAAGTAAACCGATGCATCCGGAAACAGAGGCAATGAAAAACGGATAAATGCGTATGTACCCATTTTTAGTAAAATTGCCGCAAGTATTACCGAACCGATAGTCGGTGCTTGACCGTGAGCGTACGGTAACCATGTATGAAACGGAAACATAGGAACTTTGATAGCAAAACCGAGGAAAAATGCCACAAATAACCAAAGTTGAAACGATTCCGGCAAAATCAGGCGATACCAGTCAAGAATCGCAAAACTCCATTGTCCCGTCGCTTGAAAGTAGAAGTACGCCATAAACAGCATACCCACAAGCATAACAAGCGAACCTGCAAATGTGTACAAGAAAAACTTTACGGATGCATAGATTCTAAGCGGTCCGCCCCATGCACCGATGATATATAACATCGGTACAAGTGAAAGTTCCCAAAAGAGATAAAACACGATAGCATCAAGCGCGGCAAATACGCCCGCCATAGTCATCTGTAAAAACAGAAGCGTAATAATCATATTTTTTACATCTTTGGTCTCACCAAGGGACGCTATTCCAATCATGGTAAAAAATGATGCTAATATAATGATAAATAGCGAAATTCCGTCAACACCGACTATGTAGTTGATACCGAATGTCGGAACAAGCGCGATTTGCTCCATAAACTGCATTCCCGATACGCTTGAGTCAAATGCAAACCAAAGCCATAAAGAGAGTGCAAACTCAATTGTCGCAACTGCTACACCGTAAGAGCGCATACTGTCTTTATGAACCACAAACCCAAGCATTGCGGCAAGAGCCGGGAAAAAAATTAAAATCGATAAGATATGGTCTAACATCTATTAAACTCCTAAACCTGAAAGAAATACTCTTATTTCTCCAGAATATCTAGCTGCTAGTCCAAAAACCACAGCTAATGATAATAAGGCAACAGTTCCTGCTACCATCCACTTAAGCATAGTCGATAGGTTACCACTCTGCATAACTCTTGTTCGCTCACCCGTTTGATAGAACACATTTGCAATACCGTCAACAGTAGCATCAACAACTTTTTGATCAATTTTTGTCCAGAAAACCTCTGAGAGCTCTCTATATGCTTTAACGATATACTCTTCATAAAAATATGGGATATAGTATTGGTTTATAAGCAATTTATATGCAAAACTATTTTCCATCTTTGAAGTTCCGTCAGGCACTACGATATCTCTGCTTGTATATTTTTTGTACGCATAAGCAATTGCCAAAATAACTAAAAGCTGAGTTCCGATTGTCATTATCCAGTAAGTCGCAGCCGAGTGAACATGATACTCTGTAGCCGGTAAAAGCTTTGAAACCATCTCAAAGTAACTCATCTTAAATGCACCGGCTATGATTGCCAAAATAAGAAGCGGACTCATAGCAACAAGCATAAATTTGTATGCTTCGTGAGGATGGATACCGAAAAATTTATATCTCTCTTCTCCGTGGAAAATAAGTGCAACAAGTCTAAATGAGTAAAACGCCGTTAAAGTTGCAGTAAATAGCAATACTGAATAGATAATATAGTGATGTTCGACAAACGCAACCTCTAAGATTAAATCTTTTGAGAAGAATCCTGCAAGTGGAAAGATACCCGCAAGTGCAACGGAAGCGATAGTCATCATCAAAAATGTACCCTTCATAACCTTGTTAAGTCCACCCATTTTAAACGGATCCAACTCATCGTGCATAGCGTGCATAACATTTCCGGCACCCAAGAAAAGAAGCGCTTTAAAGAATGCGTGAGCCATAAGATGGAAAAGTGCCACCCAGTATGCACCCAAACCTGCAGCGGCAAACATATATCCGAGCTGAGAGAGTGTAGAGTACGCGATAACTCTCTTCATATCACGATTTACTAGCGCCATTGAAGCGGCAAAAAGTGCTACAAATGCGCCTAAAGAAGCTATGAAAAGTCCGACATGCGGTATTAAATTGTAAAGCGGATTAGCGCGAACAACAAGATAAACACCGGCAGTAACCATTGTCGCAGCGTGAATTAGAGCTGAAACCGGAGTCGGTCCCTCCATCGCATCTGCCAGCCAAGTATGAAGCGGAAACTGAGCAGATTTACCCATTGCACCGATAAATAGGAAGATTCCCATCCAAGTTAAGATTGCATTATCCAAAGACGGCATTACGGCAAAAGCCTCTTTATATTGAAGCGTACCTGTGTTCCAGTAAATCAAAAAGATACCGATTAGCATACCAAGATCGGCGATACGGTTCATGATAAATGCTTCATTAGCCGCCCAGCTTGCACTCTCTTTATGGTACCAAAAGCCGATTAGAAGCCATGAACAAAGACCTACGCCCTCCCAACCGATGAAAAGACCTGCAAAGTTATCGCTCATAACAAGTATCATCATTGAAAAAACGAAAGCCGAAAGGTAAGAGAAAAATCTATTAAACCCTTTGTCATGATCCATATAACCGATAGCGTAAACATGCACAACGGTTGAAACAAGCGTTACGACTATCATCATAGTAACACTAACTTGATCTACGACAAATCCAAAAGGAATATATAAATCTCCAGTCGCCATCCATGTCATCATCTCAACATGAAGAGTAAGTCCGGTACCCATAACTAAAACAAGAAGAACAAGGCTACTTAAAAATGAGACTCCAAGCAAAGCGCTCGGAACAATTCCAGCTATTTTTGTCTTTGGCGACGCACCGAATAGTGCAGCAAATAAAGAGCCGACTAACGGTGAGAAAAGTGCGGTATATAAAAACAGTTCCATCTCTTATCCTCTCATCGTTGACATATTGTCTAGGTCAATATTGTTATGTTTTTTATGCCAAAGAATCAAAAGACCAAGACCTACGGCAACCTCTGATGCAGCAATCGCTATTACAAAAAATGCAAACATCTGTCCTGTTAAATCACCGTAATAGTGTGAAATTGCAGCAAAAGAGATATTTACCGAGTTTAAAAGTATCTCTGTCGCAAAAAACAGCATAAGTAAATTTTTTCTTCTCATGACCCCGACTAAACCTATAGCAAAAAGGATAGTTGAGAGCACAAGATAGTGATTTAGTCCTATTTCCATCATGAGAGTGCCTTTTTATTTTTATCTTCTTCTTTCATCATTAAAATCTCTGCTTCATTCATAAGAGTAAGTGAGAGATCCATTTTCTTTCCGGCAAGTACGATTCCGGCTACCATAGCGACAAGAAGCATAACGGCCGCAACTTCAAAAGGAACAAGATACTTTGTAAAAAGGACTTTACCTACCTCTTGAACATTACCCGCATCCCCTATAGGATAGAGTGCTTCTATATTATTACCGACTATCGGAGCGGAAACTATGGCGATAAGCAAGATTGCAGATAAAATACTGAGTCCCAAAATTATTGCTTTGTTACCCTGCTTCTCTTTTACATCTCTTGTCGTATCAAAAAACATCATACCAAAAGCATAAAGAGCCATTACAGCACCGGAGTAAACAACGATTTGAACCGCACCTAAAAAGTCGGCACCTAAAATAAAGAAAAATGCCGATATAAAAATCATTCCTGCTGCCAATGAACTTAAAGCATATAACGCTTGTGAAGTCGTTACCGCTATATAAAACATCGTTATTGTCAAAAAGGCAAACAGATAAAAAGCAATTGCTTCAAACATAACCAAACTCCTTAATATGCTAGAGGTGTTTTTTTAACACGCTCGTCTTCATGTGGTGTAATCGAACCAAAACCTTCAAACTCTAACTGTGTTCCGGCTCTCATATGATCAAGCGGCGTTAACATATCTTGATACATTGTAAAATGCTCTCTTTGATCACTTGCATTTTCATACTCTCCGCCGTGCGTAATCGCAAGTTCAGGGCAAACTTCGGCACAATATCCGCAAAAGATACAACGACCGAGGTTGATACTGTATTCTGAAACCTCTTTACGAGAGGAAGCATCGAGCTTTGTTTCAATTCTAATACAATTAGAGATACAAATCTTCTCACAAAGTCCGCAGCCGATACATCTTTCGGTATCCGACTCCCAAAGTCTTTTCATCTGATGAATAGCACGATATCTTGGACCTATAGGCATCTTCTCTTCCGGATATTTAACCGTGTGAATATCAAATCTAATCATCTCACGCATTACAACCCAAAGACCGACAAAAAGTTCGCCTCTAAAGCTTCTCTTTATGACTCTCTTAAATCTACCCCAATTATCGGTAGGATAATCTTCAATACCGACTAAATAATAGTCACTATTCATTTCAGTTACATTTCTATTGTTAAAATGTTCATCAATATGTTCAATATGCATAGCCACCCCTTACATCATTACTATAGCAGTAATTAAGATATTTAAAACTGCTATCGGCATTAAAACTTTCCAACACAACCACATAAGTTGATCCGGTCTAACATCAGGCCAAGCTGCTCTTGTCCATAAAAAGAAGAAGAAGAAAAATGCAACTTTGCCAAGAAGTCCGAGTGCGCCTAAAAAGCTTCCGTCTCCATATCCGCCTAAGAAAAGAATAGAGATAACAAAAGAGATAAAGAACATATTTGCATACTCACCGATGAAGAAAAGTCCCCATCTCATACCTGAGTACTCCGTTCCAAATCCGTCAATAATCTCGTGATCATTTGCTATAAGGTGAAACGGCGTTCTTCCTGTTTCAGCAAATGCCGCTATCCAAAATAGTACAAACGCTACCGGTTGAGACCAGAGTATCCAACTTGTAATGCCGCCTGCTTGATAAGCATTAAAATCAATTAGCGAGAGTGAACCGACCATCATAATCGGAGCTAAGATAGAGAGACCCGTGATAACCTCATAAGAGATAAACACCGCAGCACCCCTTGCAGCAGATAAAAGTGAAAACTTATTTGCCGAAGCCATACCTGCAAGAAGCGGACCGTACAGACCGACACCCATGATTCCGAGTATATATAAAATACCGATGTTAATATCTGCAACTATCGGATGAACTTCATATCCAAAGAGCGTAAACGACGGTAAAAATGGAATTGCAGCAGCAGCCATAAATGCAGTTGCCGCTGTAATAACAGGTGCAATTTTAAATACACGAGCAACTACATTTGCCGGAACAATATCCTCTTTCGTAAATAGCTTAACACCGTCGGCTGCAACTTGCAGTAATCCGAAAGGACCGACATTCATCGGTCCAAGGCGGCGTTGCATAAATGCGAGAACCTTTCTTTCAAAATATGTTCCAATTCCCGCTAATGCAGAAAATATAAGTAAAATTACAACGATTTTTATAACCGTTTCAATCAAATATGCCATTTCCATCTACTACACCCTTTCAATCGAAGCTGTTGCAAAACGGTATCCGCTAAACAGTGCCTCTGAATTTATCTTAGAATCAAATGTCGGTAAAAGTGCAATCTCGCCGCTGATTTTATTATCGCTTACGATATTAACAATAATTTCGCCATTTTCATTTTTAACCCTCACGCTGTCCCCCTCATTTAACTCAGATTTGCTTAAGAACTCTTCACTCATATAGATACCGCTTATCTCATCAAGATTAGTAGCTTTATTTGTAAAATCCGTAAACTGTCTTACCGGATTAGCAAGATATATAAGAGTTCCGCTAAGTCTCTCTTCGCCAAACTTCGCAACAGACTCATCACCGCTTGTCGCAACTGCTATATTATCAAGCAGATATCCGCGATGTTCAGTGCCGTCATTATCATAATGATTTGGCAAATCATCAAAGTTTTTACTCTTAAACCCTCTGCTTGTCGGTAACATAGAAGTATAATCAATCACTAATTCAGCTCTTAAACCAAGCTCATTTGCAATATCGTTAAGTTCATACCCTTTGTAGCCGATTGCAGCATTTGTCGGGTTTACTCTTTTATTTATACTTGTTAATGTTCCCTCTTGCTGATTGATAGCAGGCATATCCAAATCACCATTGCCTAAAGCAGATAGTGTAAAATCTCCTTTAGTGTTATAGCCGATTGTATATGAACCTACTTCATCATCAAGTTCGCAGATTAGAGATACTCCCAGAGTATTTGTTAAATTTGGAATCATCGTTAATTCAAAAGCCGTATATTTCTCTATCAACGCCAAAAGACGAGCAAGATTTTTAGAGTTTGGATGCGTATAGAGGTCCGCTCCCGCTATTAAAGCAAAACTATCTTTTTTAGCCAAGTTCTTCTCTAAATTTTCCATAAACTTATCATCAGCTCCTAAAATAGCCAAAAGACGATTGTCATCTATGGCAACCTCTTTAGAGATTTTCTTAGGAACCATCTTTTTCTTCTCTTCCTCTATCTCTTCGTCTTCGCCCGTCTCTTCGTTTTTCTTTACGACTTTAACTATCTCCGTAATCTCTTCTTTGATTATCTCTTCAACGGTTATAGTTTTTTGCGAGTGGAATGTTGCCAAATAATCTGCTACGGCTGATGGCAATTTCTCTTTATTTGCAAATAAATCAAGAATCAAGTAAAGTACAGCCTCTTCTTGAAGCGGAGCGTGATATAGAGTCATTATACTTTTTCCAAGCCCCTCGATAACAGGGTCTTTTACTGGGTGAAAATATAATCCTGCACCCTTATTTACGGACATTGAGTTATTTAGCGCATATCTTGCATTTGGATTGTCACTCTTTAGAGCCGCTCCAACTGAGATAACAAAGTTCGCATTATGAGTAGCCTCAAGGTCATAACCGTAAAGCTTACTACCGCTAATCTCGCTGTAATCATTTAAAAATGTTTGAAATGCCTTCGCTTCACTATTTACAAGTTTGTAGCCGAATTTCTCTTTTAAAGATTGAAGCAGATACGCCTCTTCGTTTGTAATAGTTGAAGTAAACTTTATCGTATCTGCTTTTTTGAATGCTTCTATTGCTTTGGCAAATGCAGCTTCATCTTTTGATTTAACTTCATTTTGATAGTCAAATCCATATCTTCCCGCACCGCAGAGTGCAACATAATTCCACTCGTTCATAACACGGTAGATTTTCTCATCCGTATTCTCGATACCCGTATGTTTTACATCATAAGAGATTTGACATCCTGCAGAACAGTGTCCGCAAGTCGCAGGAATCTGTTTTAACTCCCACGCATTTGAAGTGTAGATAAAGTGAGTATCTACAAGCGCGCCGACCGGACAAACTGCCGCACATTCGCCGCAGCTTGTACAATCAAGCATCTCTTCGCCGCTTGTTAAACCGATGAGAGATTTATTGAGCTTATTCCACATCGCATAAGCATCTTTAGGCATAGCATCTTTAAACTCTGCCTCTATCGCATCTGCACCGCGTGCTACTGTTTTTAGAGCATTATCGCCAATCATATCTTTACAAGTGGTTACACATCTCTCACAAACTATACAAAGACCCGGGTTGTAGTGTATATGCCCCCAATCTTTATCTTTTCGATTTACATCTTTGATAGCATAATTTTGAGCGTCAACACCCATCTCTAAAGTATAGTTTTGCAGTTCACACTCGCCTGACTGGTCACAAACACCGCACTGAAGTGGATGGTTTACATCGTAAACTTCCATAATCGCGCGACGCTCTTTTGCTATATTTTCAGTCGTTGTAGTGATATTCATACCGTCTTTTGATTTAGCATTACAAGCGTATACCTGCTTACCGTCTGCCTCAACAAGACACAATCTACAAGCAAGCGTAGGGCTGCATCGTGTTAAATAACAAATCGCCGGTATAAAGATATCGTTTGCACGAGCGGCATTGAGTATATACTCGCCCTCTTGCGTCTCTATCTCTTTTCCATCAATATTTATAGTAATTTTACTCATTACATTACTCTTTCTATTTTGGATTTTTCAAATCTATATCTGCTTGCATCTACGCTTATATCAAAAGTAGGATTTAGCGCTATAGTTCCTTTAAGCTCATTCTCTAGCTTAAATTCTCTTTGAATTTTTGTTTCTTTGTAACTAATCTCAACCATATCACCGTCTGCTATCCTAGCCGCAACCGCAAACTGAGCGGAACCTCGCAAAAAGTTCTCTTTAGGGAGTTGCGCAGTTTTAAAAGTATAGTTGTTAAACTGAAGTACGGGATCACATTGATAGATAATAGTTCCGTTAAACTCCGGCATATCGTCAAGTTCTTCAAGTTTACCGTCCG
>CAYHRD010000019.1:0-18487 GCA_964358925.1 uncultured Sulfurimonas sp.
TTATTAATATTCCCGCGCTTCGCTCGAAATCACATGGGGGGGCCACCGTCATTGCGAGCGAAGCGCGGCAATCTTGTTCTTGAGTGCGTCAATTCACTCTCAAACTGCCGCGGCTTATACCTTGCAGTGACAAAAATATTAAACAATTTTTATCTTTGCCACTCTATCTTTTATCTTCTCAAATGCAGTTTCATATTTGTATTTGCCCTCTTTGCTCTTAGCCATGCTTTCCATCTTTGAGCTCTCTTCTTGTATCTCTTCAAGTCTAAAGTTGCCGCTTGAACCTTTTATGCTGTGAGCGACAAGCGCTATTTTTTTATAATCTCTTAGTTCAACGGCGTTTTGCAGTTCAGGAATCTGTATTTGCATCTTTTTAATAAAAAGTTCTACAAGCATTCTCAACTCTTCACCGCTTAGCATCAACTCCTGCGTCAGTTTTTCACAATCTAAACCCTCTATATTGCATTTAGTATCGGCACTATTTGGCGTGCCTATACTCTCTTTTGTAATTTTCAGATAATTAAAAAATACTCTCTCCAGCTCTTTTATAACGATAGGTTTTCCTAAAAATGAGTCAAAACCGCTTTGAAGCCCTCTCTCTCTTGCACCCTTGATTACATTTGCTGTCAAAGCAGAAACCGGAGTGTGTCTTAATCCTTTCTCTTTTTCATACTTTATAATTGCCTGCACGGCTGCATTTCCGTCCATTACAGGCATCTGTTCATCCATCAAAATCAAATCATAATTATTTTTCTTATAAAGATTTACCGCTTCAAGTCCATTTGTTGCCAAATCGTAAGTAAGTCCATATTTATCAAGCAATATCTTAATCAACTCTTGATTTGCTATATTGTCCTCGGCTATGAGAATGTGTCCGGAGAATTTTTTACCTCCATCTACTCTGAAAGGGCAAAAAAGTTCAGGATGAAAAAGTTCATCAAAAGAGCTTTTTATTTTTGAGCAGTAGAGCGGAAAATATATAGAAGATATATGAGAATATTTTTCATACTTATCATCCGGTTTACTTGCTAAGATGATATATTTTTCATTTGAATCCAATATCTTTTCTCTGATTTTATCATCGATATCTTCTTCTAAAACTATGGCTATATCATACTCTTTATCAAGGTTCTCTACAACATCTATCTCTGTATTAAATACTTTTGCATACTTTAAAAATGAGTCTGTTTTATAATTAGGAATGCCGTCTTTTAGATATAAAACGATTTTTAGCGCTTTGATTTCATCTATATCATTAAAGATTTTACACTCTTTGCTATGAATCTCAACCGGAATCTCAATCCAAAATGTACTCCCCTCGCCGAGCGTAGATTTTACAAATATATCTCCGCCCATATGTTTTGAGAGCTGATGACATATCGAGAGTCCCAAACCCGTACCCTCATAATTTTCAATGCCCTCATGATTTGCTTGAGTAAAGGCCGAAAATATATTTTTTAAATCTTCTTTTGCGATACCGACCCCATTGTCGCTTACGCTGACTTTTAGAACTCCCTTGTCACAGGTAACTTCTACATGTATATGACCGCCCGTTTTTGTAAATTTTATGGCGTTACTTAAAAAATTTGATAGTATCTGCTTTATTCTAAGAGCATCTGCATATAGCTCTTTTGGGATTTTCGGGTCTATAAAAGAGGTGATAATTATATCTTTTAAGTTTGCCGAAGCGACGAACAACTCAAGCGCATGGCTTATCTCATCATGAATAGAAAATATTTTCGGCTCAATGGTAAACTCACCGCTTCTTAGTTTTGAAAAATCCAAAATATCATTAATGATACTAAGTAAATTCTCCCCGCTGTTTAAAATAATCTCTAAATATTTTCTATGCTGTTTTGAGACATCTTTGTCTATCAGCAAGTTTACAAAGCCAAGTATCGCATTTAAAGGAGTCCTTATTTCGTGTGACATATTGGACAAAAAGTACTCTTTTGCTCTTGAGGCTTTTTGTGCTTCAAGTCTTGCGTCTACCAGTTTTGTAACATCGTTTGCTATGGAGATATACTCGACAGAATTATCGTACGGATCCGTTATTTTTACGATAGTTACATCAACATAAAAATAGTCTCCGTCTTTCTTGTTATTTTTAATCGTTCCTCGAAAAACATCTGCATGCTGAAGCTGAAACCATAAATCGTCAAAATATTCCTGAGGCATATCTTCATGTTTAAATATACTGTGCTTGCTCCCGATTAGCTCATCTTCACTATAGCCGCTCAATTTTATATATTTATCGTTCACATAGGTAATATTGCCGTCCATATCCGTTTTAGAGATGATAGCACTCTCATCTAATGCTTTTTGATACTCACTTAAAAGCTTTACATGTCGATTTATCTCTTGCTCTTTTTGAAAAATGGTGTCAGTGTAATGTTTCAAAACTCCACGAAAATTCTGGTCAAACAAAAATGATATCTCATCAAAAATTTCTTTTGAATTTAGCTTCACATCATATGTAAAATCAATCATCGACTTTCTAAAATGGCTGCATATTTCAAAGAGTTCATCTGCCCTGATATCTCTATCTTTTAGATAAACCAAAAGATTTTGCATATTAGGACAATCTCCGATTTCTACTCTACCCGATATCACTCCGATAAAATAGTCAAACACGCCGCCTGCATAATCATCCAAAAACTGCTTTTTATCTATATTATGAACTTTTAGTATCTCTTGAGGAGATTTATACGATACCCATTGCAAGAGAATAATCTCTTTTGCCGACATAAAAATATCACTATTTTTTACAAGAATCGGTACTTTTCTTTCCATCTTATTTATCCGTAAATTATGAGATTTTTATGATTTTACTAACAATTTCATAAACATTTTTTGAGATTGACGGTTCAGACACGACCTTCTCCAGTTCCGCCCTCATCAGTTTTTTATTAACACTGTTTAATTTTTCATATGTTTTAAACGCACCCGCAAGTCCTGAAGCCATCTGCGGATTTATCTTATCTATATCGATAATCTTATCTACGACAAATTTATACCCAAAACCATCTTTTGCATGAAAATATTTATAATTTCTTGAAAACGAACCTATCAAAGAGCGGACTAAGTTCGGTACCAGTTCATTGTACGCATCATCATTCTGAAGTGCCGCAACTCGCTCCAACACTCCCTCTCTCTGCGAAGAAGCTAAGAGCGAGAAGTATTTGTTCATCACTAAAGTATCATTTTTGTATCTTTTGTAAAAATGTTCTTGTGAGATTTTGGCATGAAGAGGTGCGATGTTTTCTAAGATATCAAGTGCCGCCACCCTATCCGTCATAGTTATAGAGTCGTTATACTGAGCATCTGCTATAGTGATAACCTCATCACTTTTTAAAGCCGAAAGAAGTTTTAAACAGCGGTTTTTTATGCTTCGCTCACCCATACTTTTTGCATCAAGCTCTTTGCATAAAGGCTTGTGGTTTTGAGTGTAAATCTCTAAGAGTTTATCTTTAAAGGTAGCGGCTAAATGTTTTTCCAGCTTCTCTTTAGCCTCATAAATAGGCTCAAAATCAACCTCTTCTTGTCTTTGCATAAGTGCCGTTACGCTTGGCAATTCCAAAAGCAGTGCTTTGAAAGAGAGATCCAGTTCGCTGCCTAGTATATGTCCATAAGCTTTTACAAACTCTTCATCTATCATTTCGCCCCTCATCAAAGCTTCTATTGTTGCAACACCAAAAGATTGAGCCGACTCATATCTTACAAAGCTGTTTTTGTCATGTTTCATTAAAAAAGCATAGTTATTTTCTGCTTGTTCAACAATAATAGGAGCCGAGAAATCCCTGTTTATCGATAAAATAGGCTTTGATGAAGTTTTAAAAATAAAATTTTCACTCTCTTTTGAAACTATTAATATTTTCTCCTCTATCTCTTTGCCGCTCTCGTCTAAAAGAGCCATTTTTAGCGGAAAATAGTACGGGTTTTGCTCACTGCCGTCTACCGCATTTGGAACTATCTGTGTAAGCGTAAGAGTGTATTTGCCCTCTTCAAACTTCTCTTCAACTCGGAGTTTTGGCGTACCTGACTGATGATACCACCCTTTAAACTGCTCCAAATCTACTCCGCCCGCCTTGCTCATCGCCCATAAAAAATCATCCGTTCGCACCGCTTGAGAGTCAAAAGTCTCAAAGTACAAATCCGTTGCCTTGCGGTATTTTTCTTCACCTAAAAGAGTGTAAATCATACGAATAACCTCGGCACCTTTTTCGTAAACAGTCGCGGTATAGAAGTTATTTATAGCCATATACGAGTCAGGCTGAATCGGATGAGCCATAGGAGAGCCGTCTTCGACAAACTGCCGCTCCCGCAAAGCTCTGACATCCTCTATTCGTTTAACCTCTTTTGAGTTTAAATCAGCTGAGAAACATTGGTCGCGAAATACGGTCAAACCCTCTTTTAGAGTGAGTTGAAACCAGTCACGGCAAGTGATGCGGTTTCCCGTCCAGTTATGAAAATATTCATGTGCGATAACGCTCTGAATCGCCATAAAGTTACCGTCAGTCGCACTATCTTCATCCGCTAAAACATAAGCGGAATTAAAAATATTCAGCCCCTTGTTCTCCATCGCTCCCATGTTAAAACTATCAACCGCGACGATATTATAAAGGTCTAAGTCATACTCTCTGCCGTAAACGACTTCGTCCCACTTCATCGACTCTTTAAGCGACTTCATCGCATGTTTGCACTTTGACTCATTGCCTTTATCCGTATAAATATAAAGCCTTGCATACTTACCGCTCTTTGTCACAAACTTATCTTGTATGACGCCCAAATCTCCCGCAACAAGCGCAAAAAGATATGAGGGTTTTGGATACGGGTCAAACCAAGTGGCACCGTGTCTTTTATCATCGAGTTTAAAATTTGACTCTCTGTTTCCGTTGCTAAGCAAAATCGGGTATCTCTCCCTGTCCGCCACAAGAGTTGTTCTAAACACCGCCATAACATCGGGACGGTCGATATAAGGAGTTATCCTTCTAAAACCCTCCGGCTCATTTTGCGTACAGAAGATACTTCCCGACTTGTAAAGCCCTTCAAGTTCGCTGTTTAGCTGCGGATAGATTTTGTTGATGATGATAAGTTTAAACTCATCGCCTACATCTAAAACTCTCAAATGCTCTTTTTCGATGGCATATCTATCTTCATTAAGTTTTACATCATCCAAATATATCTCTATAAGTTCCAAATCAACACTGTTTAACACTAAATCTTTAGAGTCTTTATCTGCTTTTACAATGTGCATAAGATTTGTAACCTGCGTATACTCTTCAAACAGTTCAAAAACCAAGTCGCAAGTTTTGACGGTAAATTCCGGTGCTTTATAATCTTTTAGGTAAATAGTTTCTACTTTGCTCATACTATCTCTTTAATTTTTTTTATAATAATAGCATAAGAGAGTTATTTGAGGCTTATACCATGCTCTTTGGTTTATAATAAAATTTTACAAAGAAGCCGATTTTTGAGTAAAAATATGTTAACATCACACTATAAAAGGCGGTAAAAATGTTAGATTATCAAAGAATACTCAAAGATTGTTTTTGGGATATGAGGCTTGAAGTCCGGGACATAAAAGCCATAGCAGAGGATAATGATTTGCAAAAAAAATCATTTTTGTTTGAAAAAATTTTACTCAACAGCACCAAGCCCTTTTCTGATTTAACTCTATTTTCCCAAGATGACTTAAAGCTTCTTTTGGAAAATTACAAAGTACCCCAATTTAACGGCGACTTTGCTTTTAGGCGAAAAAATATGGCAGAGGTCTATTTTTTCGATAAACCTCTTTTGATAGATGAGTTGAAATGGATAGCATAGGTTTTAGTTATCAAAAACTCTATGAGCTTCAAGATGAAGTTTTAGGTTTGGTTTTTGGTGTTGAAAATATTTTTTATCTGACGGGTGGTACCTGTCTTAGTAGATTTTATCAAGAAAAAAGATATTCGGATGATTTAGACTTTTTTACCAACAACTCCCCGAGATACAGTTTTGCTATCAAAAAGATAAAACAAGCGCTTGCGGCTAAGTTTGACCTTAGCATAGAAATAGAGTCAAAAGACTTCACAAGATATAAAATCAACAATTTTCTGCAAGTAGATTTTGTAAATGATATAGATGCAAGATACAAAGATGTTGTTGTAATAGAATATGGCTACATCATAGACAATATCGAAAATATCCTCAGCAATAAACTCACGGCAGTAATAGGAAGAGACAACCCAAAAGATATATTTGATATCTATCTGATTTGGAAATACTATAAGTTTGACTGGATTGAAATAGTTTTATCAGCGCATCAAAAAGCTGGTTTTAGCGATGAAGAGCTTATAGTAAGGCTTAAAAGTTTTCCACGGTCACTGCTTGATGACATCATACTTGTTGATAAACATTTTTTGGATGATTTTGACAAGGAATATCCAAAGCTTGTGGATGAAATTTCTAATGCTACTTGCTAAAGCACTATTCCTATGCACTCATAAAACTTCGAGTTTATGAGTGATTTTTTATAAATTATTTTCTTTTTTATGCACAAAACTTAATTCTCTGCCGGTTATTGATATTGATGAAGAATTGATTATATACATTGAAAATGGATACATATTTATTAGAGTTCCATCTCTATCCTATTCGCTGTATATTTTCCGGTTATTACTACGGTATGCATTCCCACGGAGAGCGTGGAAACGAAATATTAATTGAACAAAAAATAGGATTTAGTCTATTTAAAAAAATATTGTCAAGATTTATTTTCCAGCAATTTAAGTTCAATAATTTTTTCAATATTAAAATAAAATCTACTTCCTTCTTCACTAAAAGGAATTGTTCCATCCGTCTCGGTTTGAACAAATACTTTCTTTCCTTCTACAAGTAAAAACGGGCGATTGTTTTCATAAAGAAAAAAACGATTTCTCAAATATTTTTTTCCTTTAATTTCTTGTGTAATATAATAATTTGAATAACCGTTATGTGCAAACCAATTCATATCAGTTACGGGAAATGCAAAGTATCCTTTTGCCCTTCGATTCGCAGTTAAAGCAACTTTACCTTCTTGTTTATTGCCATATATAAAATACTCACTTATATATAATCTACTATCTTCTAATCTAGCAATATCAAAAAATGTCAATGTTAAATCTTTATCTTTTTTATATTGTGGATTATATCCACCGGCAGGAAGCAGTGAGACACCTGCATTATTTGCAACACCAGCTAATTTTGTATAATCAGTTGCTGTATTTAATGCAGTTGTAATAGCAGAAACTATTAGACCAGCCAATCCATTATTACCGTCCAATCCTTCGTATGAGTAAGCATATGCATTGCTTTGCCATAACTCTTCTTCTGTATTAGCATCAATTAATGAAAATGATAAACCAACATCTACATGGCTAGTCATTACAGTGTAGCCCGTATCCCAAGAATTAATATCAACATATAAAATAGCATCCGGTGCAAAAATATCCTTTAGTTTTGAAACAGGTATGCTATGAATTATATTAGCGTCTGATAAATTTTCACTTTTAAGAAAAGAGTCTACTAGGTGTACTGGATAAACATAGTAGCCTTTCTCTGCAAGCGGTTTGGTTATAGTGTAACGGAAATGATCCGTAGCATCTACTGATGTAGTAGTATTTTTCGCTGGTAATACCAAAATTGATTTTGTGCTACTTGCATAAACCTTTGGATAATAATCACCTAAAGTAATTTTAGAAACTTTTGGCGCACAGCCCGTAAATAATAATAAAGCTATCGCAAATATGCTAGATGTAAAAACTATTCTACTCATTAATTATCTCCATAAAGTTTTTTGATTACTCTGTCAATAAATATAGTTGACTCAGGATAAGTATTTTTCTCAAGAAGAAAATACTTTTTAGCTTCTGATGGCTGAGCAGATTCAAACAGCACTTGTCCATATTCTGCATAAATTCCGGGAGGAACTCTCATATCTTTGGATTGAGACTCTTCTATCATATTTTTCAGCTCTGCCGAATGCTTTTCACGCACCTCTTTTTCATGACCTTTTATAGTGTACTCACCTGTACTTGCAACATAATTGCCCCAGTTATACAAAGGCTTTGGTTGTTCTATACATCCACTAAGTAAAAATATTCCCATTGTGGGCACTATTAAATATTTTATTGCCTCTTTCATGGCAATTCCATCACAACAGTATTGGTTGAGCCAATATAAACAGTTTTATCCATAATTAAATTTCCTTTATTGTCAACAACAGATATTTTTACACTTCCGCTTGTAACCTCATAAACATTGTTGCTATCATGGCATTCCATCACTTCTTTTGCTTCTGGATCTCTTACGCATGAATCAAGCTTGAATGTATACTTGTCATTCACAGTTATAGCGTAGTCTTTAAAAGTACCTTTCTCAAATTTTAAATATGCAACATCTCTTGTTTGGTATGTAGCTTCTTTATAACCACAACCTGAAAAAAATATTGCTATCACAAGTATTAATAATTTAATATTATTTTTGAACATATAAATCCTTTATCGAAGCAGCATTTAGATTACCATTTACAACTTGACAAACAGAGCCCTCATCAGTATAAGTACTACCAAATTGACTAATAACTTTTACTGTAGCAACTTTAACTCCTTGCAATTCTATCATCATCCCTGTTTGTGGATTTTTGATACTTTTACCATTTTGATAAACATCAAAACTATCTCCAATACGCAATCCTTGTTTTGCACCACCGGCAATAATTGCATTTCCATCTTCTACTGAAAGCACATAAGAGCGCCAAGGTTTGTTAAGTAAATTTTGCATAATTCCATCTACAACACTCGAAATTGCCGCTGAAATCGCCTTGTCGTTTAGCGTAGAATCATACCCAACATGTTTACCAAGTCCAAATGATGTTCCAGCTTCACTTAAAGCTTCACCGCTTCCCTCTTGTGCAAAAACTACTTGTCCCGTTTTAACATCTATGAGTCGTACACTTACCTTTGCATATGCTATCTGTGTTTTAGAGCGTGAAAAAGCTCCAGTATCGGACATATTTTTGCGCCCAAACTCTGTAACAGAACCAACAATCAAATAATCTGAACCAATTTGAAGTGATTGCAAATTGAATGTATTTATTTCTTTATTGACAATATCAATATCACTACGCTCAAGTAAAATAAACTTTCCAGATTGTGCAAGTTTTGCTGATAAAATATCCGTTGCCTGTTTCTCTGCGACATAATCACTATTTACACCAAAAAGAGCTGATTTTCCATATTGTGCTTCATTGCCAAATCTTGCAATAGCTACTTTTCTTTTTAATTCAGGCTCTTGTTGAATTATAGATACTTGTGGTTGAGCACTTGTGGGTTTTTCTACTTTTACAATATTTGGCGTTGACACACCACAACCTGCAACCATAAGTACCAAGCCACTTCCCATAACCAAATTTAAATACTTCTTCATGTTAACCTCCAAGAACAAAATACTATCTAAAACAATCTTAAATAAATCTAATTAATTTGCAACAATATATATTAATTTCAACAATAATTAATATATATTTTTTTACTAATTTAAATAAATACTAACTAAAAATTTATTTTTTTATTTACCTTAGACAACACAATAAATTCATAAATCATCAAAAAATGAAAAATCTATAAAACTATTTTTAATTGTGGAAAATATAAACCAAACCTCTACAAAACAGTTATGAAAGGCTTAGCATTTGATGAGTTGATAGAGAAGTCGGAGAAAAATCTGAGTGAACTTAAAGAGCTGAAAGAGAAGTTTGAGGTGAAGAGATAAAAATCTTATCTTTAAAATCAAGCTTTGTTATTGAAGTATTCATTCCATGCTCCTATAAGAAGCGTCTCAAGCTCAACTCTCTCATATAACCACATCCTTTTTCAACATGTATATGCAAAGGCAAATGTTCATCACTGAAAAAGAAAAATCTAAAACCGTTAATTCTAAGTACAGTAGGCAAATTTTGACCTCCAAAAGTACATTATCGTATCGAAAAATAGCAAAAAAATTTCAATTTGTCTTTAAAAACCAACTCTTTAAATACCTAAAACTTTATCGAAAGGTAAAAGCTTATATCAAATCTACCGTCTTGCGATAGGTAATTGTTTTTTTTATAGATTACATACGGCGGTTTTGTGGTGGTTTCGTATTCACTTTTTGGTAGCCATTCATGATAAACCCATTGAATAAACTTAAGCATATCCCCCTGTTCTCCTACCAAATCAAACTTGGCGTAAATGCCGTCGGAGATATTAAATTTCGGCAATCTGTCGCTTTGGATATTTAAGCCGTTTTCTACAACTACACATGCTACATATTGACACTCGTGAAGCTCTGTTACGGTCGGGTTGTCATGAAAAAGAGCAATCTGCTTAAACTCCGTAATGTTATTGCTAAATATCCAAGTTTGAAGTTTTTGCCATGTTTGCTTTATCTGTGCATTGTATCCGCTGTGTCTTATATAGTAGCTCTCTATCAGCGGCATTTTTACGATGGTCGGCTCTAAATGGTCAAATTTTGCGGTTGATTTTTTTGCTTTTGGCGACTGCTCGATGATATGCTGTGAGTACTCTTTATAACCACCGTTTTTCCACGCTTTTGGCGTCATCTCAAATCGTTCTTTAAAAACGCGGATAAAAGAGGTTTGAGAGCTGTAACCGCAAATATTTGCGACATCGCTTATTGTTGAAAACTTGTTAGTTAGGAGCAGATTTGACGCTTTTTGAAGCCTTATGGATTTTATGCTCTCATAAATGTTTTTTGAAAAAACATCTTTAAAAATCCTATGCATATGAAATTTGGAGATTTCCAAATCGGTGCTAAGTTCGTCCATATTGATATTTGTGTCAATGTGCGTGTAAACATAATACATAATGTCGTTTGCAATTTGCACTCTTTTTTGCAGTGTATTTTTTTTCATAATATGTATTTTAGCAAAAATAGATAACTTTTTGCGCATAAATAGTGAAGAAATTATTTTAAAAAAAGTATAAAATCTTAGCAAAATTTTCCCATAAGGTTTAGGCATGAAAAAAATTACCAAGATACTGGTTGCAAACAGAGGCGAAATAGCTCTAAGAATTATTAGAGCTTGTAAAGAATTGGATATAAAAAGTGTAGCTATTTTCTCTGAAGTTGATTTAGAGGGAATCTGGGTAAAAAAAGCTGATGAGTGTTATCCGATTATGGGAGACGCTCTACAAGCTTATCTTGACTATGACAGAATTATCACTTTGGCACTCAAAGCAGGTTGTGATGCTATTCACCCTGGATATGGTTTCTTATCTGAAAATGCAGAGTTTGCACAGGCTTGTGAAGATAAAGGACTTATTTTTATCGGTCCAAAACCTGCGCACATCGCACTTTTTGGTGACAAAATGGCTTCAAAAGTTGCAATGAGAGAGATTGGCGTACCTGTTTTAGAAGGAACGGATGAGCCGGTTATAGATAAAGCTGAGGGCGCAAGAGTTGCTACGCAAATAGGCTTTCCTGTTATTATAAAAGCTGCTTTTGGCGGCGGCGGAAGAGGTATGAGAATCGTTAAAAGTGCAAATCTTTTTAATGAAATGTTTGACTCTGCAACAAATGAAGCGATAAAATATTTTGGAAAAGGTGAAGTTTTCATCGAGAAATATGTAGAAAATCCAAGACATATCGAAATCCAAATAGTTGCCGATAAATACGGAAATGTCGTACACTTAGGAGAGAGAGATTGTTCGATTCAAAGAAGACACCAAAAAGTTATAGAAATCGCTCCATCTCCAAGACTCAGCCCTGAAGCGAGAAAAGAACTTTACAGAATTTCAACAAAAGCAATGCTAAAACTAGGCTATGAGAGCGTTGGAACAGTCGAATATCTACTTGATGCAGACGACAATATCTACTTCATAGAGATGAATACTAGGGTTCAAGTCGAGCATCCTGTAACAGAGATTATCTCAGGAATAGACATTATTCAAAGAATGATAGAAATCGCAGAGGGCGATAAGCTGAAATTTTTACAAGAAGAGATTAAATTCCGCGGATATGCTATTGAGTTTAGAATAAATGCTGAAAATCCTCAAAATAACTTTATGCCATCAGTTGGAACAATCACAAATTACATCACTCCGGGTGGTCCAGGTGTTAGAATTGACTCAAGTGCGTATGCAGGATACACAATTCCTCCAAACTATGACTCAATGGTTGGAAAGCTTATCGTTTGGGCGCTTGATTGGGAAGGTGCCGTAAAAAAAGCTTCAAGAGCTTTAGATGAATTTTATATCGATGGAATTATTACAAACTTGTCTCTTCATAGAGAAATCGTAAAAGATGCTGATTTTATCGCAGGAAAACTAGATACAAGTTACCTTGATAAGAAAATGGAACTTTTCAACCTAAAAGCTACAAAATCAATAGCAAAAGAGGAAGAAAAAACTTCATTTATAGCTAATCTTATAAAGAAAATTAAAGAGCATAAATTAATCACTAGACATTAAGCATTCTCAACAAGAGATTGCTTCGCTTGTCATTGCGAGCGTAGCGCGGCAATCTCAATGACAGTTGTTGCGGAACCTTTGCAACTTATCAATCTCAATAAGCGTCGTTGCGAGCCTCTCTTTAAGAGGCGCGGCAATCTCCTTACCTATCTAGTATATCTTCAACTTCAACCCTGACACACGGGTTTTTGCGCACTTGGATTAGAATCTGTTTAAGTCTGTTTAAAACATTTTGCGGAGATTTGGCAACATCGAAAGAATCGATAGCAATAAAACATCCCATACAGCTATTGAAATGTTTATCTAAATTGTGGATAATATTTTGCGATGCTTTATATGCATCCTCTTGAGAAGTAAATTCAAAAATAATGAAGTAGTGATTCTCGTCAACCTCTATAAGATGATCCGAAAGTCTAATGAATTTAGACAAGTCGACGACACTTATAGGCTCCTTATGATAGAGCAAAGCAAATGTAGATTCAATACCGAATCGTTTATAGATATAGTATGCTTTTTTTACTAAAACATTAAATCTGTTTATTATATTTTCACTCATATTTTTCCAAAAAATTATATTTTATAAACTTATATTTAAAAATTTTATCCACTACCGTATAAAAAGCGTATTAAAAACTGACCTTACGCACTTATGTGCTATGATTTATTGTAAAATAACATTTATAAAATTATTTAAGGTGTAAAAAGTGAGCATTTACAGAGAGTATGACATTAGAGGGATTTTCGAAAAAGAGTTAAATGAGCAGAGTGTTGTTCGCATAGGGTATGCTTTGGCTTCAAAAATAGAGGGCGAATTCGTTGCTGTCGGTTATGATGCAAGAAGTCACTCCCCTATTCTCTTTGAGTACCTTGTTCACGGACTCAACGCCGGAGGTAAAAAAGTTCTGGATATGGGGCTTGTTCCTACTCCGGTAAACTACTTCTGCAACTACAACGAATTTAACGGCGTTAGCGCATCAGCCTCTGTAATGATTACAGGTTCGCACAATCCAAGCGAATACAACGGTTTTAAAATCACTATAAACAAAGCTCCGTTTTTCGGCGAGCAGATTTACGCTCTTGGTCGTGAGTGTGAAGCTATGGATTTTCCCGCAAAAGTCACTAGAGATGTTACTAAGATAGACGCTCTTACTCGCTATGTTGATTTTTTAGTGAGCGAATTTCAACACCTAAAAGCTATGCCGACACGCATCGTTTATGATTGCGGAAACGGAGTTGCGGGTGTCGTGACGGAGAGAATTTTCGGTGCATTAGAACTTAACGCAAAAGGGCTTTACATAGACCCTGACGGAACTTTTCCAAACCACCATCCGGATCCTTCGGATGAGCATAATTTAGAAGATATCAAAAAACTCTTAGAAACAGACGGCGACATTGCTTTTGCTTATGACGGTGATGCCGATAGAATCGCGGTATTAACGCATAAAAACAATATAAAAGGCGATATGATGGCTCTTTTATATGCTATGAAGATGGATAAGCCAACCGTAATCGGTGAGGTGAAGTGTTCTCAAGTTATGTATGACGAGCTTGAGAAACGCGGTGCAAAAGCGATTATGTACAAAACGGGACACTCTAACCTAAAAGTAAAAATGCAAGAGACAAACGCTGACCTTGCATGTGAGGTGAGTGGACATGTATTTTTCAAAAACCGTTACTTCGGTTATGACGACGCTATCTATGCGACTCTTAGAATGTTAGAGCTTGTTCACGACGGCATTGACTTAGATGCAGAACTTGCAAAACTACCTCAAGTTTTCTCAACGGAAGAGATAAAAGTTCACACAACAGAGTCTGAGAAATTTAAAATCATAGATAAGGTAAAAGAGCTTCTAAAAACTCCGCCTGCTTCTTTTCCGGCTATAAAAAATATCATTGATGTAGACGGCGTTCGCATAAATTTTGAGCATGGATGGGGATTGGTAAGAGCCAGCAACACGACTCCTGTTTTAGTTACTCGCTTTGAATCAACCTCAAAAGAAGAGGCAAAACTCTACGAAAAAGCTATAAATGATTTGATTATAAAAGCTAAAGAAAGTTTGTAACAAAGGAAAATTTATGAAAACTCATACTCTTTTAATGCCGCTGGATATGCATCTTCATCTTCGTGACGGAGTTATGCTTGAGACAGTTGCACCTCTTAGCGCGTACAGTTTTAGCGGTGGACTTATCATGCCAAATCTTGTTCCGCCGATTGAGACTCTTGAAGATGTAAAAGCATATAAAGCACGCATAACGGCAGCCGTTCCAAACGACTATTTTGAACCGTATATGACACTTTTTTATAAAAATTACGACAAAAGATTTTTAGCAAGCGTTGTAGATCACATTACGGCTATCAAACTCTACCCTGCGGGAATTACGACAAATTCTGATGGCGGCGTTTCATCTTTTGATATTGAAGCGATGCGTGAAACACTCGAAGCTATGAGTGTTTTAGGGATTCCTCTATGCGTTCACGGAGAGACAAACGGTTTTGTTATGGATAGAGAAGCTGAATTTATGAGTGTTTATGAACTTTTAGCCAAAGAGTTTCCCGATTTAAAAATCATAATGGAGCATATTACCACCAAAGCGGCGGTTGATATGTTGGATAAATACAAAAATCTCTACGCAACCATAACAGTTCACCATCTGCTTTTTACCCTTGATGATGTGGTCGGCGGAATGATGATGCCTCACAACTTCTGTAAGCCTATCGCAAAAAGACCTGAGGATTTGGATGCGCTTCTAAGCGTTGCACTTGAAGCTCACCCGAAGGTAATGTTCGGCTCAGACTCCGCACCTCACTCAAAAGAGAAAAAAGAGTGTGCAGGATGTGCAGCAGGAGTGTTTAGCGCACCGATTGCACTTCAACTTCTGTGTGAAATTTTTGAACAGTACGATAAGTTAGACAACCTTCAAGCTTTTGTAAGCGATAATGCGCAAAGCATCTATAAACTTTGCCCTGAATTTAAAGAAGTTATCTTAGAAAAACGACCGTTTGTTGTACCTGCAACTTACGGAAATGTTGTTCCTATGTATGCAAACCAAGTGATTAACTGGGCAATACAAAGCGTTGAATAAAATTTTACTGCTTGAAGATGATCTGCTTTTTGCGGATACTCTTGTGGATTTGCTAGAAGATAACGGTTTTGAAGTTATACACTCTCCAAACGGACAGAGTGCACTCGATAAAACTTTTTTGCAAAAATTTGATCTCTATCTTCTTGATATAAATGTACCGCTCATAGATGGTACAACACTGCTAAAAGAACTAAGAGATTCAAACGACAACACCCCTGCTATTTTTTTAACATCCCATAAAGATAAAGAGATGCTAAAGAGAAGTTTTATTAACGGTGCAGACGATTTTTTAACAAAACCCTTTGATATAGACGAGCTGCTGCTTCGCATAAAAGCGCTTTTAAAAAGATCAAAACCGGATACCGTCGAATGTATAGGCTTACTATGCAACGATGATATTCATAAGCGTATCTTATATGACAAGAAAGAGCTTGACCTCTCAAAAAAAGAGTATGATCTTCTTGCTTTGCTGATGAAGCATACAAACAACACCGTACCAAAAGAGCTAATCTTAGACGAATTATGGAGCAGTGGTGACGGCGGAAGTGACGGCGCACTCAGAGTTTACATAAACCGCATAAAGCAGTTGGTACCGCAGATAAACATAGAAAATGTACGCGGTATAGGGTATAAACTTGTTTCGTAATCTTCGTATTATTATATTTATATACTATATGGTTACGGCTATCTCCATCTTAACTATTTTATACTATTTTGTAACGGTCGTGCAGATACAAAATACCTCTTTGCTGCTGTTTATTCTCTTTATTTTAGTTGCTTTTGCGGGAATTATTATCGCCAAACTCTCCATAGATCCGCTCTTTGAACATGTTACAAATCTTCAAAATCTCTCAAAAGAGACTCTTCACGAGTTAAATCTTCCTATCAGCACGATTATGGCAAATATTCATATGCTTAAAAAAAATCTTCCAAACGATAAAGATTTAAAAAGAGTTGCAAGAATAGAGAGTGCTTGTGAAATGCTAAAACAGAGATACAACGAACTTGATTATATGATAAAACTGCAAAGTTCAAGCGTAAAATATGAGACTATTTATCTTGACGAGCTCATAAGAGAGAGGATTGATTTTTTTAAACAGATATTTCCCAATGTCGAGTTTAATCTCGCTCTAACTCCGACACAAATCAACAATGATAAAGTAGGCTTATCAAAAGTAATTGACAATCTTATAGATAATGCTGTAAAATATTCACTATATATTCACAAAATTGATATAAAATTGCAAAATTTTACGCTGTATGTAAATGATTACGGTTGCGGAATAGATGAAGTGGAACTTTTAAAAATCTTTGATGACTACTACCAAAGCAATGAAAACATGAGAGGTTTCGGCATAGGTCTTGGTATGGTGAAGAGATTTTGTGATGCAAATAAAATCTTGTTAAAGTTAAAATCTAAACCTGAAGTCGGCACGACGGTTATATTAAAATTTAAGGAAAATTAGTGGAAAAAAATGTTTTATCATACGCAGAGATTGCGTTAGATTACGGAGTCATGGGACTTCTTATACTTATGAGTATCGTTACTCTTTGGTTGTTTATAGAGAGAATGATGTTTTATAGCACTGTTCGCGTTGATGATTATGACAACAGAGATAAATTAGAGATGGATTTAACCGACAATATAAGCGTTATAAGCGTTATAGGTTCAAATGCTCCGTATGTTGGTCTTTTAGGAACTGTTATCGGGATTATGCTTGCTTTTTACTCAATGGGAGATACGGGAGCGGTTGACGCCAAAAAAATCATGGTAGGGCTTGCAATGGCACTAAAAGCTACTGCGATGGGACTAATCGTTGCTATGCCTGCTATCGTTGTATATACGCTTTTGCTTCGCAAAGTTGAAAAAATATTAACTATTTTTGATATCAAACAAGACAAACAGAGCAAGTAAGTCGATATGCCGAAATTTAAAAAACCCAAAAAAAGATTTGACGAGATAAATGTCGTTCCTTTTATCGACATTATGCTTGTACTTTTAGTTATGGTTTTAACAACCGCCACTTTTATAAACCAAGGAATCATCCCAATTGAACTTCCTGAGGCAAAAGCGTCTAAAAAAGAGGATAGTAAAAAAGAGATAACCATATATGTAAACAGTAAAGGCGAGTTATTTATTGAAAAAGAGAAGGTAGATTTAAAGACGCTTGAGACTAAACTCTCCACAATCCCAAAAGAGCAAACGGTTGTTCTTAGAAGCGACAAAGAGTCAAAGTTTCAAGACTTCGTAAGCGTAATGGACATCTTAAAACGCCTAAATCACGAACAGCTCTACATAATTACAAAAGAAAATTAATAACTCTTTTGCATGAGTTTAAACTTATCCTTTAAACTCTCCTGCTCTTTATTTGACTCTCTCTTATCTTCTTGTTTTGTGCCGTTTGCTTCCGTACTAAACACTTTTTGCTCAACATCTTTTACATCATGAAAAAGAGTTGTTGCCATAAAAAACAGTACCATAATAACGACTACGCTGACATAAAGAAGTATATAATTTTTTATGTGACCGGATTCAAAAGGATTTTGCATATATCAACTTATTGTTATTTAAATTTTTGCAATTATAATCAAAAACAGAGCGGTAAAAGACAAATTACATAAATTTTATGATAACATAAATAAAAAGGAGTATGTATGCAAACAACTATGTTTAAAGGTTCGGTAGTAAATTTAGCGGGAGATACAGTGGGTGTGGGCGATAAAGCACCGGTTGTAAGCGCGGTCGGAACCGACTTAAAGAGCGTGGAAATTGGCGGAGCAAAAGATAAAATCCAACTAATCGTTACAGTTCCCTCACTAGATACAGACACTTGCGCTGCCGAGACTAGACGATTTAACGAAGATGTAAACAACCTAGATATCTGTGAGACAACGGTTATCTCTATGGACTT
>CAYHRD010000020.1:0-18232 GCA_964358925.1 uncultured Sulfurimonas sp.
TGCCCATGCCGATGTGGCGATTGCGTACGGTAAAGGCAAAGGGCTTGTTATGGTAAAGGGCGAAGTTGTGGCAAACCTTGATGAAGATGAGCTTGTAGATAGATTCGTGGAAGAAGTCGAGAAGATGGCGAGAGAGATAAACTGATGCAGGAAAATTTATATAACTTAGCCTTTGAGCGTTCAATACTTAGCTCAATTGTTTTTGAGCCGAGCCAATTTGATGAACTTGGCACACAGCTAAGAAAAGATGATTTCTATCTTCCTGCCCATCAAGATATCTTTAGCGTTATGACTCTGCTTTTGCAAAAAGATCAGCCCATTGATGAGGAGTTTATAAAAAAAGAGCTTATCAAAATGAAAAAATTTGATGAGAGCGTTATGCTTGAAATCCTCTCTGCAAATCCCATCTCAAACACAAAAGCTTATGTTGATGAGATAAGAGACAAATCCCTCAAACGCCATCTTTTAACTCTTACAACCGAGATAAAAAGAGTAACAGTTGAAGAAGAACTGCCTGGTGCGGATGTTATAGATATCGTTGAGAAAAAACTTTACGAAATAACTCAAAACAACCAATCAAGCGATTTTAAAGACTCCCCGAAGATGACATATGACACTATGGAGTACATCAAAGAGATGAAATCTCGCGGCAATAGTGTTTTAGTCGGAGTTGATACAGGATTTCATGAACTAAACAAAATGACAACGGGTTTTGGAAAAGGCGACTTGGTAATAGTTGCGGCAAGACCGGCGATGGGGAAAACTTCTTTTATACTAAACACGGTTAACAACCTCATCACAAAAGGCAAAGGTGTAGCATTTTTCTCGCTTGAGATGCCGGCAGAACAGCTAATGCTAAGACTTCTATCCATCCAAACTTCCATTCCTCTTCAAAAACTTCGTGTCGGAGATATGAATGATGATCAGTGGAACTCGCTAAATAGTGCGATTGACAAAATGAACAGTGCCAAACTTTATGTCGATGATCACGGAAGCATAAATATCAATCAACTTCGTTCAAAACTACGAAAACTCAAAAATCAGCACCCTGATATAGAAATAGCGGTAATCGACTACCTCCAAATTATGAGCGGTGTAGGAACTCAAGACAGACACTTACAGGTTTCAGAGATGTCTAGGGGACTTAAGATGCTAGCCCGTGAGCTAAATATGCCTATCGTTGCGCTCTCTCAGCTTAACCGCGGACTTGAATCAAGAAACGACAAAAGACCGATGCTTAGCGATATAAGAGAGTCGGGTTCGATTGAGCAGGATGCGGATATCATTCTTTTCGTTTACCGCGATGATGTTTACCTCTACAAAGAGGAAAAAGAGCGTGAAAAAGCGGCAAAAGCAGAGGGTAAAGAGTTTAAGCCGACCTATCAAGAAAAAGAGGAAGAGGATGCTGAGATTATCATCGGTAAGCAAAGAAACGGTCCGACAGGGCATGTAAAGCTTGTTTTTCAGAAAAAATTAACTAAATTTGTTGATGCTACTCCTTATGCAAAAGGGATAGAAACTATTTATGAAAATGTTGATACCCGCTCGGCAAATATCAGCATCTCAAACGACACTATATCGATGCCCCCACTTTAAATAGATGATAGAAAAAGTCTCGCTATTTACAAAAAAACGAGACTTTTTTCTTTTCCTCTTAACTTCCACATTCATTCTCATTTTTTCACTCTTTATAGAGTACAGAAATTATAAAGAGTTCATTCGCTTTGACTCGGCACTTGTTGAGGCAACCGTTTTGATGCAGTACACAAAAACAAAAGAGAGTAAAACATATCAGGTTTTAAAACTAAAAAGTGACGACGGACTGACATTTCACACCACTTCAAAAAAATCGCTTCAAGATGTAAAAGGCAAAAAGCTTCAACTTGAAATATTTATGGGTGAAATAGGGTTTTATGAATATCTAACGCAATTTTATGCAAACAGCAAACTCTTACAAATCAAAGAAAACAGCGCTCCTAAGCAGAAAGTAAACGATTTTATCGCAAATGCGCATGAAAACAAAAATATTGCAAATGTCTATCAGGCGCTATATACCAACGAATCTGTAGATAAAGATACGCAAAATGCATTTTCAAATCTCGGAGTCTCGCACATAGTAGCCATTAGCGGATTTCATCTTAGCATTTTAAGCGCTCTGCTCTACTTTTTTCTTCGTCCGATTTATAGATTTTTTCAAGATAGATTTTTTCCCTATAGAAACTCAAAAATAGACCTTTTTGTCATCGTTGTGAGCGTACTTTTTGCATATATGTTATTTTTAGATTCGCCTCCGTCACTAGTCCGCTCTTTTGGAATGTTTGTAGTCGGGTTTGTGCTTTATGACAGAGGCGTTGAAGTTTTTTCTATGCAAACGCTTCTTGTGACTATTTTACTGCTTCTTGCATTTTTTCCTCGGCTCTCTTTTTCGCTTGGTTTTTGGCTCTCTGCAGGCGGAGTTTTTTATATATTTTTGTTTCTTATCCACTTTAAAAACTGGAGCACATTTTGGCAACTTATGGGTATTTCAGTCCTTGTATACATCTTTATGCTAGCGGTTTCGCTATTTATTTTTCAAAATTTCAGCATCTACCATCCGCTCTCGATTATCCTCTCAATACTCTTTACTCCCTTTTACCCCATAAGCATACTTCTTCATTTTATCGGTTTTGGAGATTTTTTTGACTCTTTCTTGGAGTGGCTTTTGGTTTTAGGCAGAGACGGTGCAAAAGTAGAACTAAATCTTTATCTCTTTTTACTTCATGCTATTATATCTTTTGCAGCTATATGGAGTAAAATCGGTATGCAAATTTTAATCGTCTTCTCGAGTTTTATTTTGGTATACGCTATTTATCAAGTAGCATAATTTAAGTCCGTAAATAAATATAATCCACGAAGCATAAATCCATAAGAACAGAAACATCAAAATCGAAAACGAGCCGTAAATTGTTTCGTATGATTTGTTGTAAAAAACATAATAGATAAACCCGTTTTTAGCGATACTAAATACTATGGATGTTATAAATGAGCTAATGAGCGATGCTTTTGCATAAATTTTCATATTTGCGGAGATTTGAAATATAAGAAAAAAGAGCACCCAGATAATAAGATACGGAGTATATTCAAGGATGTTTATATCTGCCGTATATTCACTGCTAGACATTAAGTTTGCCACATATCCGGTTATATAAAAAGAGACCCCAAGTCCTATCGGCGTGAGAGTTAAAAGTGTCCAAAATGTTGTCACACTGTCCCAAAGACCTCTTTTTTTTGCATGAAATATTTTATTTGCGATGTACTCAAAATTTTGAAAAAAGAGAAGCGAAGAGATGATAACCACAACAAAACTAATCATACTCATCTCAACCGAGTTTTGTAAAAAACCGTTTATATGCCCCATCAAAGCTTCAGAATTCACGGGCATAAGATTTGAAAATATAAACTCCTGAATCTTTATATAGTAATCTGAGAAACTAGGCATCGAAGTAAAGAGAGTAAGGATAATCAAAAGAAGCGGAATAATCGTAAAAATGGTGTAAAAACTAAGGCTGGCGGCATAAAAAGCAAGATCCTCATCCACAAATATAGCTATAAAAAACTTTAGTTGCTGATAGAGCTTGTTAATCTTGCTTTTTATATCTGTCATCTTATTTCAATTAAGCCCCATTTTCGCAGGATTTAAGATATTGTTTGGGTCAAATGCTTTTTTTATTGATTTAAACAGATTCATCTCTTCATCCGTAAATGCCATTCTCATATAAGGTGCTTTTGCAAGACCTATGCCGTGTTCACCGCTTAGAGTTCCGCCCAAATCAATAGTCGCTTGAAACACCTCTTCTATTGCTTGATAAGCGATTTTTACCTGCTCGGGATCTTTGCCGTCGACCATAACATTTGTATGGACATTACCGTCTCCCGTGTGACCGAAACACGGAATTTTGATATTGTATTTATCCGCTATGGCATAAAATCTCTCCAAGAGTTCAGGCAATGCGGCGCGAGGTACCGTTACATCCTCATTGAGCTTTTTGCTTCCGTAAACACTTAGTGCGGGAGAAGCATTGCGTCTTGCAAACCAGATATCTTTTGCCTCTTTATCATCTTTTGCAATTTTAAACTCACTGCATCCGTTTTCAAAAAAAACTTTTTCTATTTGAGCAAGTTGATAGTTCAAATCCTCTTCTAAATTACCGTCGACATCAGTTACTAAAAGTGCACCCGCATCAATAGGCAGCCCTTTTTTAAAAGTCTGCTCAACGGCGCGAATGGTTAAATTGTCCAAAAACTCCATGGCAACAGGCGTAATTCCGCTTGCCATAGTTTTATAAACCGCATTCATAGCATCATGAACGCTGTTAAAAATTCCCATTGCAGTTTTTGTATGTTTTGGTTTTGGAATAAGTCTTAGAGTGATTTCGCTAAGAACAGCCAAGGTCCCCTCTGACGCTATTAAAATTCCGCTGATGTTATAACCTGCCACATCTTTTATGGTTCTTTTTCCTGCTTTGATGATATCGCCGTTTGGTAAAACAGCACGAGTAGCCATTACATAATCTTTTGTTATTCCGTACTTTGCAGCTCTCATTCCACCGGCATTTTCGCTTACATTTCCGCCGATACTTGAGTACTCTTGGCTAGCCGGATCCGGCGGATAGAAAAGCCCGACTTCTTCAACGGCTTTTTGCAAATCCATATTGATAACACCCGGTTGAACTACGGCAACCATATTTTTCATATCAATCTCTAAGATTTTATTCATATGTTTTTCCATAGCAAGAACAATCCCGCCGCTGCTTGGAAGTGCGCCGCCTGTAAAACCGCTTCCGGCACCGCGAGGAACAATAATAATTTTATGCTCATTACAGTACTTTAAAATCTTGCTTATATCATCTTCATTTCGCGGAAATATAACGGCATCCGGCTCAAAATGCTCTCTTGTAGCATCGTATGAGTAAGCTATAAGGTGTGCTTTGTCGCTATAAATATTTTCACTTCCTACAATGTCGCTAAAATGTGCTAAATGTTTAGAATCAATCATCTTCTACTCCTTTATCTTAAATTCTTTAAGTAAGTTATGCAGCTTCTCGTTAGAGTTTTTTACTATTTCGTAAAGTGCTTTGTTCTGCGGATTTGCTTTTATTATAAGCTTATAGTAGTGCGGCTCGTAATCCTTAAGCTTGCTATTTCCCTCTACAAACCATTTCCACCACGAAGAATCTATCTCCGGCACTCTTGTATAAAACGGTAAATTAACATCTTTTTGCTCAAGTTTTGCATCCGTAATAGTTAAGATTTTAAAACTTTTTGCATCAAGAGTAAAAACTCTGCCATCTAGGTATATGAAAACTAAACCGATAGAACTCTTAGTACTCATCTCGTCAAAATCTTTTCTAAGCGGTGTAGGGTGTCCATTAAACGAAAGAGTAGTTGCAAAAAGGTCAGGATGTACCCATTGAAGCTTAGAATTTTTTGTTATTCTATAGTATATCTCTTCACTAGGCGCTATCAATAATCCTCTCGTATACCCAAAAGCCAAAACAGCCGTATCTCCGACTTTTACTTCCCATTTGCCGTTAGGTAGCGCGTTATTGCTCAGTGCATTAAATTCGCTCATTGCAACTTTGGCTGTCTGAGTGTTTTTATCATAACTCGTCACTACCGCATTTTTCAAAATAATCGTATGTTCTTTATCAATTTCATGAATAATAAAACCGCTCACTCCGACATCAATATTTTCAACTTTTATCGTAACCTCGGTTGCATCCTCGTTTATTCCGACAATAGGAGACTTCACTGCCGCTCCAAAAAGCTCTAAAGCTATAACGAACAATAAAAAAATTTGCTTCATTTTCTTCCACTCTGTAAATAATATAGTGCGATTATAGCAAACAAACCTCATACTAAGGCAAATTTTGTTAGAGTTTTAGAATTATTTTTAAAATTTATGGTTATGGTTAGATGTTATGAAACTACTTTTTATACTTTTTTTATTCACAGCATCTCTTTTTGGTTCACAAGTTGAGACTTTTCGTTGGAAAGACGGTGAAACTTACCTATCTTTTTTAGAAAGAAACAAACTCCCTCTAAAGCCTCTTTATTATAAGTTGGATGAAGATGAGCAGCAACTGACCGAAGAGATTATGTCCGGTGTTCACTACCATGTATCAAAGAATGACGCCGGAGAACTTTCTCAAATATTTATACCTCTTAACGATGAGCTGCAAATCCACATATACAAACACGACAAAAATTATTTTTTTGAAACTATCCCTATCGTAAGTGAAATGAGGACTGAAGCTTTTGTCCTAAAAATAGACCACTCACCGTATCTGGATATCATAAAAGAGACCGGTTCAAAAAAACTTGCAACAATATTTGTAAACAGTTTTAAAAGCTCGCTCAACTTTAAAAGAGACCTTAAAAAAGGAGATACTCTTGCTATGATATATGAACAAAAGTATCGTTTGGGAAAACCTTTTTCTATGCCGAGATTAAAAGTTGCCATGATTGAGATGAACGGCAAAAAAAACTTTATCTACCTAAATGACGACGATAGATTTTATAATGAAGACGGAAACGAACTTGAAGAGTTTTTACTTGCAACACCCGTTAGAAATTCCCGTATATCGTCAGAATTTACAAAAAAAAGATTTCATCCGATTTTAAACAAATATCGTGCTCATCTCGGTGTTGATTATGCGGCGAGCAGCGGAACTCCGGTTATGGCTGCGGGAGACGGAAAAATTGTTTTTGTAGGCGAATCAAGAGGCTACGGCAATATGATAAAAATACAGCACAGCGATGACTACCTAACCCTTTATGCACATTTAAACTCTTTTAAAAAAGGAGTAAGAAGCGGTTTTGGCGTAAAAAAAGGAGAAATCATAGCTTATGTAGGAAGCACCGGACTCTCAACAGGTCCGCATCTTCACTTTGGACTCTACAAAGATAAAGATGCAATTGACCCATTAAGAGTCGTTCAAGTCGCTACCAAAAAACTTCAAGGAAGGGAGCAATCTGCATTCTTAAAACTTAAATCAAATTATAAGCAGAGTATAGATTTACATATTAAAAATGAGACAAAGTTTGAAAAAGAGTCCAATTTGGACACAACTTGCTACTTTAACAACGGAGGAAGTTGCGTACAAGACAAACTTCAAGATACCTCTGACAATTCTTAAAATTATTATGAAAATTCAACGGGATCCATATCTATCTCCGCCAAATCAACCCTGCAGACAGAGATGGCTTTTATGATATCCGTGCTTTTATCGGCTCTGAGCAGTATCTCAAACCTATACTTATCCGCAACCCTCTCGATGGCACATTTACCGAATCCGACCACTTCAACACTTGAATTTTTTTGCAAGCAGCCAAGCATCTCATTCATTGCATCCTGAGCTTTTATGCCGTTTTTATGCGAAAAAAGTATGCGGCAAAGCTTTTTATATGGCGGATAAAGCTCTTTGCGATACTCTTTTTCATCCTCTAAAAACTCCTCATATTTATCAACATACTCCTTAAAAAACTCTTCATTAAAGCTCTGCACTAAAACCTTGGCACTCTCTTTCCGCCCGCTTCTGCCCGCTACTTGAATGAGAGTTGAAAGTGCTTTTTCTCTGGCTCTGTAATCACTCATATTTAACATATTATCCATACCCAAAACCACCGCCAAAGTCACTCCGTGGTAATCATGCCCTTTGCTTATCATCTGCGTTCCGACAAGAATATCTATCTCTCTGTCGTTAAAACTCTTGAGTGCCGCTTTAAGCTTATTTGCCGTGGTTATCACATCTCTGTCAAACTGTTCTACTCTTGCTCCGTCAAACTCTTCTCTTATATTTTGAGTAGCCTCCGCGGTTCCAAGTCTTGAACTTGTAAGATTTGAACTTTTACATTCAAAACACTCTTGCGGTATAGCTACGGCAAAATTACAGTAGTGACATCTAAGAGAGCGCGTTTTTTGATGTATACTCATCCCTACACTGCAAAAGGCGCATTTATGCGTATGCCCGCAATCTGCGCAAATAAGATACTTAAAATTTGCACGAGTAGGAAGAAAGAGTATTGCTTGCTCTTTTTTTTCTAAACTTTTCTTTAAACTCTCCATAACCATAGGTGAAAGGCTCTCAACGCTTCGCTCATAAACAAACTCTTTTTTAGAACTAAAATACCCGCCCTTTAATCTTATATGCGGAAACTTTACATAAGTAGTTAAAGACGGTGTTGCACTTCCCAAAACAACAGGGATATCATAGAGTTTTCCCATATATATCGCTATATCTCTTGCATTGTAACGAGGTCTTGAAGATGATTTGTAACTCTCGTCATGCTCTTCGTCGACTACGATTAACCCCAAATCTTTTATAGGCAAAAAGAGAGCAGAACGGGGACCGGCGATTATCTTGGCACTCCCGTCATAAATCTTGCCGAGTGCGTCTTTTTTTTGTTTAGGTGTGAGTTTTGAGTGCCACATAACTACACTCTCACCAAAATGTATTTTTAGTCTTTTGCTCATCTGCGGAGTAAGTGAAATCTCCGGCATAAGAAAAATAGCGCGTTTTTTTTGTTCTATCATCTCTTCAAAGTACTTCATATATATTTCAGTTTTTCCACTGCCGGTATCGCCAAAAAGCAGAGAAATTTTATGCTGTTTTAAAAATTCTAACGCTTCGTTTTGTTTGTCTGAGAGCATTATGTCACTGCGAGGAGCATAAGCGACTCGACAGGATTTTTGAGATTGCCGCGCTTCGCTCGCAATGACTGGGTGTTTGCCATCCAGAAACTCTTCTGTCACTGCGAGGAACGAAGCGACGCGGCAGTCTCCTTTTTCATAACCCGTCATAAGCCCAAGCGCTTCACCGAGTGAACAAAAGTAGTATGTAGAGATAAACTTTGCTAACTCAAGCTGTTTTGCTGAGTAAACGGAGTCATAAACTTCTAAAATTTCTAAACACTCAAACGACGGCTCATCACATTTGAGAACAACAACACCGTCAACTTCTCTATTTCTAACTTTTACTTTTACTTTTATACCGATATCTATGATTTTTGGGCTTTGGTAAGTAAACGGTTCTAAGGGTGAGTTGATTAGTGTGATGTTGTAGTAGTTCAAGGATTATCGTTTTAGTTAAAAAAAATAATTACTTAATTATAATCATTCTGCATAGAAACTATTTTATTTTTAAGAGTTGGCAAATAAACTCTTAAAATATTTTCTATAAATCCTAAATCAACACCTTCATAATCATGAACTATGTAGTTTCTTGTATAGTAAGCACCCTCTTTATCTTTAACTAAATCATACTTTACAACGATTTCATCATCTAGCTTTTTTAAAGTTTCGCCAATTTGTGAAAGACCCATTAGCACTGCCATCTGCCCTTCAAAATCTTCAAGTGTCTTAACTATTCCGCAATGTCGTTTAGTAATCTCTTCTATATTTTCGCACATTTCAAGCATAAAATCAATTTTTGCATTAAGTGATTTTTTAGACATAAACGACTTCACTCAATATATACCTTTGTGCAGTTTTTGAGAGATTGTTTTTAGGTGCGATATCTACTTTTTTCTCTAGCGTTTTACTCATAAAATTTTTAATTTCTTCAAGTTTTTTAAAGCCTGCAAATCCTCCGTTTTGCTCATAAAAACTATTTTCAAGATGATACAAGATGTCTATATCGCTTTGTAAATTACTCTCATCTCTGGCATAAGAGCCAAAAATACCGTCTATGATAAAACCGTCACCGCGAAGCAGGTTTTTTAAAAATTTTATCTGCTCTATTATTTTTTTATCAATCATTTGGAACTCATCAATTAGTCAAAATATCGCAATTACCGGAACCTGCCGCACATGTAAAAGTCCCCGCTTTATTTGAACCTGAATCAGCAGGATAGTAAGTAAAAGTAGTACTTACATTGTTTGCTCTAAAAACATAAGTGCCGCTTCCTGCAGTTGCGCTCCATTTTCCGTTTTTACCTGATTCATTTGCCACAGGGTACATAAGCACACCGCCAAAAAGACCGCCGCTATCTAAGTTAGCCGCTGTAATCCAACTAGTTTGCCCTTGTATCAGCCTGCCTTGTCTCTCACTAACGATACCGGAACGAACGGAAGCAATATCCGCACGCCCTTTTGTAATCTCCGCATCAGCTCTAGTTGCAGCCATTCTAGGAACTGCGATAGCGGCTAAAATACCAAGCACTACTATAACAAAGACCATCTCTACCATCGTAAATGCGCGAGAGAATTTCATAAAAAACCCTTAAATAATAACTTTAAAATTATTCGAAAATAACTTGAAAATGATTATTATTGTATTTATTCCCACATTTTATGTGGGAATGAGAGAATTGTCTATCTAACCACGCTAGTTCCGCCAAATATAAAAGTTCTAGCTGTTGGAACAGCTACGGTTCCGCCAAGTACACCATTTTCAACTAATCTACCCCACACCGCATCATCAATGGTAGTAGGACATTGCGTTGCATCACTAATAGTAGGCGCTACTGACACATTGCCATCAGTAGAAGCACCATTCATCGTAAGGGTAATACAATTCACCGTAGCCTGTGCATTAGCTACGGTATAATTAACAAAATTACCTTGCGCAGTAAATTCTGCACCAAGATTTTTAATTGCCGTAGCTGCACTCGCAACCTCTCCCGAGATTCTCGCATCATCACGAGTTGCAGCAAGTCTTGGAATAGCAACCGCAGCCAAAATACCTAAGATAACGATAACGAAGATTAACTCAATCATAGTAAAACCAGCTCTTTTCATAAGAACTCCTTGTAAATATAAAGTTTGGTTACTCTAATAACCTTAGTAAACATTATGAAGTATATAAGATTAATTATGGCTTAAGGGCATATCCAAAAAAATTAGATTGCCGCGCTTGTCACTGAGATTGCCGCGCTTCGCTCGCAATGACAAGAAGGCAATCTCAATGACAAATCCCGTCACTGCAAGCGAAGCGCGGCAGTCTAAAAGCTCTCTTTTAGAAATACCATTGCGGTATAAAAATGAAAATCCATATTGGAACTAAAATTGCTTGTAATAGTTATCTAAAGGAGTTAAGATGAGTATGGATATTTCTGCAACACACGCACTAGCCGCAAAAGCGCTTGATTATAGAGCCGTGCGTCAGGATGTGATATCTTCAAATATCGCAAATGCAGATACTCCTTTTTATAGACCCAGAGATGTACGATTTGAAGATGCATTGGCAACAGAAAAAGCCAAAGTTCTAAATCAAAACAGCCCAAAACTTCAAATGGCTCAAACAAGCTCGGCACATTTGGCACTTCAAGATGAGCAGAGTTCACTTAAAGCTAAAACATTTTTCAGAGATGGTCATATGGCTAGAAATGACGGTAATAGCGTGGATTTGGATGTTGAGACGACGGAGATGAGTAAAAACTCGGTTATGTTTAACGCTTTGGTAAACGCCATCAAAAAAGATACGGGAATTTACAGAAGCGTTATAGATGCATCTTCAAAAATTAGTTAAGGATTAAAAAATGAGTAATTTTTTAAATAGTTTTGATATCAGCGGTTACGGGCTTTCTGCTCAGCGAGTTCGCGTAAACACAATCTCTCAAAACATAGCAAACGCCCAAACGACAAGAACGGACGAAGGCGGACCTTACAGAAGAAAAGAGGTTGTGTTTAAAGCGATAGATTTTAATCAAGAGTTTAACAAAGCACTTGAAAATATATCACAAAGCGCAAAGTACGAAGACCCTCTAAATGAAGGCGATTTTGGTAAAAAGGTCAATCCTGCTATAATGAGCGTAGTAGTTGATAAAATATCAAGAGACGACAGAGAGCCGAAAATGAAGTATGACCCGGCTCATCCGGATGCGGACGCAAACGGATATGTTGCATATCCAAATGTTAATCCCGTTATCGAAATGGCCGATTTAGTAGAAGCAACTCGCTCTTACCAAGCAAATGTGGCAGCTTTTGAGAGTTCAAAAAATATAGCAAACAGTGCAATTTCACTGTTACAATAATAGAGGTAGATTATGAGTAGTATTGAGAGTATAGTAGGCGCTTCAACAGCCGACTTACTAAAACAAAAAAGCAAGATAGACGGTATAGAGGGCGGCGGAGATTTTGCCAAACATTTAAAATCCGCTATAAACGAAGTCAATGATCTTCAAAAGACAAGTGAAAATTCTATAGGCGATATGGCGACGGGGCAGGTAAAAGACCTGCATCAAGCAGCCCTTGCCATCGGAAAAGCCGAAACAAGTATGAAGCTTATGCTAGAGATTAGAAATAAAGCCCTAAGTGCTTATAAAGAACTGGGTAGAACACAACTGTAATTAATTTGTATTTAGATTGCCGCGCTTCGCTCGCAATGACAAGGGTGGCAATTTTAATGCAAGCGCAGTAATCTCAATAACAGTCATTGCGAACGAAGTGAAGCAATCTAATCTTAATCTAACCATACTTTCCCGTGACAACATAAACTAAAGTTAAAATGCTATAATTCTTTTTAAAAATTAAGATAATTAAAGTATGAATAACCAAAACAAAAGCAAAAAAATATTTCTTCTCTATTCGTTAATTGTGTTTGGTTTTTTAATATTTTTAGGCGTAATGCTTCTTACGACCCTAAAATCCCGTGATTTACCCTCCTTGTACACAAAAGAGAGCTCAAAAGCTACCAGAGGCTCCATTATCAGTGCAGACGGTTTTCATTTGGCAACCACGATAAAACTTTATAAAGCCGTTGTAAATAGCTACTATATAGACCCTGAAAAAAAAGACCTGTTTGTAGAACTCTTTAGTATCTACTCCGGAATTGATGCAAAAGAGATTGAGGATAAACTAAAAAAACAAAACGGGGTAGTGGTTCTTAGCTACAACATCCCTGAAAAACAGGCACAATACTTAAAACAGCTCGCTTATGAACTTAGAAGACTTAAAGTTTTTATTGAAAGAAAAAACTCTATCACCGGCAAAACAACGCTGCATGGATTAAATATCATTGAGAGCGGAGAGAGCAGAGAGTATGCTTATGACAAACTTTTAACTCCCATCATAGGCTATCCTCACAAAGTAGAAGAGGATGGATATACATATACAAAAGGCGTCAAAGGTATAGAAAAAAGATTTGAAACTGAGCTGCAAGCAAAACAAGACGAGATAAGCCAAGGTCCAAGAGATGTAAACGGTTATATTATCTTAAATAGAGACAGCTTCACAAAGCCTGAAATCAACGGTCTTGATGTAAAACTAAATATCCCTATTGAACTTCAAATACGAGTAGAAAAAATGCTTGACAATATGAGAGCGGAGTTAAATGCTAGAGAGGCGATGGTCGTAGTAATGAACTCTGCAAACGGCAAAGTCATTACTATGGCAAGCTCAAATAGATTTTTACCCAAATCAATACAAACAGAAGATTTTCCGTCTCTAAACAGCAATATGATTGAGTATAGTTTTGAACCGGGAAGCGTTATTAAAACTATTACTTTTTCGATTCTTTTAGATAAAGGGCTTGTAAATCCTTACGATATGATAAACGGGCACTACGGACGCTACCAAATCGGAAAAAAAGTTATAACGGATGAACACAAATTTGATTGGCTAAGTGCTGAAAATGTTATCATCCACTCATCAAATGTCGGTATTGCCCAACTTGCACAAAAACTCTCAGGAACTGATTTCAATCAAGGACTTATAAACTTTGGTTTTTCTACGGCCTCTACGCCTGACCTTATATATGAAAGAGTCGGTTCTATTCCCGATTCATTACAGCTTAACAATGAGATTTATAAAGCTACCTGCTCATACGGATACGGTATGCGTGTAAATCTTATGCAGCTTATCAAAGCGTATAGTGCCTTTAATAACAACGGGAGAATGGTAACCCCAAAAATAGTGGACTGTTTTATAGACGGACATAGAAAAGAGTTGAAAATTCCAAATGAAGAACAGATTCAAGTTATAAAAAGTTCAACCGCGCAGAGAATGAAAGATATTCTTATAAAAACCGTAAATGAAGGTACGGGAACAAAAGCAAAAACAGCAGGCTTAGAGATAGGCGGTAAAACCGGAACGGCTCACCTAGTTGAAGACGGTCAATATGTCAATGAATACAATACCGCTTTTATCGGCTTTGCCAACGATAAAACGACCAGATATACAATCGGCGCGATTGTAATAAGACCTAAAAAAAGCCAATTTGCCGCTCAAACAGCCGTGCCGGTCTTTAAAAAAACACTTGATATTCTAATTGAAGAAAATTACTTAAAACCTGCTATCGCTGATGACAACTCCTCAAAGCCAAATATTGTCAAGTAATCTTGTAGTCCCTACTTTTACTTCAACCAAAATAATCGTATTTCCTATCTCTACATCCAAAAGTCGGTTAAATTCACGATCTAAAATTTCTACATAAAAAATCTCTAACGGTGCTAAAATTTCTCTCATATTGGATGTTATCTCTTTAGAGTTAAGAACTCCTCTAGTTACCATAACAGTTGCACTACGCAGAGAAGACGGGATTTTGAGTGCTTCTTCTCTCTCTTGCGGTGTTAAGTAGACATTTCTACTGCTAAGAGCCAATCCATCTTTTTCTCTGACCGTATCAACCGGAACTATCTCTACATCCATAAAAAACTGTTTTACCATTAAAGATATAAGATTTAGCTGTTGCGCATCTTTCTTGCCAAAGTATGCTTTTGTAGGATTTACTATATTTAAAAGTTTCATTACAACCGTTAAAACACCGTTAAAATGTGATGGGCGACTAGCTCCCTCTAAAACGAAACCTCTAACTTTTGGAGCAAGCATACTAACTTCGTCTATGCCGTAGATATCTTCAACTTGCGGAAAAAACAGAACATCGACACCGCTTAATTCGCATATCTTTTTATCTGCCTCATCCTTCTTAGGATAGTTATCTAAATCTTCACCTTTTAAAAACTGCGTCGGGTTTAAAAATATAGAGACTACGACAAGTGCATTTTGCTCTTTTGCTTTTTTTATAAGCGATATATGACCTTCATGCAAAGCGCCCATAGTCGGAACAAAACCGATAGTTTGATTTTTATTTTTTAAATAATTTTTTAATTCTAATGGACTAGAAATAATCTTCATTTTAAGCCTCAATTTAATATAATCGCAATTATACACTATTGGATTGATTATATGGATAATTACGAATATACAGAACTTTTAAAGAATATTTCAAAAAAAATGAGCAATATTACGGGTGTTGTAGAGCCTGATAAACTTAAAGCACGCCTAGATGAAATCACGGAATTGGAGAATTCGCAAGATTTTTGGAACGATGCGGCTTATGCGGCAGTTATCCAAAAAGAGAAGACTCAATGTGAACGCAAACTAAAAAAATACAGTCTTGCAAAAAACGCTCTTGAGGATGCCAAAGAGCTTTACGAAATGGCGAAAGAGGAAAACGACGAAGATTCTATTAACGAATGTTTCAAGAGTGCGGAAGAACTAGAAAATCTTATACGAAATATGGAGATAGAAGTTCTTTTAAGCGAAGAGACTGATGCTAATAATGCCATTCTCTCCATTCATCCCGGAGCCGGCGGCACAGAATCGCAAGATTGGGCTTCTATGCTCCTTAGAATGTATAAAAGATTTGCCGAAAGACGCGGATGGAGTGTTGAAGTACTGGATTATCAAGCAGGAGATGAGGCAGGCATTAAAGATGTTTCTCTTCTTATAACAGGTGAAAATGCTTACGGATACTTAAAAGTAGAGAATGGCATTCACAGACTTGTTCGTATCTCGCCTTTTGACTCTAATGCCAAAAGACATACATCATTTAGCTCTGTTATGGTCTCTCCTGAAGTAGATGACGATATAAATATAGAGATAGAAGATAGAGATATTCGTATCGACACCTACCGCTCAAGCGGTGCAGGCGGACAACATGTCAATAAAACAGAATCGGCAATCCGTATAACACACATCAAGACAAATGTAGTTGTTCAGTGCCAAAATGACAGAAGCCAGCATAAAAATAAAGCAACGGCTATGAAAATGCTAAAATCACGACTCTATGAACTGGAGCTTGAAGCCCAAAAAGCACTAACTGCAGGAATTGCTAAAAGCGAAATAGGCTGGGGCCATCAGATTCGCTCCTATGTAATGCAGCCGTATCAACAGATAAAAGATACAAGAAGCAATGAAGCATACTCAAACATAAGCGCAATACTAGACGGTGATATAGATAGAATGATTGAAGATGTTCTTATTGCTCAAAACCGTTCATAACGGTTTCTTTAGAGAATCGTTCTTAGGCATAAAACTATAAGCTAACAACCCGACTCCTAAAGCCATGCTTAGCATGGTTAGATATTGTATTTGCTCATTTTGAGCGTTTTCTAACTCTTCAATAAATTTAGAAGCTTCCGATTTTGGAGCCTCTTTTTTACTTACTCTACGGACAGCCGCACTTGCTTCCATTCTGGCAACATTGGCAGCTGCAATCTCATTTTCGATTAACACCTCTTTTGGGGAAACCCAAATATGTACCGTAAAACCGATAAGCAACATAGCCAAACCTAATGTTCTAAAAATAATTATTCTATTTTTTATAAATATCTCTCTCATAAAGCACCTTTTTATAAAGGAAATTATGTCAAACTTCCTGTATGAATATACTTAAAGAGTTTAGAGTCGATAGCAAATGCTCATATTTGTCGGATAAAAATCAAACAACACACTATAAGGCGATTGAAAACTGCTCTGCCGCTTTCTGCCAAAAGTTGATAGAAAGAGGATATAGAAGATTCGGCAAAATGTATTTTAGACCTGTATGTGCCGTATGTGACGAATGTAAAAGCATAAAAATTGAGGTAGAAAATTTTGAGTTTACAAAATCACGAAAAAGAGTTATCAATAAAGCCGCAAATATAAAAAGTTATATTCAAAAACCTTCTATGACAAAGGAACATCTTTTACTTTTTGAAAAATATCATCTTTTTATGAAAGATAAAAAAGGATGGGAATATAGTCCTACAACGCCGCAAAACTATTATAGCTCTTTTGTAGATGCCCCTAACGATTTTGGATATGAAGTTTTATATTTTATGGACAACAAGCTTATCGGTGTTGATTTAATTGATATCTTAGAAGACGGCATTTCATCTATCTATTTCTACTATGACCCTGATTATCAAGAGTACTCACTCGGCAAACTATCTCTTTATAATCAAATACTATTTGCAAGAAAATCTCAAAAAAAATGGGTTTATTTAGGTTACTATGTAAAAGATTGTCCGTCTCTCTCGTACAAATCCGAATATAAACCATATCTAACTTTGCAAGGCAAACCCGATATATATGAAGAACAGAGATGGGTTTACTAGACAAAAGTGTTGCGAAAAGATATATCACTACTGCTTTTTTTAATTTTTTAAGATATATTTTTTTAATTTTTAATTTTTTATAGATATAATCTCGCTATGCTTAAAAAGATAAAAACAGAACTCACATACTTCACACTTATACTGCTTGTTTTAGCGGTTTTGCAACACTCGGATTTACTAAATTCTCCTTTAGAGAGAGTTGGTTTAATGGCAGAAAAAGGGAACTATCTTCATCCGTTACTATGGACTTCCGTGGTATATGTCGTTATTAGTTTCTTAAGATTGATAGTTAAATATCTGCTTCATTTAAAAAACAGAAACAAAGTAAAATAATTTAAGGGCTTTGATTTATTTATGTAGTAGGTAGATAGTACTTCCCAAAAGGAAAGTACTATAAATTTGTTTAACCGTTTCTCTTTTTGATGATCTCTTCAGATACATTTCTCGGAACTTCCTCATAATGGTCAAATTCCATAGAATATGTTGCTCTACCTTGAGTTGCAGAACGAAGATCCGTTGAGTAACCGAACATCTCAGCAAGTGGAACGAACGCATCAACAATTTTGTTTCCGCTTCTATCGCCCATTGCGCTGATTTGTCCACGACGACGGTTAAGGTCACCGATACCATCGCCCATATAATCTTCAGGAACTTCAACTTCAACTTTCATTAATGGCTCTAAAATCGCAGGTTTTGCTTTTCTACAACCCTCTTTGAAACCCATTGATGCGGCAAGTTTAAATGCCATCTCATTTGAGTCAACCTCATGGTATGAACCGTAATATAGCGTAATATCGATGTCTTCCATCGGGTAACCCGCAAGAACACCGTTACTCATAGTTTCAGCACAACCTTTTTCAACTGCAGGAAT
>CAYHRD010000021.1:0-17938 GCA_964358925.1 uncultured Sulfurimonas sp.
TAAAAGAGGCGTTTTATATAGCAGCAAGCGGCAGACCGGGTCCCGTTCATGTAGATATTCCAAAAGATGTAACTGCTCAAATTGCTGAATTTGACTACTCAATTGAGTTAAATCTTGAAACTTATAAGCCGCATGTAAAGGGCAATCCTCGTCAAATTAAAAAAGCGATGGAAGCGATTGCTAAATCAAAAAGACCTCTCTTTTATCTCGGTGGGGGTATCATAAACTCAAATGCGGCTTATGAAGTCAGAGAGTTGGTTCATGCCACGGGAATTCCTGCCGTTGAGACATTTATGGCTAGAGGAACGCTCTCTTATGATGATGAGCTCTTAATCTCTATGCTTGGTATGCACGGTTCGTATGCCGCAAATATGGCTATGAGCGAGACGGATTTGGTTATAGGCTTGGGTGCCAGATTTGATGATAGAGTAACGGGTAAATTAGCTGAATTTGCTAAAAATGCAGGCGTTATACATGTAGATATTGATCCGGCTAGCATCTCAAAACTCGTAAAAGCCGATTTTCCGATTGTCGGCGATGTTAAAAATGTTGTAAAAGAGATGTTGGAATCAATACCTCTAATCAATCCGGCAAAGTATGAAGCTTGGAGAGAAACCATAAGAAATTTTGATGAGCTTCATCCACTAACATATCATGAAGATACGGACAGACTCAAACCGCAATGGGTAATTCAGCGAGTAGGCGAACTTTTAGGAGACGGTGCAAATATTTCAACGGATGTCGGACAGCACCAGATGTGGACAGCGCAATTCTATCCGTTTACTCGCCCACGCCAATTTATAAGTTCCGGCGGTCTTGGAACAATGGGCTTTGGTTTTCCGGCGGCTATGGGTGTAAAAGTAGCTTCACCCGATAAGATAAGTATAAACTTTACGGGAGACGGTTCGATTTTGATGAATTGTCAGGAGTTAATGACTGCGGTTGAGAAAAAAATACCGGTAATTAACATCATACTAAATAATAATTATCTTGGGATGGTTCGTCAGTGGCAAACGCTTTTTTATAACAAAAGACATAGCGAAACTGATTTAAGCGTTCAACCTGATTTTGTAAAACTTGCAGAGGCTTTCGGCGGTATAGGCTACAGAGTCCATACAAAAGAGGAGTTTGACGCGGCACTAAGAGATGCGGTTGAGAAAAACATAGTTACTTTTATAGAAGTTATTGTAGAGAGATTAGAGAATGTTATGCCTATGGTACCTGCCGGCGGTTCACTGTTTAATATGATGTTATTAGAGAAAAAGGAGAAAAAATAATGCAAGATGAAAGCGCAAGAAGAGTTATCTCTGTAATCGTCGTAAATGAAGCAAGCGTGCTTTCTCGTATTACGGATCTTTTTTCGGGTCGCGGTTACAACATCACATCTTTAACTGTTGCTCCGATTCCAGATAGCAAATACTCAAGGCTTACAATAGTTACCTCAGGTTCTATTAGAGTGATTGAGCAGATAACAAAACAGCTTCATAAGCTTATACCTGTTTTAAAAGTTTATGAGCATGCCGATTTGGTTGAAAAAGAGATGGCTTTAATGAAGTTTCCTATATCTGAAAATATTACGGATATCGCTACTTTATGTGCCGCTTACAACGGTAAAATCGTCAATGTCGGAGATAATGTATTTATCGCAATGGTTGCAGATGAGCCAAAAAGAGTTGAAAACCTACTCAAAATAATTAGCAAGTACAATCCAAAAGAGATTGTAAGAAGCGGTGCCGTAGCACTAGAGAGATAAAGCAAGTGCTATTTAGCGATGTTGCTTCGCATCTAAAACTCCAATATTTCGGTGAAGATTTAGAGATAGACTCTATGAATGAGCTTGATTTATCTTCACCCTCGCAGTTGACTTTTGCAGTGCATAAAAAATACGCTTCCAAATTATTATCTTCAAAGGCAAAAGCATATCTCATAACCGATGCTTTAGTGGAGTTTCTTCCTAAAGACTCTTCATACATAGTTTGCGACGATGTATCAATTTCAATGGCTTATATTACAAAACTCTTTTATAAAAAACCCATAGAACCGCAACTTCCGCAAGCGCTAGTAGGCAAAAACAGCTATGTAGACACTATGGCAAAAGTCGAAAACGGCGCGATTATCGGCTCAAATGTAACCGTAATGGCAGGCGCTTACATAGGCACGAATGTGCAAGTGAATGACAATACAATCATATATCCGAATGTAACTATTTACAGAGACTGCATTATAGGAAGAGATTGTATTATTCATTCAGGAACGGTTATCGGGGCTGATGGATTTGGCTTTTCTCATACAAAAGAGGGCGAGCATATCAAAATATACCAAAACGGAAATGTCATTATAGAAGATAGCGTAGAAATCGGTGCTAACTGTGCAATTGACAGAGCCGTTTTTAACTCCACTATAATCAGAAAAGGGACAAAGATAGACAACTTTATTCATATTGCACATAACTGTGATATCGGTGAGCATTGTATCTTTGTAGCGCAAACAGGGGTTGGCGGTTCGACTAAACTGGGTCGCAACTGTGTCGTAAGCGGACAGAGCGCTTTTAGCGACCATATAGATATAGCGCCGTTTTCTACTTTTACCGCCAGAAGCGGTGTTACAAAAAGCATTGCAGAGAGCGGAGGGGTTTACAGCGGTTATCCGCTTATGAATCATAGAGATTGGAAGAGGCTTCAAGCAAGGATAGGTAAGTTACAGGAGTAAAATGATGGATTTAAGAGAGTGTGCTAAAATAATAAATAGCGATTTTGTGGGTGAGAGTTTTGAAGTAATGAAGATGAATACTTTAAGAGATGCCTCAAAGAGTGAGATATCTTTTGTTTCAAACTCAAAATATATAAAAGATATTCAAAATTCAAATGCAGGTGCGATTATAGTCGATAAACAGACAAAAGAGTTTGTTCCTGAGGGTTGTGTGGCTTTAGTGGTTGAGAGTCCTTACTGGGAGATGGCAACGCTATCAAAATATTTTGCTCCACCTATTGAAGATGCTACTCTTGCAGAACCTCAGATAGGCGAAGGCACGATTGTCTCGCCAAAAGCCGAGATTGCAAAAGGTGCGGTAATCGGCAAAAATTGTACGATTATGGCACATGTTTACATAGGTGCAAATGCTCTAATCGGCGATAACACGATACTATACCCGAGCGTAACTATTTATAGAGATTGCAGGGTAGGGAGTGATTGCATCATCCATGCAAATACGACAATCGGAAGCGACGGTTTCGGTTTTGCGACAAATAGACTCGGTGAGCATAGAAAAATTTATCAAAACGGCAATGTTGTAGTAGAAGATAATGTTGAAATCGGCAGTTCAACTACGATAGATAGAGCCGCTTTTGGAACAACGCTCATAAAACACGGCGTTAGAATTGACAATCTTGTTCAAATCGGGCATAACTGTATTATTGGAGAACACTCCGTTCTTGTCGCTCAAGCCGGAATTTCAGGTTCGACTACGATGGGAAGAAATGTAGTGATGGGCGGGCAGAGCGCTACGGCAGGTCATTTAAGCATAGCTCCTTTTACGACTATGGCTGCTAGAAGCGGAGTTACGAAGAGTATCAATCAAAGCGGAATGACATTTGCAGGATTTCCTTTGGTTGAACACAAAATATGGCTTAAACTTCAGGCAAAAATTGCTAGACTAATCAAATAAAAAAAAGGTGGTTTTGTATGTCAAAGATAATTCAATTAAACGGAACAAAAAAAGGTGTTATTTCTGTAGAAAAATTAGATGAGCCGTACGGTAAAGGTACGCATAGTGTAGCGAGCATAGGTATATCTTTAGTCGGAAACGAGAATGAGCCTGAGTGGAAAGTTCATATTCCGCTAGAAAATTTAGATGAATTGATAGAGGCTCTTAAAGAGTTGAAATAATATTTTACGGGAGTGTAGTTGAAAAAGAAGATATTTACCTTTTTTTTGTTCTCTACACTTCTTTTTGCCCAAAATTCTTTACTTTTTTTTAGCGGAAACAGAGTACTGACGGCAAGGGAACTTTATGACGCACTAGAGGTTCATAAACCCCGTTTTTATGAGTTTTATGCCGATAAACCTTCCATTGAGTTAAAAGATATTGAGTTAACTAAACAAACCCTGAAAAACTACTACAAATCCAGAGGCTTTTATCACGCAGAGATACTTCATATGGATGATAAAAACAGCATTACAATCATCATTGAAGAGAATGACCCAATCATCATAAAGAGCGTAATCAAAACGGCAAGCTTAGATATCGGTAAAAAAATTCCTTTTAAAGAGGGCGATATATTTGACGCAAATAAATTTACCCAGAGTAAAAAAGATATAAAACTTCTCTATGCAAATAGCCATTTTTGCGATATTTCTTTAAATGCAAAAGCGTGGGTTGATATTGAGCAAAATAGCGCTTATTTGACATATGATGTATTGCAAAACGAGAGATGTTATTTTGGAAAAATAGATGTAAAACCGACTGAAAATATTGCTGCGGATATATTGAAATCTTTGCTATATATAGAAGAGGGCGAGTTGTTTACAACAGATAAGATAACAAAAAGTTATGAAAGTATCTATGGACACGAAGGCGTCTCAAAAGCTATAATAGATACAAACACGGATAAAAACGGCAGTGTTGATGTTACTCTAAGCGTATTTGAAAATGAAAAACCGATTCGCACCCAAGCCGGAGCAGGTATTAGCAGTGACGAGGGTGCTATGCTTTTACTGGGAGCAAAGCACAGAAATTTTTTAGGCAATCTAAAAACAATCGGTATTGAGACGAGATTGACTCAAATAAAGCAGACAATTAAAACTAATTTTGATATGCCTCTTTTAAACAAAAATTTTACCGGTTTTGAAGTCGGATATGAGAATGAAGAATTTACGACTTTTAAAGAAAACAGGATTTCGGCAAATATTTTTTTAAAGCAAAATTTTTTACCTCATACATTTAAAGAGAGTCTGGTTTTTGATAAATCCAGAACATACGACAGTGACGATGAAACGCTATTTCCTAAGGGTTCTCTGTTTTTAATCTCTCCAAAACTTGAGTGGGGGTATGATACAAGAGATAAGATATTAGAAGCTACAAGCGGATATTTTTTAAATTCTCAAATTATGGGTTCGTTAAAAAGCAGTGTTTCGGATGCATCTTATTATAAATTTAAAGTAAACGGCGGATATATTTTTCCCATAGATGATTATATCTTTGGATTAAAGGCGACTTTTGGCTCACTCGGCGTAAGTGACGGGAATATTCCCTCATCTTATCGTTTTTTTGCAGGCGGAATGTACAGCAATCGTGCTTACGGCTATAGAAAACTCGGTCCGACAAATAGCCAAAACGACCCAATCGGTTCGGATTCTATTTTAGAAGCAACGGCCGAGATGAGATTTGATATTTATGGCAGTTTAAGAGGAGTTTTATTTAGCGATAATACATATTTGGGAAACGGCAGTGTGCCTAGTTATGACAACGGATATTATAGTGCAGGCTTCGGGCTTCGCTATAAAACTCCGATTGGACCGATTGCCATAGATTTTGGTTTTGATATAGCAGACCCTACAAAACAGTATGCCGTTCATTTCCATATCGGAGAGCTATTTTGATAAAGAAAATTTATCTTTTTTTTTCAAATATATTAAAATTTCTGATAATTTTATCGGCAGTAGGTTTTTTTGTTCTATTTCAAGAGGATATCGTCGTATATTTTGCAAAACAGCAGCTAGAAGAGTACGCTATCGAGTATAAATCCATAGAGGGCAGACTCTTTGACGGAATTGTCGTAAAAGAGTTGAGATACGGCGATATAGTAAAAATAGACGAACTAAAAATAAATTATAATTTTCTTATGCTTCTAAGTCCTACTCCAAGACTAAAATCTCTCAGCGCCAACGGTGTTTATGTGAATGTTGATAAGGCTTTAAGGCTATCAGGCGCTCAAACTACGCCGTTAATCTTTGCGCTAAATATCTCAAATGTTTATTTAAAAAATGCAAATATTCGCTATAAAGAGGAGCCGTACTCTTTTGATTTAAGCGGTTCCGATTTGAGTATCAGGGATAAAATAGACTTTGAAAATATTGTACTGGACTTAAATACATCTTACGCTAAAGCCTCTATAAAAGGTAATATTAAAGCAAATCACCTAAGAGGTAAATCTGCTCTTTTTGTAGATAAAAAGATAGAAGAGAAGTATCTTAGTTTTTTAGCGTATACACCAAAAAAGTTGGATGTTGATTTGGATGTATCGACTACAAAGATGAATCTAAAAACATCGATAGAAAAAATAACGGTTAAAGAGATAGAAAATCTTGAGTTAAATAGTGCGGATATAAATCTGATTTACAATTTTAAAGATGATTTTTTAACTATATTTGCGAACTATAAGGCTTTTTATGAAAATTTAGAAGCTTTTGTAAAGCAAGAGAGCTTGTTTAGATTTGATGCAAAATATGAGTCAAAACTAAAAGTTGATTTGATAAAAGATGGTTTTGATTTGCCTTTTAAAGATTTTGCTATGAATATAAAAGCAGATAAAAATGGCAGTAAAATTGATTTTGCTGCACAAGATATAAGTATAAAAGCAGATACACGAGATTATAAAAAGTTTTTGTTTTACGCAGATACAAAGTATGCAAATTTTGACGGCAACTTTGAGATAGATAAAAATCTTTCAAACTTGCATTCCGAGGTTTATCCAAAAAAAGATATGCCATATTTTAATGAGCTTAAGCTTGAAAAAATCCCCAAATTTAGTATCTTTTTATCTAAAAACAGAGAAGGGATTAAAGCCGACTTATATACGGATTTGATCTCGTTAACGCTTTTAAAAGGCGATACAAACGACATAAAAGGTATAGCAAAAATAGGCTCAAGCAGGTTTGATATCGTCGGAAATTTGGATGAAAAATTATTTTATGTAGATTCAAAGATAGAGTCGTTAAAGAGAGTGCTTAATGAACTTGATTTAAAGATATTTGATAAAAATATATTTTTTGATGCAAAAGTCAAAGCAAACACGGTTATCTCTTATAAAAACGAACTTGAGATAACCGCAAGGCTGGATTTGCCTTGGTATACATTAAAACTGAATTCTCAAAGCTCGCATACAAATAAGGATGCTTTTTTTGAATTTTTTTATAAAAACAGTGAGGTTACTCTTCAAAGATATAAAGTTGAGATACTAAATTATAAGATACATTCAGATAAGCCGTCAAGAGTAGTCATAGACGAAAACGGCGATATAGCACTTAGAGAATTTTGGATTTATGACAATCTACTCTTAAGCGGGTTGGTAAAACTCTCAGATATGAGCGCAAATGTTAATATCAAGAGCGATAACTTTCATTATGAGACAAAAGATGTAAATGTTACTTTTAAAATGGATTTGCAAGCCGTTTTAGATAGTACGGGCAGAGAGAAAATCGAGGGCGATATAACCATCTTGGACGGAAGCGTAATATACCCTTTTCAAAAAGAATTTTCTATCGGAGACGAGGATATTATAATCATACAGGACATAAAAAAAGAGGATATCAAAGAGAGTAAAAAAGAGAATAGAGAGCTTAACATTCGCATAAATTCGTTAAAACCGATGAGTTATAAGGTAAAGGAGGCGGATGTCACTTTTACTCCTGATTTAACGCTATATCAAGAAGCAGGCACTCAGATGAAGTTGCTAGGAATGATAACCATTCATAAAGGAAAGGTTATCTTGCGCGATAAAATTTTTGAGTTTGATGAGAGCGAGATCTACTTTTACGATGAAAAATATACAAACCCATACTTAAATTTAAATCTGCACTACCATACGCTTGACTATATAGACATAGACATTTTTATAACAAACAGGGTCGATTCACCGGTAATAATTTTCTCTTCAAACCCGCAAATGAGCCAAGAAGATATAATGTCGTATATCCTATTCGGCGGCAGCGCTTCATCCGTTTTTGACTCAAGCGGCAAGAGCTCCAAAGCGGCATTAAGCAGTGCGCTTCTTGGAGCCGGTATAAAAGAGCTTTTTAACAAATCCACAAGTTTAAAGATAGACACTCTAAATATTTTGACAAACGATAGCGGTACGCTAGGATACGAAATAGGAACCAGATTTAATAAAAGAATCCGTATAGTTTATAAAAATAATGAAATTTCAACACTAATACTTCAATACGGCATAAATAAATCGGTACGAATAGATGTCGAAGTGAAAGAGACGGGGCAGGGGGTTACTATATACTATATGAAAGATTTCAAATCTCCCAATTGGGATGATTTGAAAAAATAAGTTTTAAAGTTCTTTTATAAACTCTTCGATTCGTTTAATGCCCGTACGGATACTCTCTATGTCGGTAGCAAAGCTGAATCTTGCATAACCTTCGCTTCCAAAGCCTACGCCCGGAACTAAAGCTACGCCTTTTTTCTCTAAAAGCTCTTTACAAAACTTCATTGAGTCATTGCTTACTTTTTTAATGTTAATAAATAGATAAAAAGCGCCGTCCGGTTTATAAACACTAAGCCCGTCAATAGCATTTATAAGTTTTACAGCCTCATCGCGGCGTTCTTTAAATGCAACTCTCATCTTCTCTATATCCGCATCCGCATCACCGTTTAAACCGACAATCGCAGCTTTTTGAGTAATAGAATTAATGTTTGAAGTGCTTTGACTTTGAAGTTTTTTAGTCGCTTGGATAATCTCCGTATTGTGAGCAGCCATATAACCAAATCTCCAACCAGTCATAGCAACTGATTTGCTAAGACCGTTGATGGTTATAGTTCTTTTATACATATCTTCACTTACAGCTGCCGCAGATGTAAACTCACCGTCGTAGATAAGTTTTTCGTACATCTCATCGCTTGCAACGATAACATCAGTTCCCTCTAATACTTTACCGAGTGCGGTTAGTTCCGCTTTTGAGTAAACAGAGCCTGTCGGATTTGACGGGCTTGTAAGAACTATCATCTTTGTTTTTGGAGTAAGAGCATTTTTTAACTGCTCTGGAGTGATTTTAAATGAACTCTCGTCATTTGTCTCGATTTCTACAACCGTTCCGCCATAGTAGAGAACAAGTTCAGGGTAGGTAACCCAATAAGGAGCAGGTATGATTACTTCGTCGCCTTTTTGGATTGTTGCCGCAAAAAGGTTAAACAAAGAGTGCTTTGCACCGTTGTTTGTGATAATCTGATTTGGAGCGTAAGTTAAGCCGTTATCTCTTTTAAGTTTATTTGCTATGGCAGCTTTGAGCGCAGGAATACCGTCTACTGGTGTGTATTTTGTAAAACCTTCATTTATAGCCGCAATTGCAGCATCTTTGATAACTTGTGGGGTGTCAAAATCAGGTTCACCCGCAGAAAAGCTTAGTATATCTTTGCCCTGAGCTTTTAGCTCACCCGCGAGTGTTGAGATTGCAATTGTAATTGATTCAGATAGTGTATTTACGCGATCTGTTAGCATTAGTAACCCTTTTTCTTTTAAATTTATTACGCTAAACCATTTAGCTACGCTAGCCGCTATGGCGCTAAAGCTTGCCGCATAAAGCGGCAGAAGAACTTCTTGCAAAACTGCAAGAAGTTTATTGGGCGAATTATACTAAAAAAAATTTAATTTTTCATTGCTCTAATGAATGATTCGTAAATATTTTCAAGTTCCAAATCTTGTTCGAGAAGCTCTTTGTTATCCTCGACTAAAATATGTTCTAAAACAGCAACGCGTTTTAGCAGATATTCAAACATCTCTTTGTTAATGTCGGGGAGCAGGTTGTGCATTAGTGGCTCTTTACATCTCCCTTTTTCTATCACATGCGCAGGAATACCGATAGCCGTAGCGTTGTTTGGAACAGGTTTTACTACAACTGAATTTGCACCTATTTTTGCATATTCGCCTATAACAATATTTCCTAAAACCTTTGCTCCTGCACCAATAACGGCACCTTTTTTTATAGTAGGATGTCGTTTCCCTTGCGTGAGAGAAACACCGCCTAGAGTAACGCCTTGATATATTAAAACATCATCTTCTATGATAGCGGTTTGTCCGATTACGACACCCGTTCCGTGGTCTATAAAGACTCTTTTGCCGATTACGGCTCCGGGGTGAATGTCTATGTTTGTAATAATCTGGTTTAGTCCCATAATGATTCTTGCTAAACTTTTAAAGTTAGCCATATAGAGTCTGTGTGCCAATCTATACCAAGCAACTGCCCAAACACCGGGATAATTAAATAAAAAATCAAGTTTAGAGTTAAGGGCTGGATCGTTGTTGTAAGCATTCGAAAAATCTTCTTTGATTTCAGCAAAAAGTCCCAAATTCAACTCCTAATTGGTAGTTCTTAAATAACCGTTTTGTTCTAAAAACAGTTCTAATTTTGCAAGTGTATCACTTTTTTCTTTTTCTGAAATAAACTTTGAATTTGACAAATCATTTTTCAGCTTCGTATGTAAAATTTTTGAATCGTATCCTATGGAGTCCAAAATATCCAAAATGCTCTTTGATTCAACGGCATTTTTTATTTCGTAAGAGTGTTCGTCTATCGTAATCGTGTATTCGCTTGGATGAGTAAATAGGTTATGGTTCATTCCAAGTGTTTCTTGATATGCGCCGACATTGAAAAAACCTAAAAAATACTCCTCTTCATCAAGATTTACATCATGTAGGTAGAGAGGTTTATCGGGATTAAAACCTATCTCTCCGTCGCTGTCGCATGTAATATCCCATAATGATGCAGCTCTTAGAGGCGTTGAGTTTAGATGATGCAGAGGCATAACCGGAAAATGCTGATTTAAACCCCAGTAATCAGGCAAACTTTGAAAAATAGAGGCGTTTATAAGATATCTCTCTTGAAGTTTTACCTGCAGCTGTGCCAGCTCATCGGTCGGATTTGCTGATTTTAAATAAAGCGCTCTTTTAATAATGTTATGAACCAAAATTTCGGCATTTGAGCGGTCTTGCAGGTCAATATAACCTAAATCAAAGAGAGTAAGAACGGACTCCATATGGTCAAGCGCATCGTGAAGATACTCTATACAGTTTGTATTGTTTAAGAGTCTGTTTAGCTCAACCAGCTCTTCGATAAGAGGAGGATTTACCTTTTTAAAGTTGAGAAGTTTCTCTTGATAATCTTGTGTGAAAAGTTCCAAAACAGGAGTAATCAAAACGGCATGGGAAGCAACTATAAATCTACCTGATTCCGTAAAAATATTCGGATGAGAAACATTTTTAGCGTTCATAATTTCGCCGAGTAGGAAAACAACGCTGCTTGAGAACTCGTCAATGGAGTAGTTGCGTGAGTTAAGATGTGCATGTTGATTGTACTCTACTGCCAAACCGCCACCAATGTTGATATTGTCTAAGCTTGTAGCGCCCATTTTTTTGAGTTCCGCGTAGATATTTCCGGCTTCACGCAGAGCCTTTTTAAGAGGTGCAATATCCGACATTTGAGAACCGATATGAAAGTGAATCATGCTTAGATAGTCTAAAAGGTTAGCCTCTCTAAGAAGTGTAATAGCCTCTATAATCTCCGTAGATGTCAAACCGAATTTAGCATCCATACCGCCGCTTTTTGCCCATATACCGCTTCCAGTGCTGTGAAGTCTTACCCTGATACCGATATTTGGCACTTTTAAATCACACTCTTTGGCAACATCTATAATAGTTTCAAGCTCGCCTAAACCCTCAATCGTGATTGTGATGTTGTGTCCGCTTTGAGCCGCTATAAAGCCCAGTGTTATCATCTCTCTATCTTTAAAACCATTGACGGTGATATTTGCACCGATTGGAGTTTTACTCATAGCTAAAACTAACTCTGCTTTAGAACCGGCTTCTAAGCCGTAGTTATATTGCGCTCCTTGAGATGTGACAGCTTCCACTGCGTGCGGAAACTGATTGACTTTGAGAGGGAAAACAGCATTAAATTTACCTTTGTAGTTATTTTGCTGTATCGCTTTATCAAAATAGGAGTAAAGAGTTCGGATTTGACTCTTTATAAGATGTGGAAATCTAAGTAAAATAGGACCTCTGACATCGTCTGAACGAATATCTTCAACGATTTGAAGCAAGGAGGGCATACATTTATAGTTTAACCTAATTTGCCCGTCTTCAATTATAAAATTGTTATTAGACCAAATATCAAGACCGAAATTATTCATTAAAACTCCTCTAAAATTACTGTTTTTTCCGTTTTGTCCTCTAGGTTTTTTACCCAGATGGTGCCGCTTGCAATCTCGCTTGAACCTATGACGGCACAATATTTTGCATTTACTTTATCGGCGGCTTTTAGATGATTTTTAAGATTTTTTGTTTTGTAATCCATAGCAACGATATCAGTTTCTCTTTTTTTGTGCGCTATTTTTACTATCAAATCAATCGCTTCATCATCAAATGCGCCTATATAATAACCGATTCTGGTTACAGTCGGCATCACTATAAGTTCCATCAGTCTCTCAATCCCCATGGCAAAGCCGACGGCAGGAGTAGGGCGACCGTCTAAAAACTCGACAAGTCTGTCATATCTTCCGCCGCCCGCTATTGCGCTTTGGCTTCCTATGTTATCGCTTACAAACTCAAATGCGGTTTTGGAGTAGTAGTCAAGCCCGCGAACAAGATTCGTATTAACTTCATATTCAATGCCGTTATCTTCTAAAATTTTTGTAAGAGTATTAAAATCGTCGTTGCATCCTGAACAAAGATTGTGCAGAAGTTTTGGAGCGCCTACATAAAGCTCCTGACATGAACCGTTCTTGCAATCAAGCACTCTGATTGGATTTGTATCGACTCTTCTGATACAATCTTCACATATATTGTCTACACACTCTTTTACAAATTTTATAAGTTTTTGGCGGTAAGGAGGCATACAGTCGTTGCAGCCAAGCGAGTTGAGCTGAAGCCTGTAACCTATTCCAAGAGCTTTTAAAATGTCGCTGACCATCATAATCATAGAAGCATCTTCGTAGACGCTATCAACTCCGAAGCTCTCGACTCCAAACTGATGGAACTGTCTTAAGCGACCTTTTTGCGGTCTTTCGTATCTAAACATAGCCCCGTGGTAAAAAAAGCGGTGAATTCCGCCTGCACGGTCAAGTTTTTTTTGTATAAAAGCACGAACAACACCCGCAGTTCCCTCAGGGCGAAGACAGACATCATTCTCGCCTTTATCGATAAACTGATACATCTCTTTGCCGACAATATCACTTGATTCGCCTACCGAGCGTTTAAAAAGAGCAGTCTCTTCCAAAAGAGGGGTCTCGATAAAATGAAAACCGTATCTCTCGGCAATCTTTGTAGCAGTGCTTATAAAGTATGTAAATCTTTCATAATCATCGCTTAAAATATCATTCATCCCTCTTAACGAATTAATCATTGGCATCCTTTGTGTTTGGCATTGTTTTTTAAGTTTGAAAGGATACCATTTTTATCTTTATATTCTATTTTGGTTTTATTTAACTACTTGAATTTGTTATTGCGAGTGAAACGAAGCAATCTTTAAATTAATTTTAATAATAGAATCTTATACTTATGTTCGAAAGTAAATTTTAATAAGTGAGGATACTAAAGATGATAGAGTTACCGAAACTGCCTTTTGCCGAGAATGCACTTGAGCCTTTTCTCTCAGCGGAGACGCTACAGTACCATTACGGCAAACATCACACTGCTTATGTAAATAAGTTAAATGAGCTTATCAAAGGAACGGAGTTTGATAAGATGTCTCTTTCTTCCATTATCCGTGATTCGGAGGGAGCTGTTTTTAACAATGCGGCTCAGGTTTTTAACCATACTTTTTATTGGAATTGTCTGAGTGGCTCCAAATCTGCTCCTAGCGGAAAATTTTTAGTCAAAATAAATAATGATTTTGGTTCTTTAGAAGCCCTAAAAGAGGAGTTTATAAAAGCCGGAACAACGCTTTTCGGATCAGGTTGGGTGTGGTTGGTGAGAGAGCCTAAAGGGCAATTGATGATTAAACAGACGGCAAATGCACATACTCCTCTCTCCTCAAATCTTATACCTCTGTTCGTATGTGATGTATGGGAACATGCCTATTATATTGACTATAGAAATCTGCGCTTAAAATATTTAGAAGAATTTTGGAATCATATTAATTGGGATTTTGCTACAAAAGCATTTGAAAAAACAGATAATGAGATTTTTATAGGAATAGAGCCTTGCAACGATATTCATGACTCTTTTTGCCAAATACTGGATGATATTCAAAATCAGGATAGAGTTACTAGTTAAAGTAACGCTCTAGTACCAGTAAGTCGGGTAGTGTCTCTTAGTATTGTTTGATATATTATTTACAATAAGTGCTATTATGAGCATCATGATGACTCCGAGAGCTATCGGTGAGAGCGGATAAATCCAACCGAGTGACTGGATTTTCTCGCTTCCTATGACATATATAAGTGCGGTTGCGCCTCCGGGAGGATGCATTGTTATAGTTAAATGCATTACTAAAACAGAGAGCGCAACGCTAAGTGCACATAAAAGTTCTAAACTTAGTAAATTTCCAAAATTTTTTACCAAAAATACTGAGACTACGGCAGATAAAACATGCCCTCCGATTAGGTTTCTGGGTTGAGAAAAAGGTACTTCCGGCGCTCCGTAGATTAAAACGGCAGAAGCACCGAAAGAGCCTAGAAGAAAAAAACTATCTTGCGTTGAAAATGAGTTGCTAAAAATCGACATAACATAGATACCCACAAATGATCCTACTACCGACCACAAGATTTTGCTTACGGATTTTCTAGCGGGTCTAGTGCCTTTTGACATTATTCTTTGAAGATATTTTTTTGCCAACTTTTTTTCCGTTAAAAATTGCCGTATAATAAATCTTTTTTTTATAATATTTATTGATATGTGTCAACAATGAATTAATTAAAATCTATGATTAGATTGCCACGCCTCTTAAAGAGGCTCGCGATGACGGTCGCATAACAAAGAAGATGCGTATTAAGTGTTAATACTATTTAATATCTCTTCGGTAATGCTATCTATGCTTTTTGTTGCATCAATGGTGATTAGTTCCAAATTTAGGAGTTTTGCAGCCTCTATAATGGCATCTTGTATACCTAAAAGATACTCTGCGCCTCTAAGCTCGATTCCGTCTAGTTTTTTTTGAGACAGTCTAAACTCAAGTTCTTCTTTTGTTAGGTAAAGCAGAAAAACCTTTGACGGGTAGATACCACCAGTTGCAAATCTGTTGAGATGCACGATAGCCGTTTCGCTGATTTCACCCTGAACCAAAGCGTAAGCAACACCGCTTACGGCACTTCTATCAGAGATGATGAGCTTATCTAAATTCGGCTCTATTATCTCCTTTATATGTTCGGCGCGGTCAGCTAAAAAGAGTAAAAATTCAGCTTTTTTACTCTTTGTTTTAGCACTTAAAACTATCTCTCTTATCTCTTTGCCTACCTCTGTGCCGCCCGGCTCTTTTGTGATAACGGCATCTTTAAAATGTTCTGTGAGTCTTGCTATCTGAGTGCTTTTTCCGGCAGTGTCGATTCCCTCTATTGCAATGTACATGATTTCATATTTCCTATAATTTCTTGAACCTCTTTTGGCAAGAGATGTTCAGTTTTAGCACTGAATTTTAGAAGATTTCTAACGATAGAAGAGCTAATAAAGGCATTTTGGAGTTTTGGCATAAGATAAACAGTCTCAAGCGTATCGTCAAGTGAATTGTTTAAGTATCCGAGTTGAAGTTCGTACTCAAAGTCGCTAACTGCCCTTAAACCGCGAATCAAAACTGTAGCATTATGTGTTTTTGCAAGTTCAACCGTAAGATTGTCAAAACCGACAACCGTTACATTTTTTAGATTTTTTACGGCTTCTTTTACCATCTCTATTCGTTCTTCAAGCGTAAACATCGGTTTTTTGTCTGCCGAACCGGCAACTGCGACTATAACTTCATCAAAAAGTCTTAGAGCTCTCTCTATTATGTCAAAATGCCCGTTTGTGATTGGGTCAAAAGTCCCCGGATAGAGTGCTATTTTTTTCATTATTCCCATCTTTTATAAAGGTCGTTTTCAATCCCAAGCAAGTCAAACCATTTGCCTATGATAAAATTTTCCATCTCATCTAAATTCTGTTGCTCTGAGTAATAAGCCATAACCGGAGGGGCAATTATCACCCCTAAAGTTGCTAATTTGTGCATATTCTCTAAGGCAATAGCGGAAAACGGCATCTCTCTGGGAGCAAGTATAAGTTTTTTATGCTCTTTTATCATAACGCTTGCACATCTTGTAACCAGATTATCGGCGATACCGCATGCTATTTTTGCAAGAGTGTTCATACTGCAAGGTGCTATAATCATAGCATCGACTCCAAAAGAGCCTGAAGAGATACTTGCGGAGATGTCGTCATTATCGTGGAGTGTTACACCCATCTCTTTATCTAAAACTATTTGTGAATTTTTTGTCATTATGAAGTGTTTTTCTATCTCTTTGGGGAGCAGTTTAACTGCTTTTACTCCAAGATTTACACCGCTTGCACCGCTTGATGCCACTACTATTTTACGATTTCTCACTCTAACTCCGCCGTGTTACTGCCGGTAACCCTTGCTTTTAAAATTTTTCCGTTACTGTTTTGAACTTTTATTATATCATCTACTTTGGCATCTTGAAGCGCTTTTGCACTAAATATAATATTCATGCCGTCTTTTAACATGCTTACATTTATTATGTCGTCTTTTTTAACGACATTAAGCAGTTCAATATCATTATTCGTCAAAATCGTCTCTTTTGGAATATGCCGTTTTGCCTGAATGGAGCTGTTATCTATATTTTGGATTGGTTTAGCTCTAAATTTATCTAAAACTACACTCTTTTTTATGTAATTTTGAGGTGAAATTTGGGTCTCTTTTTTGATAATGTCCGTGCTGATGTAAACCAAAACGGTTGCTTTTATGTAGTAGTCAAAAAATATCTTCTTATTTTGGGTCGTTTTAATATTTATAATGCCTTTTTTTGATAAAAAGTCACGACTATCTATACTCAAGATATAATCTTTTGGCAGGGCAGTTATATGTCCTCTTGGCTCTATTGAAATATTTTGAATATCTATGGTTTCATAGTTTTTTTCATAATACTCTTTTAGTTTCAACTTAAGCAATGATATATCAATAGGATTTTTTAAAATAAAATTTATATAACTTTTTTTGGAGTGATAGTTTTTGTATCCGTGATCACTTAACAATTTTATTAAATCTTTTGTTTTTATCTTCTGCATATGGGACTCTTTATCAATAGATAAGATAGTAAAATCATTTTTTGTATCTTTGGTAATTATTGACGAGTTGATTGTCTTGTTATCGACATAGTAGGTGTCTTCTATTTCTATTTCCGTATTTGCATGTAGATTTAAGTAGATAAGAACAAAAATAAGAAGTTTAAAAAGCATAAAAAAAAGAGTCCAATCTGAAAAATTTTCTTATTCTAACATATTATAGAATTTAATGTGTGTTATACTTTCAAATCAAAAAAAAAGGATATTACGATGAAACAAATTCTATCTGCTATATTTTTAGTTCTGCTTTTTTCAGGATGTGTAGAAAAAAAGAATGTTCTCTATATTGACAACCAAAGTTTGTGTTCAGAGCCGATGGCGACACTTTATTTAAAAGATATTGATATAAAAAACAGTGCAAAAACATTCAATATAGCTCCCGATGATGTTAGAAACGCTCTTATTTCTGCATTAAAAGAGACAAACTGTTTTAAAGTTTTTTCATTTAACAAGAGTAGAACTTTAGAATCCGATAATGAGTATATACTAAATGCAAAAGTCACTCTTAATCAAGAAGAGGAAGTAGTTGAGAAAAATATCTTTAAAAAAGAGCAAAAAGAGCTTATCTCTATGGCAATAGTGCTTCAGGCATATAATGAGAATAAAAAGGTGAATGCAACTGCAAAAAGCGAACTTTCAACAGATAAATCAAAAATTTTAGGTTTTAAAAACGA
>CAYHRD010000022.1:0-17909 GCA_964358925.1 uncultured Sulfurimonas sp.
CCGATACGCTCATTGATAACAGGAGCAGAATAAACTTTCCCGTCTAAGACAACTGCCAATCGTTTTCCAATACTCTTACTAGTAAAATCGCCAAATATCCCCGCACCTTCAGCATTTAGCGTAAAGTTAATCAACGGGCGATTATTTTGATCAAAACCTACATGCGCATCCGTTAGCATCGAACCGTCTAAGATAGGAATCTCACGAACCAGATGTTTTATTTTTGGATTGTTAGCATCTTCTAAAATAACATCTCCATATGAAGCAGCATCAGCCTCACTCATAGAGTTAGCTCTTCCTACTCTATCTTCATCAACAGCCATAAGTTCTAACTTTGCAGAACGAGAGATAAGTTCTCTTGCTCTTTGCTCTTCATCGGCAGTTTTTATTCCGGCTAACTCAACCAAAATCTGATTTTCACCTTGACGAGTAACCGTTGGTTCAGATAAACCAAATTGGTCAAGCCTATTTCTGATAGTCTCAACTGTTTGTGAAACTGCCTGTTCTTGAGTTCTTAAAATCTCCTCTTTTGTTAAAGAGATAGAGATTTTTGTATCTTGAACCGTGACAACACTTCCTTTTATTTCGGAGATGAAATTTTTTATATTTTTAACTTCATCTTTGTCTAAAAGCGTGATAGTGACACTCTCTTCATTAAAACTAAAAGAGTCAATTATGATATCTTTTTTCTCACTAAAATTTTTAACACTTGCAGCAATTGACTTAATACGAGAAGCTATGGCTTCATCAGTTTTTACACCAAGAAGCATATGAAGTCCACCTTGCAAATCTAGTCCTAGTGTAACTTTTTTACCACTATCTAGTTGCAAAAGAGACGGGGCAGAGAAAACAAGACCAAAGACTGTAGCTAACGCAAGAATTATTAAACGGAAATTAAACTTCATCCTCGTACTTTCTAGCTACTGCTTCTTTTGTTATTTTTACTATGATGTCATCATTAATTTTGATACTTAAAAATTTTTCTTCAACTTTGTAAACGACAGATATAATTCCGCCAACAGTAACAATTTTGTCACCTTTTTTAAGAGCCTCTATCATCTCTTGATGATTTTTTGCCGCTTTTTGTTGTGGACGGATAATTACAAAATACATAATTGCGATCAAAATTACGAACGGTAATAGCTGACTTATTATTTCCATGAGTCTAGGTTTCCTTTGAATAAATTGCGGCGATTATACAAAAAGTATCTTAACAGTAGCCTGAATAGTGCTATAATTTGCATAAAAAATAGAGTAAAAAATATGATTGAAAAACTACAAAAGCTTAGAGAGAGATACAATCCCATCCTTTTTGACTTAATATGCGGAGTTATTACTTCGCTGTTATTTAGTGCATTTCTCTACTTAGAACATTTTGGCATAACTATAAAATTTTTAAATACTATTTTCGGTCTTTTAGCTTTGGCGATGCTCTTATACATACCAAAAAGAGCTGTTTTAATAGCCGGCTTTTTTATCGGTCTGTTATGGTTTTACTGGATAGGATATAGCTTTAAATATAACGGCGTGGGCTATATGGAGCCTGTTATTACCGTGCTTTTTGCAGTTGTATATATGCTATTTTTCGGCGTTACGGCATTTACGAACAGCGTAGCGGTTAGAGCTGTTTTGCTATTTGGCTTAAGTTTTGTAGAACCTTTTGACTTTAACTGGATGCAGATTGAACTTCTCTTTGTCGATAGCTACTTAGGAGTGTTTAAGTATCAACTTGCCCTTATACTTTTAGCTATCTCTTTACCTAATTATATAAAAAAGCCATATAAGTTCACTCCGCTTTTATTGATAGTGCTCTGTATAAATTTCAATCCTCCCGTACAAAAAGACGCTCCTCTAAAAATAAAATTGATAGCTACTGATGTAAAACAAGATAAGAAATGGGAAAAGGAGAGCTTGCGTCCGACACTGGAACTTATATATAAAGAGATAAGAGATGCGAAAGAGCAAGGATACGACCTAGTTGTTTTTCCCGAATCGGTTTTTCCCTTTTATATGAATAAAGCCAATCTTGTTATGGAACAGTTAAAAGAGCTCTCTTACGAAATAGCGATTGTTGCGGGCACGCTTCTGAGTGAAGATGGCAAACACTATAATGTAACATATATGTTTAACGGCGGAAATTTTGAAATAGCAAAAAAAATGGTGCTTGTCCCTTTTGGAGAGTATATTCCGCTGCCCGACTTTGCAAAAAAGTATATTAACGAGTTCTTTTTTGCCGGAGCATCCGACTTTAAAACGGCAGATAAACCGACAGATTTTATCATCAAAGGCGTAAAATTTAGAAATGCCATCTGTTATGAAGCAACTTGCGAAGAACTTTACGAAGGAGATATGGATTTTATGATAGCCTCAAGCAATAATGCATGGTTTTATCCCTCAATCGAACCGACTCTGCAAAAACTCCTTATGAGATACTATGCACGCAAAAAGGGTGTTACGATATATCATTCTGCAAATTGGAAGGGTACCGCAATCGTAAGGTAACCTTTATTTGATATAATTCTCCACCATATTACTAAAAATTATTTTTATAAGGTTTTATAATGCTAAATCTAAAAAATCCCGATCTTTTCAACAACCGTGAACTCTCATGGCTTCAGTTTAATACCAGAGTTTTAAAGCAGGCTCAGGATGAATCTCTTCCGCTTTTAGAGAGGCTAAAATTTTTGGCTATTTACGGAACAAACTTAGATGAATTTTATATGATTAGGGTTGCAGGACTTAAAAAGCTCTTTACCGTAGGGATAATAGAATCAAGTGCCGATAAGCTCACACCGCTTGAACAATTAAGAGAGATTAGAGAATATCTTCATCAAGAGCAGCAGGTCGTTGAGCACTGCCTAAATTCTATACTTAAAAAACTTGAAACTCAAGGCGTAAGCATAAAGTATTACAATGAAGTTACTCCACAACAAAAACACTATTTAAGCAAATATTTCAATGAACAGATATACCCTGTCGTTGTCCCTATCGCCATTGATGCAACTCATCCGTTTCCTCATCTAAACAACCTTAGCTTTGGACTTATCGTAAAACTAAGAGACAACGACAATCCTGTCCTTGAGAGAAGCGGTATTGTTCGTATTCCAAGAGTTTTAGATAGGTTTGTAGAACTTGATCACGGTGTCTATATTCCTATCGAGAGTATTGTAGCAAAACATATAGAAGAGCTTTTTCCGGGATATACTCTTATCAAACAAGCTTCTTTTAGAGTAACAAGAAATGCAGATATTGAGATAGAAGAGGAAGAGGCTGACGACTTTATGGAGATTTTAGAAGAGGGTCTAAAGCTTCGTAAAAAAGGTGCTATTGTTCGACTTGAAGTTGAGAGCGACGGAGATGAGGAGCTTATCAACTTTTTTAACCGTCACATAAATGTTTATAGAGACGATATCTTTAGATTTCATACATTTATAAATCTATCTAGCCTCTGGCAGATTGTTACAAACAAAAAATTTGCACATCTGCTTGTTGAGCCGTATCAGCCAAGAAATCTCCCTCCGCTTGACAATATAGAAAATATATTCTTAACGCTTGAAAAACAAGATATAGTGCTTATGCATCCGTATGAAAGTTTTGATCCTGTTGTTCAGCTCATACAAGCAGCGGCGAAAGATCCCGATGTTGTCTCTATAAAAATGACGCTTTATCGCTCAGGAACAGACTCTCCGATTGTTAAAGCTCTTATGGGGGCAAGCGAATCGGGAAAACAGGTAACCGTTATGGTTGAGCTAAAGGCTAGATTTGACGAAGAGAATAACCTTATCTGGGCAAAAGCGCTTGAAAAAGCAGGAGCACATGTTATTTACGGTATCAAAGGCTTCAAAGTCCATGCAAAAGCGACGCTTGTAACAAGAAAAAAAGGCGGCAAACTCAAACAGTACGCACATATCGGAACAGGCAACTATAACCCATCGACTGCAAAAATCTATACAGATATGAGTTATTTGACATCTAAAGATGATATTACGAATGATTTGACAAGGTTTTTCCATTTCCTAACGGGCTTTAGTAAAAAAGGCAAACTTAACGAGCTGTATATGTCACCGTCGCAAATTAAACCGAAAATCTTATCGCTCATTCAAAATGAGGCAAGAAAGGGTGTCAACGGTCGCATCATTGCAAAACTAAACTCTTTAGTCGACGACGATGTTATTCGCGCACTCTATAAAGCAAGTCAAGCAGGTGTGAAAATAGACCTGATTGTCAGAGGCGTATGCTGTTTAAAACCCGGCATTGATGGAGTGAGCGAGAATATTAGAGTTATCTCTATTTTAGGAAAGTATTTAGAGCATTCCCGCGCATTTTACTTTAAAAATGATGAAACAGGCATATATATCTCTAGTGCGGATTGGATGCCAAGAAACCTGACAAGACGCATAGAACTCTTAACTGCCATAAAAGACCAAAAAGCAAAAAATAAGATATTGCAAGTTTTAAAACTTCAATGTGCAGACAACTCTCTAGCGCATGAACTTCAAAGTGACGGAAGCTACATAAAAGTAAAAAACGACAGTGTAAAAAATATCAATAATCATAAATATTTGGAAGATTATGTAAATAAAATTACAAAAGCTACAAAAAAAGAGAGTGCCAGTGTGGTTGAACAACTACTAGGAAACTTATTTATAGAAGGAGAAGAACTATGACATATGAATTTAAAGGGATGAACCCAAAAATCGGAAAAAATACATGGATTGCGCCATCCGCCGATGTCATAGGTGATGTAACATGCGGAGAGGATTGCTCTATCTGGTTCGGAACTGTTGTAAGAGGCGATGTTCACTATATCACAATCGGCGACAGAGTAAGCATACAAGACCTTAGCATGGTTCATGTAACACACCATAAAAAAGATGACAGAAGCGATGGATATCCGACAATCATAGGTGACGATGTAACCATCGGTCACCGCGTTATGCTTCACGGATGCACGATTGAAGATGCGTGTCTTATCGGGATGAGTGCAACCATACTTGACGGTGCGGTAATCGGGAAAGAGTCTATTGTCGGTGCAGGTGCGCTTGTTACAAAAAACAAAGTTTTTCCGCCCCGCTCGCTCATTATGGGAAGCCCTGCAAAAGTTATCAGAGAACTTAGCGATGAAGAGGTAGCCGAGCTATACGCTTCGGCTTCACGCTATGTAGAGTTCAAATCTCACTATCAAGAGTAGAAAAGATGTATGCCTGAATATTTTATATTTGCCGACATTATAGGCATCACGGCTTTTAGCATAAGCGGTTTTTTAATCGCCACAAAAAACAGACTTGATATTCTGGGCATACTTATCGCATCTACTCTTACCGCCCTTGGCGGCGGCATAATCAGAGATGCTATTCTTAGCTCTCCTCCGTTTGCGTTTACATCCCTCTATCCTGCTTCAACTCTTATTGTTACAATATTTTTGGTCTATATTTTAAAAATTTATAAAAAAGACTCTATTGAGAGAGGGTGGATATTTGTGGTAAGCGATACCATCGGACTTGTTGCATTTAGCATAACAGGTGCTCTTTTGGCGATAAACTCAGGCTATAATTTTTTTGGCATTATCATTCTTAGTTTTATAACCGCAATAGGCGGAGGCGTTACAAGAGACATAATGATAAATCAAGTTCCGTCGGTTCTCATAAGCGATTTTTATGGCTCAATAGCGGTCATCGTAGCTCTTCTTTTAGGCGCACTTCACTTTTTTGGTGCTATAAATGAGTTTTCTATATTAGCAACTGCACTCTTTGGCACAGCACTAAGACTGCTCGCCTATAAAAAAGAGTGGCATCTGCCGAGACTTGGATAGAGACTCTCAAAGCTTTTTGATGTAGAGATAGCTAAGTTTTTTAAGTTATACTCTTTACTTGAAATATATTAAAATTCTAAAGACCTTTAAGAAGTTCCTCTTTTGTGAAACTCTCAAAAAGAGGCTTTTGCAAAAACGACTCATCTTTTCTTGAAACAAAAAAGAGAGCAGGAAAAGTTTGTGTATAAAAAAGCTCTACTGGGTAAGAGTTTTTATCCTCAAAAAAGACGACAACGGAGATATATTTTTCATTGATGCTCTTTTGTATATCCTCTTTGTTAAATATCTCTGTAAAAACACTTTTACACTTTATACACTCTTTTTTAAGTACTAAAAGCAATATATCTCTTTTTACCCTTTTAGCTTCTATCAAACTACTTTCATAATCACTATGCCAGCTTATATGCTCGCCAAAGATTACAGAGCAACTAAAAATGATCATTAAAAAAACTTTCACTTAAACTCTTTTTCTACTCTTGCAAGTTCGACTGCATTGGGGTTGCCAAGGACAGGAAAAACTTTTCTCACGGCGTCGGTTACCCACTGAGGATAGATTCTAAAGTTAAGTTTTACACTTAAACGAAGCGGATATGCGGCATCTTTGGCTATAGCAAACTTCTCTACTCTTCTCTCTCCTGCGGCAATTCTCGTATCGCTTAGAAGCGTTTTATACTTCCAAAACAAAAGCCCGACAGGTTTAGAGTTCTCATCGCCGAATACTTTTTGAAAAAGCCGGCTTCCCTCTTCTATATTTCCATCCCCTTTTAATCTTCCGCTAGAGAGTATGACTTTTCCGCTTTTGTCTTTGACCTCAACCTCAAGCCAAAGTTCTCTAAAATCAGCAACTCCAGTGGGGAGATGATGTCCTGCGCCGACATTTTTTACGCCGACTTCCAAATTTGAGTCTTTAAGAGCAACATCAAGCTTTGCTGCACTTCTAAGCAGTTGCAGTGTCTGTTCCTCGCTCTTTTTATCTCGAAGCCCTGCTAAAAAGTGGTTTGATCCTGCAAAATAGTGAACTTTTACATCATCTTTTATAGCCCCGCCATCCGTAGAAGTTCCCTTTATAGGTGTAAACTTACCGTCACTTAAATTTGTCATATGACAATCTATACAGCTTTTATGTTTGCTTTTATCATTAGGATTGTTAAATGGCGACTTTTCCCACTCTTCGTATGTTGAAACTACCTTTATTCCGTTTTTCGGATGAGACTCATCGTGACACGATGCACAATAGCGGCTCTCTTTGTAAAGCAGCTTTGAGTAGCTCTCTTTGTGAACAGTCGGATTTGAGTTTATAAGCTTTTGGCTTAACCATTGCCCTATCTTTGAAACACTCTCTTCAAAAGCATACTTCTTTCGATCCAATGAAAGTTTATATGAGGCGTTGCCGCTAGAGTTTGCATCTGTTATCTGATGACATGTGATGCAAGAAACGCCCTCTTCAAGCCTGAAATTATTATGCTCTCTAAAATCATTTAAAAGCGTCTTTGCACCTCTCTCAAATGCTTCGTTGCTTACAAAATTGCCATCCATACCATGTGTACTCTTGCTAAGTCCTATTGAGAGTGCGCTTGGGTTATGACAACCCATACACCATTTGCGAAACTCATCCCCCTCAACCTCTCCCGCAAGCGTCTCCATAACCATATAGTAACGATTTGTTCCTGCTATATGGTTATGGTTTGAGTTACTCCACTGCTCAAATATCTCGCTATGACAGGATTTGCATTTTACGGAGGAAGTCCAATCTTCACTATGATAGGTTTTTGTTCCGTTCTTGTGTATCTCAAGGTTCGATAACTCCGTTATTTTGCCATAAGATGGATATGTACTAAATAGTAGCAATATAACCACTATCGGTTGTAGAGTTTGTTTATTTGCTTGGACAGTGTGCCATATAAAAAAAGCTATCAAAACAAAAGAGCCAAAAAGATGGATATTAAAAGAGAGTATGCCAAAAATATCTCCCCCTGTATTACCGACAAAAAAGAGATAGACACCGCTAAGTGCAACAAGCACAAACGAAGCGAAAAAAAGCCATCCGTTTACACTGTTTATCTTTTTGATAAAGAAGTATCTGCGTATATGCCTATAGATAAAAGTGTTCATAAAAAAGAACATAATCAAAAGAGAGCCCACAATATGCAAAGGCTGTATAACCTTAAAACTCTCCCACGAAACATCAAAAATCTTCATCTGAAGGACACCTGAGATAAACATCACCAAAAGGAGTGCTTTTACAAAAAATCTTCTCATATCTCGCCCCCAATTTTATAATCAACTATCTCACCCTCAAGTGTTCTTAAAAAAGCCACAATCTCATCTATCTGCTCTAGTGTAAGATGACGACCTAGCTGATGTTTTGCCATTGTATCGACGGCTTCTCTTATTTTTGGTACTGCTCCGTTATGAAAATAGGGCGAAGTTTTTGTGATATTGCGCAAAATCGGCACCCTAAAAAGATGGGCGTTATTTTTACCTAAATATCCTCCGCTATTTTCAAAAGGAAATTCGCTATCAAGCCTTTTTGGCGTGGGAATAACTTCAAAGTTTGGCTTTAAATCATAAACCTGTGCAAACTCTCTAAGCGGAAATCTCTGGATGCTTTGACCTCCAAAGCTTATATCGTTATGACATCCTTTGCATCCAAAATTTATGAAATTTGCCAATCCTCTTTTTGCTTCATGGCTCATAGCGGAGTTATTACCCTCCAAAAATATATCGTAACTGCCTCTTGTAACTAAAGTTTTTACATAAACTTCTATCGCTTTTGCACTGTTTTCAAATGTAATGCCATCAGAAAAAGCTTCTACAAACATTTTTTGATACTTGAGATTGGATTTTAATCTTATCTCGACATCTTGCGGTTTCATATTGAGTTTATGATAGTTCAGAAGCGAATTTATACTCTGTTCTCTTATACTTTTTACTTCACCGCTCCAAGTAAAATATTTTGAAAATGTTACATTTAAAATAGTTTGTGTATTTAGGCGATAGGGGTGGATTGTCCCTGAATCGCCTTGAGAAAAAGTAAATCTGTCGACTCCGCTTTGATCCCTTAGATGACACGCCGAACAATCTGTAGTATTTTGAGTCTCTTTTGTTAAAAAGTCACTCAAAACAGTGCTATTTTTTATATCTTTGTCAAAAGAGTGGCAAGTTGCACAGCTTGTTTTTCTGCTTTTTGAAAGGTTCGTATCAAAAAACAGCTCTCTTCCGAGCGCTATTTTTTGTGGTGTCATGGGGTTTGAGTTATCATCAACCAACTTCTTTAACTCATCAAATGATGACGGAACGGCTCTTAAACCTCTCTCTAATGCCAACTCTCTTAACTTCTCATCGCTATAGTTTGGAATCTTTTTTGGAGGTGTAAAAAAAGATATCGTCAATACGATACTTATGACTACAATAGCGATAATAAGTGCATTAAAGAGCAGCTTTTTCATTTATATTCCAAATGTCTCTTTTATTTTTTGCTCAAACTCTTTATCACTTAATGCTTTTCTAAGCGGAACAAATGTTGTGGCTTCAACACCTACAGGTACTGCAATAGGAGCATTTTCATCTTCTATTATCATCTTAATCGCATCGGCAATCGGTTGCGGCGAAGGTCCCTCGTTGATAGCTTTTGCAACAATCGGCACAAAATGAGCTACCAAATCTTTATACGGCGAATCCTCGCTTGTAGTTTTTGCATTTGCAACTAAACCTTTTTTTACAAAGTTTGTACCAAATAACCCCGACTCTATGGAGTGAACTCTTATGCCAAAAGGGAGCGTTTCAAATCTAAGCGAATCAACAATCCCCTCAACCGCATACTTTGAAGCATTATAATGAGATAGAAGAGGAAGCCCCATTTTGCCCAAAAACGAACTAATATTTATGATAACACCGCTCTTTGCTTCTCTCATATAGGGAAGAACTTCTCTTGTCGCCTTAATTAGTCCAAAAACATTGACATCAAACTGATTAAATATCTCTTCATCCGTTCCCTCTTCAAGCGTTGCTAAAAGTCCATACCCTGCATTGTTTACAAGTACATCAATCTTACCCTCATTTTTTATGATTGTTTTTACTGCATTTTTTATGGTATCTGTTTTTGTAACATCTATATAGATATGTTTAAGATTTCCGCTTCCCGCCTCAACATTTTCATCTCTTGAACCTGCATAAACAATGTATCCGTTATCGGATAAAAATTTTGCACTCAGCTCACCCATCCCAGAAGTTGCTCCCGTGATTAAAACTACTCTTGACATATTAAACTCCTAAAATTTGATATTTAAAGTATATGAAAAAAAGAGGTAGCTAATCAAGCTATTTTTAGCAATGGAAGAATTTTATTTTAGCACAAGAGGGATTTTATGAATTTTCTCTCACTCCCTATCTAGCGACCAAAAGAGATACCTAAACATAAACTAATTTTTAGATATAATTTTTTATAAAGAAAAAGAGAGAAGGGTGTTGCTATGTCAGAACAACTTAACAAAACAAATATCCTAAAACACCTCAAAGAACATTATTTGGAATTTAAAGATAGATATAATATTGACTCACTCTATCTGTTTGGCTCATATGCAAGAGGCGAACAATCTATTGACAGCGATATAGATTTGTTAGTTGATTTTAAAAAAACACCCGATTTATTGACTTTTATAGAACTAGAGGAGTATTTAAGCAACTTTTTACATAAAGCTGTTGATTTAGTACCAAAAAGAAAACTAAACCCTCGCATAAAAGAACAAATCTTAAAAGATGCTATAGCTATATGAAACGAAACTATATACTTTTTTTGGAAGATATCTCTAAGAGGATTGAAAAAATAAACTCTTTTATAGATGGTATGAACTATGAAGATTTTGTACAAGATGACAAAACAGTGAGCGCTTGTATAAGAGAAATAGAAGTTATAGGAGAGGCTACTAAACAGATTCCAAAAGAGATTACGGATAGATTTAATGATTTACCATGGTCTTTGATGGCAAAAATGAGAGATAAACTTATTCATTGGTATTTTGAAATTGATGAAGAGATTGTTTGGAATGTTGCAAAAGACAAACTACCTGAAATTAAAATTCAAATCGACTCTATTGTTAGGGATTTGCAAAAATAAGGTCTATCCTTTTTTAAGCAAATCTTTTGGATAGACTCCGTAAGTCTCAAAAAATAGTTTTGAGAAGTGTCCTTGGTGTTTGTATCCTACCTCTTTTGCTATCTCGCCGATGTTTAAGCATTGCTCTTTTAAAAGAAGATTTGCTTTCTCTAGGCGAAGTTTTTGCACATACTCATAAATGGTGGTTTTGTATGCTTTTTTAAAAACTTTTTTTAGTTTTGACTCGTTTGTGGCGCACATATGAGCAAGAAGTTCGATGGTCGGGGGATTGGTATAGCTCCCCAGTAAAATCTCTTTTGCACTTCTTGAGATGCAGATTTCATCGTCATTAAGGCTTTTATCGCTCATATCTAAGAGTTTTAATCTATGGGCTATAAACTCCAAAACACTCTGCTCGCATACGATACTCTTCATTGTCGAGTCAGGTTTTATAGTTACTATTTTATTGATAATATATAGGCTTAATGCGTCTATGCTCTGCGTATTTACAACTATATTTGTAGTTTTGCCTTGCAAAAGATTGTACAAAAAGTCTATCGGTTCATCAGGATTGTTGCTTAGATATCTTTTTAAGAAAAAATCCGCAATACAGAGCAGAAAAACATCTGTTTTTTCACCCTCTATTGTTGTCATAACTACATCTTGTTTGGATGATGCAACTATATTTATACTGTTTTTATGAAAGGTAAACCTGTTTTTGCCGATGTTTTCAACTACACCGATTTCTCCCTCTTTTACCACACAAACCACAATCATCCTATCAAGATTTTTGAGATGCGCATCGATTTTGCCATCAAAGAGATTTATATCGAAAAAAAAGAGACCATTTGAGATATCTACTCTTTTAATATACTCATTTTTGTTTTTAAAAAGTTCGCTTACTTTGTAGCTTGTGTCGGTTATGTTGAAAAAAAGAGACTCCATTAGAGATTGTAGTATTCCATAACCCGTCTCTCAAAATCCTCATCGCTCAGCTCTTTTTTCATCGGTATAAACTTCTTGGCTTTATCGCCTACCGTTGCATGTGCATGAAAATTTTGATTTTGAATGATATCCAAAATCATACCCGCTACTTCGGAGGCACTGTTTCCGTTATTTATCTGCTCTACTATGGTGGGGGCTAGATTTGAAACTAGCTCTTTGTAAGGTGAAGTTTCATCAAAAGTCTTAGCATTTACGACAAGATTTTCCCTTGCAAATTTCGTATCAAAAAAGCCGGGCATTATGGAGTGAACTCTGATATTAAAATCCTTTAGTTCATAACGCAAAGAGTCGGTTACACCCTCAACAGCGTATTTGCTAGAGTTATAAAGCGCCAAGAGAGGGAGTCCTATTTTTCCGAGAAATGAGCTTATGTTTATGATTATTCCGCTGCGCTGCTCTCTCATTATGGGAATGACGCTTTTGCAAACACGCAAAACTCCAAACACATTGATATCAAACTGCTTTAGCATCTCTTCTTCGCTTACATCTTCCACGGTTGAGACCAAACCGTAACCTGCATTATTTACAAGTATATCAATTCTTTTATGATTTTTTACTATCTCTTCTACCGCTTCATCTATGCTTTTTTGCGATGTCAAATCAAGTTTTATAGGGATTAAATTGCTGTTTTTGTTTTCTTTAAACGCTTCAGTGTCTCTAGTTCCTGCATAAACGACAAAGCCCTCTGCTGCTAAAAGCTCTGCCGACGCTCTGCCCATACCGGAACTTGCCCCCGTAATCAAAACAACTTCCGACATCTTTAAAACCTTTAAGTTCTATAATCCGCGTTAATTTTTACATACTCGTGACCTAAGTCGCATCCGTATGCTTTAAAACTGCCCTCGCCTATGCCTAAATCACACGAAATAGTAAACTTCTGATGCTGCATTATGACTGCACACTTTTTCTCCATCTCAGCGTCAAAATAGATAGTGCCGCTATCGTAAACGCAAAGATTGTCAAATGAGATTTTTAGCTTCTCTTCATACGCTTCTACTCCGCTAGCACCTATCGTTGAAGCAATTCTTCCCCAGTTTGGATCTTCACCGAAAAGTGCAGTTTTTACCAAAAGCGAATCGGACAACGCTTTTGCGGCAACTTCAGCTTCTCTATCATCTTTTGCACCCGTTACTTTATAAGTTACTAACTTTGTAGCACCCTCACCGTCTCTAACCATCTCTAGTGCCAAAAAGTGCATAACTTTAAAAAGTGCCTCTTTAAAAGCCTCTTTATCATAAGCACCGCTTCTGCCGTTTGCCAAAACCAAAACCGTATCGTTTGTAGAGGTGTCACCGTCAACGCTAATAGCATTAAAAGTAGTTTTTACAACCTCGCCCAATGTTTCTTGTATCTCGCTTTTGCTTACTTTTGCATCGGTTGTTATAAAGCAAAGCATAGTTGCCATGGCAGGGTTTATCATACCGGCACCCTTTGCAATCGCTCCTATGTTAAAACTGCTTCCATCTTCAAGCATAACCTTAAAAGCTATCTCTTTTGCGAAAGTATCAGTCGTCATTATAGCTTTTGATGCACTTGCAGAATCTCTTTTTGTTAAATCAAAAAGCTTCATACCATCTATAATCTTAGCTTTTGGAAGTCTTACACCGATAACTCCGGTTGAACTCATAATGGGATTTTTTGCTCTTGCATCACAAGTGGATAAAACTTCTCTTATATCGTCAATCCCCGCTTGACCCGTCATAGCATTTGCATTTTTAGAGTTTATTACTATAAAGTTTGTCTTGACATCGCCCATCGCTCTAAAATGTCTAATCGGTGCCGCGCACATCTTGTTTGTCGTAAAAACCGAAGCGACTTCACACTCGTCCTCGCTATAAATAAATGCCATATCTTTTGCATTGTCTTTTTTAAGTCCTGCACTAACACCGTCTGCAAAAAAACCATTACTAGCGCACACACCGCCTTGTGAATAAACTATATTATACAAATTTCAGCTCCTTAGATTTATCTCTTTTATTAATTAATTCTTTTAATATATCAAATCCTGTAAACATAGACATTTTAATTAAAACAGGAGGGATTATAAACGGTAAAAATTGGGAATATGACTCGCGATTTAGTGTTATGCGGGATTTGGGAGATAACTCCCAATATATAAAGTCTCGAATCTTCGCTAAGAGATTCAATTTTACGACCTTATTTCCTTAAGAGTTTTTCTTAAGTGTTCTTAGTTCTCTTGCAGAGATTTTAACCTTTTGACTTGTACCGTCATCTAAAGTTATGCGCACTGTTCTAAGATTTAATAAAAAACGACGCTTAGTTCTGTTTTTAGCGTGAGAAACATTGTTTCCGCTCATTGGGCCTTTGCCGCTTATAGCACATCTTCTTGCCATTTTAGCTTCCTTATATTTAGGTTTTAAAGTTGCGAATTATATCAGGCTCAAACAAAACTTCTGCTTAAGGGTAAATATAATTATTCTTATTTTCACTTTTATATTTCTTTTATAGTTATATAGATAGAATAAGCAAAATTTAAGTACATGATAGTGAATATGATAACAAAAAATGAAATAGATAGCTTCATAGAAAAGATACCCCCTGCTCCAAATGCTTTAAAAGAGACAATGAGGCTGCTTAACGCAGGAGAACTAATCAGAGCTGCCAAAATTGCAGAGGGTGATTTAGCTCTTAAATCTTATCTTAAACATATTGTAAACAAGCCAATCTATGGATTTAAAAATGAGGTGAGCGATATTTCTCAAATCTTCGGTATCCTTGGAGTATCTTTATCGCAGCAAAGCGTATATAACTATATGGTTACCCTTTTAAGTCCTAAAAAATGGACTCTATTTAAACTAAATTCCAAACTATTTTATGAACTTCAAGCAAATTTATCAAAAAAATGGGAAATCATACTAAACCATCTGGGTATCGATGATAAGAATATTTATGCAGCCATTAGTTTACTGCCGGCAAGCATAATAGTCACGGAAGCTCTTTTTGCCCAAAAAAAAGATGATATAAATCTATTAAGAACGACAAAAGCACTTGACTACAACACTATTCTTTTTCGTCTGTGCGGAGTTACTCTTTTTGATATTTGTGAAATGATTGCAAAAAAATGGGAGATGGACTGCTCAATTTCTCAAATTATTCAAGCCGCTTCGGGAGTAACACCGTCAACCGTTCAAAATATCGATACCCTCGGAAAATGGATGCATCTTTTGCTTTTTTACGAGCTTTCCAAGCCGCAATTTATCGAAGCGGGGCTAAATGATTTCGTTGATTTTCAAGTTGAATATATAGGTGATATATACGATGATTTTGCTTCACTTATGGGGGTTCAATGAGAGCCGTAGTTAAAAACGGTATTGCCACCTTTTCGCCACAGGGTTTTTTAGACGGTAACAATACCAACTCTTTTTTAGGTGTTGAGGATATTGAGGCTACAATACATTTAAATGTAGATATGATTTTGGTTTCGCTTAAAAAAGTTATTTTTTTCAATAAAAACGGCTTAGATACTTTTATAAAACTCTTTATTCAAATTCGTAAAAAAAATCATGCGACGGTCGGATTTTGCGATTATGACCGTAAAAAATATGAAGCTATAAAAAAATTTTTTCAAGACGATATAAATTTTTCACTCTTTAAGACTCTAGAAATTGCCTATCTTTTCTCCTCAAGTTTTAAAAATCAGAGTAAAAATGTTCTCGTCTACAGCAGCGACAGATCCCAGCGATCTGCTATTGCCATTGAGCTGCACGACAACGGACATAATCCCATCGTTATACATTCGCAAGAAGAGTATGATGAAAAGAAAGAGAAGAAAGAGACTTTTGACTATGCAGTTGATTCAACCTTCTTAGGGCAAATGGGGCAAAAAATCGCAACAAGAGTAACCGGTAATGCTATCATATACACTATATCTATGTTTTTAGATACTGAAATAAGCGATAAATTCAACATAGAGTATCATAACAACTCTCTAAATGTCGGGTTTAGGCTTTTTATTTTTGATACATATAAAGTTACAAGCATGAATGTTCATGCGCTTAACTTTTTTTCCAAGTTAGCAAGCTCCGCTGCCGAATATAATGCTACTTTATGCTTTGTCGGAATGAAATTTGATAAAACTCCAGAATCATTCAGAGAAATTTTAGAAGATGCAGGCATACTTTTCTATGCACAAATGGATGATATCTTAGGGAATAAAGAACTTTTAAAAGAACTCGGTGCAAGCAGTGCCTCAAATGTAAAGAACAGAAGAGTAATAAACAAAGAGACTGTCTTGGAACTGCCAAAATTTATCAATGCCGCAGCCGTTACGATAGAGATGATGACAAATTCAAAAGCCGTAAAAGAGTCTGCAAGTGTTCAAAATCTAATTATTGAAAACAGAGAGGGAAAAGTGGCAAGCTCCATCGGTTATTACGGCGATATGGACGGTATGGTTATTTTAATTTTTCCTATAGGCATTGCTCAAAAAGCTTGTGAACTTCTTATCGGTGAAAATACGGATGATATGGAACTGATTTTAGATTCATTAGCCGAACTTGTAAATATTGTAGGCGGAAAAATAAAAACACTTCTTTTAGATGAGGGGATAAGCGTAAACATTACGCTTCCAAGAACTTATCACGATATAAAAAGCTTGCTCGAAGTCATTGAAAATAGAAAAGGCGTTCAAGTAGATTTATCGTTTAACGGCGACAAGTTTCTTTTTTTCTTAACAAGATAAAAGATACAAAATTGTACAATTTCAAAAAATTTATGCCCTAATAAAGGAAAATTGATTGTTAGTAGCTCCTAGTGTTCTATCTGCCGATTTCGGTAATCTACAAAGAGATGTAGAGGCGATATGCAGTGCCGGCTGTGATTTGGTTCATGTAGATGTAATGGACGGTCATTTTGTTCCCAACCTGACAATCGGACCAGTAGTAGTTTCCGCAATTGCTGCGTGTGCAACCAAGCCTCTTGATATACATCTAATGGTTGAAAATAATACTTTTTTTGTTGATCTTTTTGCTCCGCTAAAACCTGAGTATATCTCTTTTCACATTGAAGAGGAAAAACATCCTCACCGCCTCATTCAAAAAATCCGTTCTCTTGGCATTAAACCGGCAATCGTGCTTAATCCTCATACGCCGCCCGAGGCAATAGAGTATCTGCTGCAAGATTTGGATATGGTTCTGCTAATGAGCGTAAATCCGGGGTTTGGCGGGCAAAGTTTTATAGAGAGCGTCATACCCAAAGCAAAAAAGCTTGATGAGATGAGAAAAAGATTAAACCCTAATTGTCTTATAGAAGTTGACGGGGGTGTAAGTGACAAAAACATTCATTTACTAAAAGATGTCGGTGTGGATATCGTAGTTGCAGGCAGTTTCGTATTTAACCATAAAGATAAAAAAGAGGCTATCGCTTCTTTAAAAATTTAATTATGCGCGTCAAGATTTGCGGAATAACATCCTATGAAGATGCAATGACGGCAATAGAGTCCGGTGCAGATGCACTCGGTTTTGTTTTTTATGAACAATCGCCCAGATATATTTCACCGCTTGAAGCCAGAAATATTATAAAAAAATTACCTCCATTTGTAGAAAAAGTAGCTCTCTTTGTTAATAGTGATGCTCAAATAATCAACTCATACTGCCAAGAGGCAGGGGCAACACTTGCTCAAATCCACTTTGAAGCTCCAAAAAAACTTTATGAACAGTTGTTCGTTCCTTACATAAAAGTAATCCGTGCAAAAGAAGCTAAAGATATTGTGCAACATAGCGATGAGTATAGACTGGTAGATGCCTACTGCGAATCTTACGGCGGAAGCGGCAAAAGACTAAATTTAGAGTGGTTTGAGGGTATTGACTGCTCTAAAATCATCTTAGCAGGCGGACTAGATGCAAGTAATGTCGCATCTCTTAAAAAATACGGCTTTTACGGTGTTGATGTCAGCAGCGGCGTAGAACTCTCACACGGCAAAAAAGATATTTTTAAAGTTAGAGAATTTATCAAAAATGCAAAACAGCAAGTTCTAAT
>CAYHRD010000023.1:0-17712 GCA_964358925.1 uncultured Sulfurimonas sp.
AACCTGATGATGAAGTGTACGGCACTTTAAAAGAGTATCTATCGACTCTGACAAAGAGTAAAATTTTCCCATCTTCACATTTGGAACTTGACCTTGGATTGGATTCGCTTAACTATGTCGAACTTTTTGTCTTTATAGAGCAGAGTTTCGGAGTCAAAATTGATGAAGCAACATTTTCAAATATAATGAGCGTAAAATTACTCTATGAGTACATTAAAAAAAATAGAGTATCCGTTAATCCGACTATGCCGAATTGGGGAGAGATATTGCATGAGTCTATCGATGAAAAACTTATCTATTCGCCGATTGTAATGTTTATCTATAAAATTGTTCTGTTTCCGCTTTTTAGGCTCTATTTTCGTCTTGAAGTAGTAGGAGTGAAAAATATTCCCTCATATGCGTGCATAATCGCGCCGTCTCATCAAAGTATGCTTGACGGTTTTTTGATAGAGTCGTTACTGCCGTATAAGATTTTAAAAAAGAGTTTCTTTTTGGCATATAAGCAGGTGTTTGGCACCACACTTTTAGCGCCGATATCAAAGTACGGTCAGACTATTTTGATAGACGCAAACGCCAACCTCAAACATACGATGCAGTACTGCGCGTTGCCGCTAAGAGAAGGAAATAATCTTGTTATTTTTCCTGAGGGTGCCAGAACCAGAGATAGGAAACTGCTTGAGTTTAGACCGTTTTTTGCAATGCTCTCAAAAACTTTCAATATCCCGATTCTCCCTGTCGTGATTGACGGCAGTTTTGAGGCACTCCAAGCCGGTAAAATAGTTCCAAGACCTAAAAAAATAAGAGTTACATTTCTAAGCCCGATAGCTTCGGATAGACTTAGCATCGATGAAATAACTCAAATGACAAAAAAAGCGATAGAGAGTGAGCTTAAGAGAAATCCAATCTCACTTTAGAGCATTTTGAACATCTTTTGCCGTCTTTTTTTCATCCACAAAATAGAGCAAGATTGCTCCTGATATAAACAAAATAGCAACAGAAGCAATCGAAGCACGAGAATTTTGAGTAAACAGCGCGACCAGAGCTACCAACAACGGTCCCAAAATAGCCGCAAATTTACCTAAAAAGTTGTAAAAACCAAAAAACTCCGCAGCGTGTTCTTTTGGAATCATCTTTGAGTAGTATGAACGGCTGAGTGCCTGAATACCGCCTTGAACAAGCGCAATCATAACCGCTAGTATATAAAACTCATATACTTCGTGCATTAGCGCCGCCCAAAGAGTGATAAAAAGATATATGCCGATGGCTAGAAAAATCGTCTTTTTCGTATCCCATGACTCTGCTAGTTTTGCAAAAAGAAGAGTTGTGGGGAAACCTACAAACTGAACGATTAAGAGGGCAAAAATCAGATTTTTAGAATCAAATCCAAGAGCCATCCCATAATCAACCGCCATTCGTATAATCGTATCAACCCCGTCGATATAGAGCCAGTAAGCCGCTAAAAATAGAAGCACCCCTTTTAACTTTTTTATCTTGCTAAAGGTGTTTTTTAACCTAAGATAACCATCTTTTATAAGCGATGAGGTCACTCTCTCTTTTGTTTTTTTCTCTTTTACAAACAAAAAGAGCGGAAGCGAGAAAATCGCCCACCAGAGAGCTACACTGATAAAAGATAGTTTGATAGCCTCTGCCTCGCTCTCAAGCCCAAAGAGAGAAAATTTTTCTAACATAAACAGATTAAAACCAAAGAGTATACCGCCTCCGAGATAGCCAAACGCAAAACCAAGCCCCGAGATATAATCAACATTTTTACCGTTTGATATTGAGGGAAGCAAAGCGTCGTAAAATGTGTCTGCACCCATAAAGCCGATATTGCCGAGTATGTATATAAAAGCCGCCAATTGCCAATCTCCTTGAGAGACAAGAGAAAGAGCCGCACTCATCAATATACCAAGATAGGCAAAGAGAAAGAGAAATCTTTTTTTGAGTGAACTGCTATCTGCCATAGCGCCTAGTAGCGGAGCGATAAGAACGATAATAAAACTTGAAATAGAGTTTGCAAAACCTAGATGTGCCGTGCTTAGAGTCGCTTCAACATCCATACTGTAATAGGACTTGAAAAAAATAGGAAAGAAGCCTGCCATAACGGTAGTTGCATAAGCAGAATTTGCCCAATCGTAAAACGCCCAAGAGTAGATAGTTCTTTTATCTTTTTGCATAAAGGTCTCTGCCGTAATTTGTTATCAATTCTACCACACAAGCGCAAAAATAAATGCTAGAATAGTGTATGAAATTTTTGGAACTTTTAAATCATATCGGTCTTATCGCAGCTCATAGGGGTGCTCGTTCAATCTCTCCCGAGAATACTCTTTTGGCTTTAAAAAAGAGCATAGGCAAATGCGATTTTATAGAGATAGATGTGCAGTTTAGCCGTGAGGGTGTCGCCGTAGCTATGCATGATGATACATTGGAGAGAACAACGGATATTGCAAAAATAGACTCTTTCGTATCTAAAAAGCCGTATAGAGTTTGCGATTTTACGATTGATGAGCTTAGAGAACTTGATTACGGAAGTTGGTTTTACAAAGACAAAAATCATAAAGAGCCGCTACTTACTCTTCGTGATGCATTAGAGTTTATAAAAGAAAATAACATTTTTCTAAATATTGAGATTAAAGATATTCATGGCATTTTTAGCGATGAAGAGGTAGTCGATACTGTTCTTAAAGAGATAAAAAAGAGTGATGCAGGCGAGTCTGTTTTGCTCTCGTCGTTTAGACACGAATATCTAAAAATCATTAAGGAAAAAGCACCGAATATCTTAACTGCAGCTTTGGTTGATGGCAAACATCCCCATAAGCTTATTGAGTATCTAAGAGAGCTTAAAGTAAACGGATATAATCTTAATAACGAGTTAGTTGACAGGCAGACTGTAGAGATGTTAAGAGAAGCAGGATTTTTTGTAGGCGTATATACGGTTAATGACTCCAAGCGGGCAAAAGAACTTTTTAGCATGGGCGTAAACTGCATCTTTAGCGATAGTTTAAATAAAAATTTAAAAGTGAGTAGTTTATGAATTACGAAAAATTTGAAAAAGCTCTTGAAATTTTAAATATAGCTTCGCGCTTAACACATGCAGGACTAAAAGAGAAGTATCTGAAACTGTCAAAAATTTACCATCCCGATATGCCTAACGGCGATGCTCAGAAATTTAAAGAGATAAACGAGGCGTATAAACTTGTAAGCGAATATATGCAAAGTTTCAGATTTAAACTCGATAAAGATGAGTTTTATGAGCAAAGACCGTTTTTAAAAGAATCAAAAGATTGGTTTTATGATTTTTAAGGAGTAAAGTATGATTATTGGAATCCCAAAAGAGGTAAAAGTTGATGAGTTTCGTGTCGGCGTAACGCCTAAAAATGTTGCGTTGCTTATCAAAGAGGGGCATGAAGTGCTTGTTCAAAGCGGGGCTGGAGTCGGAAGCGGTTTTAGCGATGAAGACTACATAAGCGTAGGTGCAAGAGCAGTGTCTGATGCCAAAGATGTTTATGACGGGGCTGCTTTAATAATAAAAGTTAAAGAGCCGCAATCGTCGGAGTACGGTTTTTTAAATAAGAAACATACGCTATTTTGTTATCTTCATCTCGCACCCCTAAAAGAGCTAACTTCTGTTTTGGCAGAAAAAAAGGTTTGCGCAATCGCTTATGAAACGGTTGCCGTAGCAAATGAGCTACCGCTTTTAAAACCCATGAGCGAGATAGCAGGCAAAATGGCACCGATAGTCGCAGCACACTATCTTAGCCGTTATCAGGGCGGCGAGGGTGTTTTAATAAGCGGTGCAGACGGTGTCAAACCTGCAAAAGTTTTAATCATAGGCGCTGGCAATGCAGGTTTTAATGCTGCAAAGATGGCAATCGGTATGGATGCGGATGTAACCGTAATGAACCGTACAACGCCGAAATTGGAACAGCTGCAAAAGTTACTTCATGTAAAAACAGTGCTTTACTCTCCTCAAATAATTTTAGAAATAATAAATGAGTTTGATATTGTCATAAGTACGGTGTTGATTCACGGGGGAGCATCGGCACCGAAGTTAATAACTCTTGAGGTGTTAAAAGCGATGAGAGAGGGAGCGGTTTTTGTCGATGTTGCCATAGATCAAGGCGGAACGGCGGAGAGTTCAAAACCGACAACGCATACAAATCCTATTTTTATAAAAGAGGGCGTGTTGCACTACTGCGTGGCAAATATGCCCGGAGCATATCCAAAAACTTCATCCGTTGCGCTCTCTAATGCTACAATCTCCTATGCTAGAAAATTGGCAAATGAAGGGACTCTCAATGCCGTTAAAAATGACGCATCGTTAGCTCTTGGAGTAAATGTTTACAATGGAGTCGTAACAAACCCATCAGTTGCACAGGCTCACAATTTAGAGTTTAAAAGTATAGAGTTGTGTTTGGAAGGCAAATAGCAATGAGTTCAAATAGTATAATGGTAGATTACCTTGTGGATGTCGGTGCGCTTCATTCAAACAACATTATTGAAGCTTTTAGAAAGGTAGACAGAGCCGATTTTGTGGCAAATCCAAATGCTTCAGATATTTATGAAGATCATCCTCTTGGCATCGGGCAGGGTCAAACAATCTCTCAACCCAGAACGGTGGCTATGATGATGGAGATGTTGTCACCAAAAGATGGACAAAAAATTTTAGATATTGGAAGCGGTTCGGGATGGACTACGGCGCTTTTAGCATATATTGCCGGAGAAAACGGCTCTGTAATAGGAACCGAGAGGGTCGGTGAGCTTGTAAAGTTTGGAAGCGGTAACCTTAAAAAATATAAGTTTAAAAATGCTAAGATTATTGAGGCAGGAGATGAACTAGGTATCAAAGGCGGAATGTTTGATCGTATTTTGGTTTCAGCCGCGGCGGATGAGTTTCCGTACAAACTGGTAAAACAGTTAAATGTCGGCGGGAAAATCGTTATCCCTGTTGGAAATTCAGTTTATGAAATGACAAAAAAAGAGAATGGCGAACTAGATGGAGTTGAACATTATGGATTTTCATTTGTTCCGTTGATTTATTAGCTTTTCTAAAAAAACTTCGTTTTATGAAATAAAATTAAGGAGTAAAAGATGTCACAGAGTGCATGGTTAAGTAAAAAACTCTCAAGCGGAAAGATTTTGTGTGAGGCGTGTGCGCATGCTTGCAAGCTTGAAGAGGGTGAATACGGTATATGCGGTGTAAGAAGAGTTGAGGGCGGTGAGTTAAAACTTCTTGTATACGGACTTGCCGCTGCGGTAAATATTGATCCGATAGAGAAAAAACCTATGTTTAATTTTCTGCCTGCAAGTAGAGCTTTTTCTTTTGGAACAGTCGGGTGTAACTTCTCTTGCAAGTTTTGTCAAAACTTCGACATATCGCAATATCCAAAAGAACATGCCCATAGAATTGTCGGTCGTGAACTTTCGCCTGAGAAAATAGTCGAACTTGCCATTGAAAACGGATGCCTCTCAATCGCATACACTTACAATGAACCGATAGTTTTTTTTGAATATACTTACGATACGGCAAAAATAGCGCATGAAAAAGGGCTGAAAAATATCTATGTCACAAGCGGTTATGAAACACGCAAAGCGATAGATTTGCTCGCACCGTACATAGACGGGATGAATATAGATATCAAAGGTTTTACGGATGAGTTTTATAAAGAGATTTGCGGTGCCAGACTAAAACCCGTACTTGAAGCCGTGAAATATGCTCATGAGAGAGGGATTTGGGTAGAGATTACAACTCTCTTGATTCCGGGTAAAAATGATTCTGATGAAGAGATTAGAGGGATTGCAAAATTTATAGCCTCTGTCGATACCTCTATGCCTTGGCATCTATCGGCTTTTCACCCTACATATAAGATGCTTGATGTTCCCCGCACTCCAGAATCAACACTTCTTAGAGCGTATAAGATAGGAATGGAAGAGGGGCTGAAATATGTTTATATCGGCAATGTCGACAATGAAGATTATGAATCTACATACTGCCCGAATTGTAAAAAAAGAGTGATTGACAGAAGCGGAAACATAGGACAGTTTGTGACAAACGAGCTTGATAAAAACGGCACATGCCCGTACTGCAGTTATAAACTTGAAGGAGTATGGCATTAGTGCCATACCTTTTTTTTAAAACATATTTACGATGCCGTAATCTAGCATCTCTTCAAACTGCTTCGGTGTTAGAACCGCTTTTACTTTCTCTATACAATCCAAATGTATTTTAGTAAGTTCCGCTTTTAGTTTTGCAATCTCATCAATTTTAGGATAAAGATCTTTTGCTTTAGCGCTTTCATGTTTAAAAGAGATTTTTTCAACGACTTCAAGTTCGAGTTTTTTAACTACAAGAGCTTTTTCTACCGCACTTGCCATTAACTCTTTTTTGATTTTTAGTATCGCATCTATCTGCTCTTTAGATAATCCCAGATTTGAACTTGACTGGTCATAAAGTGTCATCCCCACAAGATAAGGAAGATTTTTGGGTATTAAAAAATAGTCTTTTGGAAAATTCTCTTTTGTCGTAAATGCACCGGCAGGACCTGCAATTTTTTCCATTTTTACGACATCCTCTACGGGAGGAGGTAGGTTTGGTTTTGCGATTGCCGAAGTGCTTAGCAGAAGAGTGGAAGCTATTATGGCAGCTATAGTGATAATTGATTTCATTCCGGTTTCCTTTAATTTAGTATAAGTAAGTATTATACATATGTATATTCAACTGGGAGTTAATCTCTCAAGTTCTATGGCTTTTTTTACACATGAATCTAATGATGTCGTTTCAGAAACAATAGGAGTTATATAAGGCGGAAAATATTTCTCCGTTGTATGTCCTATTGAAATTGCTTTATAGCTTTCGTCCCAGATGGCATTTTTTAAAAAACACTCTATCGTTGAGGGCGAAGAGAAGATAATCGTAGAATTTTTCGGAAGTCTAATCTTTCTTTTGCTGTTTATGCATACCGTATCGTATACTATGGCTTCATGGCAAACAATATCGTTTGAATTTAATACATTTACCAAATCCGAGACAACTTTCGAGCCTCTTATATATAAAACTTTTTTATTTTTTAAAAGAGGAATCAACTCATAAGCAAACTCGTTTCCGTGTTTCTCTTTGCCGACAAATTTTATCTTTCCTTTTAAATTGCTTGCTACTTTAGCAGTCTGCGGAGCTATAACATAGAGAGGTTTTGTTTTCCAAGACTTATTGTAAGAGTTGAGCGAAGTTATTGCATTTTTAGATGTAAAAATCAAAGCATCATAGGAAGAAAAATCCAAATCAACTTTTATAGGCTCTATCTTGATAACCGGTATATTTTTAGCCCACTTAACTTTTTTATCGTTTAGTATATAGATATTTAAGTTGCTGTTTTTTATATTTTGTATAAAAGAGTCAATATATCTTTTTATTTTTGATAAAAGAGAATCTCGGCTGTTTAGAACTAAAGATTTATTTTCATCAACAAAAAAATTGATATTTTGTTTACTAAGCAGGTAGGTTATTTTTATAAGTTCTTCAAATATATGCTCGTTTGAGTAGTTTCTGTCAAGTATAAACGAGCTGCTACCTTTATCGTATTCATAATAGATAAGGTTTAAGGGTTCAATAAGTTTCTCTATGTTTTTCATAGAGAAGATATTAGCATTATCTTAGTAAATATTTTTCAAAAAAATTTAAAAAATATTTATTCTACATTATTGAAATGTTGTTCCGCCGTCAATAACGATAGTTTGACCTGTTAACCAAGATGACTCATTGCCGCATAAAAATAGACATGCACCGGTCAAATCCGTAGCTTCACCCATACGAGAGAGCGGAGAGCGTTTTACGACTTCGCATTTTACCTCTTCATAGTTTGGAAACGCTCTTAGTGCGTCCGTGTCAATCGGTCCGCCGCTTACGGCATTTACTCTTATGTTTTTTTCGCCAAGCTCAGCGGCAGCGTAACGAACCATTGCTTCAACTGCAGCTTTATTTGTTCCGTGTCCCGCATAGTTTGGAGTATAAACAAGATTGCCGGTTGAACTCATACTGATGATGCTTCCGCCGCCTGTTTTCTCCATTCTCTTAGCCGACTCTTGCGCACCTACGACAAATGCATCTACCGTTGCCGTATAGATGTTGTTTAGACCTTTTGGTTTAAGTCTCATAAACGGACCAAATCCGCCCACAACGGCACGCCCGGAGATAATTGCGTTTGATATAAAAAAGTCAAGTCTATCAAAATCTTTGTCAAATTCAATAAATACATCTTTGTATGTTTCGGGTTCCAAAATATTTAGTCCATAAGCGCGAGCTTTAACACCATATTTTGCTTCCACATCGGCAATGATTTCGTTTGCCGTATCCGCATTTGTTGCATAAGTAAACGCAACATTACACCCTTTTTGTGCAAAAGCATAAACGATAGCTCTTCCGATTCCGCGAGTTCCGCCGCTGACAAATAGAGTTTTACCGATCATTTATAATCCTTTAATCTCGTAGTTTTTCATAATAGATTCTAGTTTTTTCATATTTTCTACACTCGGAGCAACAAGAGGAAGTCTGTACTCCAGCGTATCGATTAACCCCGCAATATACATTGCAGCTTTTATCATAATAGGATTTGACTCTAAAAATAGAGCTTTATTGATTGGAAAGAGCATATCATTTAGTGCCTTTGCACCTGCAAAATCACCGCTTAGTGCCTTGTCTACAAGAGCACTTTTAAGGTCAGGAAGAAGATTAGATGTCACCGAAGTTATGCCCGCACCACCGTTTGCAAGAATAGGGTAGTCGATTGCATCATCACCGCTAAACACTTTAAGTTCAGGTCTGCGGGAGAGCAGTTCGATAGTTCTCTCCAGACTTCCCGTTGCCTCTTTGATGCCATATATGTTTTTTACATCGTCAAATAGTCTGATAACGGTATCGGCACTAATGTCTACAACCGTGCGTCCAGGAACATTGTAAAGCATAAATGGCATTTGTGGAACCGATTCGGCTATTGCTTTATAGTGTTGGTAAAGTCCCTCTTGAGACGGTTTTACATAGTATGGAGCAACCGAAAATATTGCGTCGACTCCGCATTTTTGTGCAGTTTTTGCAGCTTCTATCGCCTCTGCAGTTGAGTTGCTTCCCGCACCTGCTAAAACTTTAGTATTTGTGCCGCGACACACTTCTACTGCTATCTCTATACATCTTCTATCTTCATCATAAGTAAGCATGGCACTCTCTCCCGTCGTTCCGACAGGACATACGGCATTAATACCGCCTCTAATTTGTCTTCTGATTAGTTTAGCATAACTCTCTTCATCCAATTTTCCGTTTTTAAACGGGGTAATGAGTGCGGTTGTTGAACCGGTTACGATATTCATCTATATAGCCTTGTTAAATTAATATGCGATTATAGCAAAAAAGTATTAAAAGGGAGGAGTTTGGTATTGTGTTTGGTAGAAATATCGTGGTACTCACCCCTTTTAAAAGAAGGTAGGGGTGAGTTATGCAGGGTATTTTTGAGATTAGCGACCGCGACCTCCGCCTGGTCCCATTCCGCCACCAGGTCCCATCATTCCGCCACCGGGTCCCATTCCCATACCTTTAACCGGTGGCTCATCCGGTAGCGTAATGCCCTTTGCCTTTGCCCGTTCTTTCATAAGCGCGTGATGTTCCTTGCGGATTTGCTCTCGCTCCTCGGCAGTTTTAGCGGCGCGCATTTTATCAAGGTGCTCTACACGCTCTTGTTGCGTCATAATCTGGCTGCCGTATATCTGCTCTTGCGGTTGTGTGGTTTTTTGAGATTGATTTTGATCTGCTGCCGACAATAATCCAGTGGAGAAAAATAAGACAGTAGATAAAACAGACACTGCTAACGGATATTTTTTCATCGTAAACTCCTCATCTAATATTGATTGTTCAAGTTGCGATATTTGTTATGGCAACTCGCTTTTAAACACGGCTAACCATTTGTTAGTAGAAGATTTTACATCTATTAAGCTTAAATAAATATAGATTGCTTTGTTGCAATCTTTCTTTTTCTCTTAGACTGCCGCGTCACTCCGTTCCTCACAGTGACACACTCTCGTCATTGAGATTGCCGCGCTTGTCATTGCGAGCGAAGCACGGCAATCTAATCAGAGACTTCAATAAAATAATAAGATGTTGATAAAGAAAAAAAGGTAAAGTTATTTACCTTTTTTCAAGATGAGTGTTGTTGATTTGTCAAAGTTGAAGTATTTTTTTGCAACTTCTTGAACTTTTTCTTGCGTGATTTTTTCTATACTCTCTTCATGAGTTAAAAGCGGTGTTAAATCTCCGCGAACTAGGTAGCTTCCAAAAAGTTCTGCAACGGAAGTCGAACTCTCCAATGAGTAGATAAAGTCAGATTTAGTGTTGATTTTAACTTTTTCAATCTCCTCTTTTGTTACCTTCTCATTTTTAATAAGCTCAATCTGTTTTATAAGTTCTATTTCAACATCCTCTGCTTTTACACCGGGGTTACAAGATGCCAAAAATATAAAAAGACTCGGATCGATATTTTCCATATTGTAAGCATAAACATTATTTACGAGATGTTTTTTGTCCATTAACTCTTTGTAGAGTCTTGAGCTTTTTCCGGAAAACAGAATCTGCGATATGGCACTAAGCGTTACTTGGTCTTCATGTTTAAAATTCGGAATATGAAAAGTAATAGCAATCATTTCTACTTCGCTATCTTTTTTAATCGTCACTCTTTTTGCGCCGTTTTGTTCAGGCTCTACAAACTTAAATTCAGGAATTTTAGTCCCGTTTTTGATATGAGAAAACTCTTTTGCGGCTTTTTTGAAAACATCTTTAGAATCAACATCGCCGGTAACCATCAAAATAGCGTTGTTTGGCTGATAGTATGTTTTATGAAATTTTTTTATATCTTCTATCGTCCAAGTTTGGATGTCGTTCATAAACCCTATCGGTGTCCAGTGATAAGGGTGGTATACATAAGCATTGTTAAACATCGCAAAGTAGAGGTAACCAAGCGGAGAGTTTTCCGTTCTCCATCTTCTCTCTTCGGCTACGACATCTCTTTCAGGTTGAAACTCTTTATCTTTTAGATTTAGATTTTGCATAAGTTCGGCGTAGAGTTCCAGTGATTTACCGAGATTTTGCGTGCTTGATTTGATGTAGTAGTGAGTGTAGTCAAAACTTGTTGAAGCGTTATTTACTCCTCCGATACTCTTTACCTCTTTGTCAAATTCGCCTGCATTTAAGTTTTTTGTAGATTTGAAGTTCATATGCTCCAACATGTGAGCGATTCCGGTTTTACCCATAACTTCATTTCTGCTTCCGACTTTGTAAAATATATCCGTACTTATGACATTTGTACTGTTTTTAAGAGGAATTACGACAATTTGCAGTCCATTTTCTAGAGTTTTTGTTTCATACTTCGGTAGTGACGATGCCATTAAGGTTCCTAAAATTAGTGTAAGAGCTAAGAAAATTTTCACTTTCTATCGCTTCCTATTGCCTCTGTGATATTTGCATATCCGTCGGCTTTTATAAGTTCTGTAAGTTCTGTATTTATATCTTTTATCATATCAAAGCCGCCAAATATAAGCCCGCTGTAAATCTCTACAAGCGAAGCTCCGGCTTTTATGCGTCTGTAAGCCTCTTTTGCTGAGTCTATACCGCCGACTGAGATAAGTGTAGTTTTTCCGTAAAGCTCTTTTGCGATTGCTTCAAATATCTCAAAACTCTTCTCTTTTAGAACTGCTCCGCTAAGTCCGCCGATGCTTTGCGGATTTTTTACAAGCGAGTAGTCAATCGTGGTGTTTGTAGCAATGATGCCGTCCGCTCCCTTTTCAACCGCCAAAGTCGTAAGTGCGACCGCATCTTCTTTGCTCATATCTGGTGCGATTTTAAGTAAAATTGGCTTGTTTGTTATCTCTTTAGCTTCGCTAAAAAGTCTTGTTATAAATTCCTCGTTTTGCAAATCTCTCAGACCCGGAGTATTTGGAGATGAGATGTTGATTACCAAATAATCACCCAACTCGTGCAACGCTTTTATAAGAGTCGTGTAGTCGTTTATCGCTTCGGCATCAGATGTAGTTTTATTTTTACCGATGTTTATACCGATTGGAGTAGTAAATGGAAATCTCTCTTTCAATCTTTTTTGAACGCTTAAAAGTCCGTCGTTGTTAAAACCCATAGCATTTTGGATACTCTCTTCTTCTACATGTCTAAACATTCTAGGTTTTGGATTGCCGGCTTGCGGTTTTGGAGTGACGGTTCCAATCTCGGTAAAACCGAATCCCAAAATCTGAATCCCGCGAATCATAGTTGCATTTTTATCAAATCCCGCACCAAGACCTATCGGGTTTAAAAAGGTGCGACCGAAAAGCTCTTGCTTTAAAATGTCGTTTGTTACAAAGTGCGATTTTAAAAATGGATTGAAAAGTATCGGGCAGATATTAGGTACTCTAAGTGCCGTTTCGGCAACTTGATGAGCAACTTCAGGGTCTAGTTTATACAGCCAAGGTTTTAGGGTTTGATAATTTATCATTATAGTTGTCTCTTTAGCTTGAAATTTTGTGATTATACTAAAAAAAAGGTAAAGGGCAGTTGATAGTAAAAATCAATTTGCTTGTAAAAATTGATAAAAAAGTATAGAATTAAGGAGATAAAAAATATTCGGAGATACAAATGAGCAGAGTTTTAGTGCCGCTGGCAAACGGATTTGAAGAGATTGAGGCGATTAACATTATTGATGTTTTAAGAAGAGGGGATATTGAAGTTTTGGTTGCTTCTTTGGATGAAAACAGTGCCGTAAAAGGGGCGCACGTCATTAGCGTTTTATGCGATATGCAGATAAATGATATAGTAGTAGATATGCTTGATATGATAGTTTTGCCGGGCGGCTGGGGCGGAACAATAGCGCTTCGTGATGATGAAACGGTACAAAATATACTAAAAGAGATGGATAAAAAAGGCAAAAATATAGGGGCAATTTGCGCAGCACCTCTTGTGCTTCACAGTGCGGGCGTGTTAAAGCATAACTACACATGTTACCCGACGATTGAAGAACAGATAAGAGAGGATGGATTTGATGAAACAAAAATGGTTGTAGAAGACGGCAATATTATGACATCCCGCGGTCCCGCAACCGCCATCTGTTTTGCACTTCAAATAGTTAAAAAACTAAAAGGCAAAGAGAAATACCTTAGCGTAAAAGCTAGTCTTTTAGCGGATTTTTGCGAGTAGAGTATAACATTTTACTCTCCATAATGTGACCACATTCTGGAGATTCTCACTAAAACCGTACCCGAATATGAAATATGCTACAATACTTTTCATAAATTTCATATGAGGATAAAATAATGCAAACCATTCAATTAAATGTTGATGATAGTTTATTCACTCAAGCTTTAGAACACATAAGAAGTTTTGTTTCACATCATAAAAACGGAAGCAATTTTGAATATAAAAATGATGCCGATGAAGTTGTAGAGGTTATAGACGGCAAAGAGTATATTGTACCTACAAAAAAAAATATAGAGTTATTAAGTGAAGCTATCAATAAAAATGACTATGTATCAAGTTCAGAAGCTAGAGAGATGCTTTTGAATGTATAAACTTGATTATCATAAAAAAGTAATCAAATTTTTAGCAAAACAAAAACCAAATTTTTCAGACTTCTCTCTTCATCAGTGCTTGCAAACTCTTTTAAGTTTTCAAGCCGTTTTACAAATTTAAACTCAGGTGCGAACTCGCTCATTAGGTTGATTATAAAATTTGAGTCTAGTTCTGTTGAGTTAAGAGAAGCTAAAACTATGCATTCATCAGAGGCGATTTCAGGTAGTTTTTTTATGATTTTTTCATAATCCTTTACGGCTTCAAAGCTCCCTCTTTGGGAAGTCGGAGGGTCTATGATGATTAGGTCGTAAGGACTGTTTTGCCTTATGCGTGAGAATGATTTCAAAATGTTGTACGGTAAAAAACTTATATCTCTTGGCTCAATGGCGTTTAGATGATGGTTCGCTTTTCCGCTTGAGAGCGCGCTTTTGCTCATATCGATATTTGAGACACTTAAGGCACCGCCCAGTTTTGCCGCAACGCTAAATGCGCATGTATATGAAAAAAGATTGAGAACTCTTCTATTTTTTGAGTTTTCTCTTACAAACGCTCTGCCGTTTTTCATATCGGGAAAATAGAGGCTGTTTTGGTTTGAGAGGAGATTTAGCTTAAGTTTCATACCGTTTTCAATTACAAATAGATTTTCTCCAAGTTCCCCGACTATAACTTCGCTTGGAGAGCCTTTTATGTATCTTCTTTGAATAACTACCGTTTTATGTCTTGAGTTAGCCGCAAACTCTTTTAACATCTCGACTAGTTCACTCTCGGACTCCTCTTGCATATATAGAGCCACGCTTAAAATCTCGTCTATGGAGTCTACCGTTAAATGTTTCCAGCCCTCATAAAGTCCGCCGCGACCGTGAAAAAGCCTTTTAAATTCGTCTGTTAAATCTTTTGAGTTCTCTAAAAGCAGAACTTTTAATTGTTCGATTGTCATTGTATACCTAAGTAATTTTTGTATAATTTTAACTATTTATAGTGCAAAAGGCAAAGTTTGAATAAAAAAGTTGTAATTATAGGCGGCGGATACGGTGGTTTGCGTGCCGTAGAATTTTTAGCAAAATATAAAGATATAGAGATAACGCTTATAGATAAAAATCCGTATCATTACCTTCAAACGGAGGCATACGGCTATATAGCGGGCAGATTTGATATGAGTGATGTAGTCATTGACTTAGAAGATTGGTGCAGAGGTTTTGGAAAAAATGTTCATTTTGTCTATGATAAAGCTAAAAATATAGATTTTGAAGCAAAGTTTGTACAGACTTCTAAAGAGTCAATCGCTTATGACTATTTGGTAATTGCAACAGGTGCCAAAACAAACTTTTTTTCATTTATCGAGGGTTTGAGAGAGCATAGTTTCGGTGTTAAAAACTTGCATAGAGCGCATAATTTTAGAGTAGAGTTTCAAAACCTTATTTATAAAAAACTGCAAAACGAAGACAATAACGAAGATATAAATCTAGCTATCGGCGGAGCGGGCTTAAGCGGTGTGGAAGTAGCCGCAGAGATGGCAAATATAATTCATACTTACAGTAAAACAATAGGGCTAAGAGCAAAAAATATAAAGATTTATCTCATTGACGCAAGTAAAACCATACTCCCGGGAATGAGCGGGTTTTTGATAAATAACACTCAAAAAAGACTGGAATCTCTTGGCGTAAATATTCTTGCGGATACTTTTATAGACAAAATGGATGAGGAGTATATCTACTTTAAAAATTCTCAAAAGTTAAAATACCATTTTATGATTTTTACTGGCGGTATCAAGGCGTCAGATTTGAATATTGATTTGAATATTGAGAAAAATAGAATCTCTCAGTTCATACCGAACAAAGAGTTAAATATAGGCGGTATGGACAATGTTTTTGCCATAGGCGATTGCGTAGAGATGAGGGATATAAAAGGAAACATTCTTCCGCCAACGGCTCAGAGCGCAGAGAGAAGTGCCGAGTATGTAGCAAAGGTAATTCGCAAAAGGATAGATAAAAAAGAGACAGAACCGTTTGATGCATCGGTTCTTGGCGTATTTATAGCACTCGGCGGAAGATACTGCGTGGGAGAGCTTTTTAGGGTTATAAAAGTAAAGGGTTATGCGGCTTATCTGTTAAAAAAAGCTATAACGCATATGTACTATTTAGGGCTTCATCTCCGCATAAATACAGGGTATAAAAATAGGGGGAATAAACTTTAGTCATACCCTCTTTACATCTCTATATAATCCAAATCCTCATGAAATGTTTCGCGGGTAAAATAAAGAGCGATTAGTGCAATCGAAAATGTTACCGCTCCGACCGTAGCTGCCGAACCCAAAACTCCCATACTCTCTTTTAGAAACATAAAGCTTGAAGTGATGGGAACTACCGAACCGCGAACAAAATTTGGAATCGTTGTTGCCACTGTTGCACGGATATTTGTTCCAAACTGCTCTGCCGCCATAGTAATAAAGAGCGCCCAATAACCGCAAAATACCCCAAGAAAAAATACCGCACTGTAAAAAGATGCGGTATTTGCCCCGGACAAGCTGAAGTAGTAAATGACGCTTGCCAATGAAAAAAGCATAAAAATTGCGTAGGCTCGTTTGCGGCTTTTCATCTGCTGAGAGAGATAACCGCTTGCTAAATCACCGATAGAGAGTCCGATATAACAGTACATTAGTGACTGACCCGCACTTACTTCTCCGTCAATAGAGAGCGCTTTTGCAAATTCAGGTGAAAACATTACCAAAACACCTACAACATACCATAACGGCATTCCGATAACAATTGCTTTTATATATTTGTTAAATAGTTTTTTGTGAGTAAAGAGACCGAAAAAATGCCCTCTTTTCACATCGTCACTTAGATGATGTTCAAACATTGCCGATTCTCTGACTCGAAATCTTAAAATCAACAGTGAAAAACCGAGTAAACCACCAATAATATATGCATTACGCCATGCAAAGTGTTCCGCTATGATATTTGCCGCGACAACTCCAAGTACCCCAAATGCCGCAATGCTCATTACTCCGTATCCGCGCAGTTCTTTTGGGAGAATTTCGGCAACCAGTGTTACTCCGGCTCCAAGCTCACCTGCTAAACCGATACCTGCAATAAAACGAAGAAGTGCGTACTGCTCGACATTGCTTACAAATGCATTGAGAAAATTTGCAATCGAATAGAGGATAATCGAGGCAAAGAGTACGGATAAACGCCCTTTTTTATCTCCTAAAATCCCCCACAATATTCCTCCGATTAACATCCCTCCCATTTGGGCATTAAGGATGATTGATCCCCACGAAGTTATCTCTTCTTTATTTAGTCCGAGTTCGCTCAAACTCTCGACTCGCACTACTCCAAATAGAATCAGATCGTAAATATCTACAAAGTATCCCATAGCAATGACGATAATAGGAAGTGTCAATACTTGGCGCCATGCTGATGTGGTCATCGTTTCTCCTTTACCAATTATATCTTCTCCCAAAGCGTGCCTTGCGCAGTATCCATTATATTTACGCCATAAGTTAAAATCTCATCACGGATAGCATCGGAAGTTGCAAAATCTTTTGCCTTTTTTGCTTCGCTTCTTTGAAGTATGAGCGAGTTGATTTTTGCTTTTGTCTCTTCATCTACGCCTTGCTGAAAATATTCATAAGGATTTTTAACGCCAAATCCCAATATTTTTTCTATATAAGCAAGATTTGAGAGAGTCTCTTTTTTTAACTCTTTTGCTTTTGCGTCAGAGTCAAGTTTTTCGTTTGCAACTGAAATCATCTCATCTATAAGTGCTAAAGAAGCCGAAATATTTAAGTCATCGCTTATAGTTTTTAAAAGCTCGTCTTGAAACGCCGTTTTTTGGTTTTCATGCGTTAAACTAAAGAGTCGTTTTTTAAGTCTGTAGATTTTATCCAGTCTCTTTTTGGAGTTTAACAAATCCTCTTCATTGAAGTTGAAGTTGGCTCTATAATGAGTGCTAAGTAGATAAAATCTTAAAACTTCTCCGTCGTAAACTTTAAGAGCATCGCGCAGAAAAAAGCTGTTTCCCAAGCTTTTGCTCATCTTTTCGCCGTCTATATTTACAAAGCCGTTGTGCATCCAGTAGTTAGCCAAAGTATGGTTTGTAGCACATCTTGTTTGTGCCGCTTC
>CAYHRD010000024.1:0-11894 GCA_964358925.1 uncultured Sulfurimonas sp.
AAGGTCATACTTCATCGGGTCGATGTCCGTAATTTCAAGCGAATAAGCAACCAAACTTCCTGCAGCACTTCCCCGTCCGGGACCAACCGCGATACCCATCTCTTTTGCAACTTTGACGAAATCCCAAACGATTAGCATATAACCGGGAAATTTCATAGAGTTGATTACATTCATCTCAAATTTCAGTCTGTCTCTATACTCTTGGTGCCTTGTTTGCGGTACATGTTTTAGTCGCTCTTCCAACCCCAACTCACAGCGATATATAAAATACTCGGCATCATTTTTATCTATGGCGCTCATCCAAGCTCTTTTTTGCTCTTTTGAAGCATCTTGGCTTAACGGCTCATCATCAATATTGTCAATACTTAGCCCATCGGCTTTAGAATACTCTGGCGTAAATTTAAAGTTCGGAGGAATGGGGTCGCCAAGGCGCAGTTCTAGGTTACATTTATCAACTATCTCTTGCGTATGAGTTATGGCTTCTGGGATATCCGCAAAGAGTCTTGCCATCTGCTCGGGGCTTTTTAAGTAAAACTCATGAACGGAGTGACGCATGCGTTTTGGATCGTCATAGAGTTTATTCATTCCGATACACATAAAAGCCTCATGATACTGCGCATCGTCGTGGAATGTATAGTGAGTGTCGTTTGTAGCCACTACTTTTATATCAAGTTCTTTTGAGAGGTTAAGTACCTGCTCGTCAATAAAGAGCTGATCGCCTATGCCGTGACGCATAAGTTCTAAGTAAAAATCATCTCCGAAAATCTCTTTATACTCTAACGCAACGGCTTTTGCACCATCATACCCGAGTGCGCCGTTTTTTATATTTCTTTCATTTACCGTATTTAAGTGCCAGCTTACCTCGCCTTGAAGGCATGCAGAGGTGCAAACAAGCCCCTCGCTATGCTCTCTTAGCTCTTTTTTATTTATACGCGGATAGTAGTAAAAACCGTCTATAAAGGCTTTTGAAGAGAGATACATAAGGTTTTCATAACCTTTTTGATTTTTTGCATATAGACAGATATGAAATCTCTGTTTTGTGCTTTTATCATCAATAGCTTCGCCGTTATGGATATAGCCCTCTATCCCGATAATAGGCTTTATACCCGCCTCCCTCATCTGCTTGTAAAAATCAATTGCACCGAACATATTGCCGTGATCCGTCATAGCAACCGATGTCATACCGAGCTTTTTAACCTGCTTCACCAGATTTGAGAGTTTATTTGCGCCGTCAAGCAGCGAATACTCCGTATGCAGGTGAAGATGCGTAAATGGTAAATTGCTCATTTGATTACTACTTTAATTATGTTTGAATTGTTTATTATATTTGAAATTGCTTTAGTGGGAGTTGAGAAAGCAGTGGTCAATAGGCTATTTTTTAATAGTATTTCTCAAGCACTTACCTGAAGTTTCACTCCAAGAGAGTTTAAAACTTTTATAACCGTTTCAAATCTCGGTTTTGCTCCCGGAGCAAATGTTTTATAGAGGCTTTCTCTTCCAAGTCCTGTCTCTTGAGCTATTTGGTTCATGCCTTTAGCTTTTGCAATGTTGCCGATAGCAACAAGCAGTTCATCCATGTCTCCCTCTTCTAAAACTTGAGAGATATACTCCGCCATCATCTCTTTAGAGTCTAAATACTCTGAAATATCAAATGTTGTTAATTTACTCATTTTCTAACTCTTTTGCTAAATGTTTGGCTTTTACGATATCGTCGCTTTGAGTGGATTTATCCCCACCTACTAAAAGCACAATAATTTCATCGCCTCTTTTTGTATAGTAAACTCTATATCCAGGACCCGTTGGGATACGAAGTTCAGAGATTTCATCACCTAAAGATTTATAATCTCCAAAATTACTACTCTTCATTCTTTCAACTCTTCTAAGAATAGAAACTTTACCCTTAATATCTTTAAGTTTTTTAAGCCATCTTAAAAAAGTGTCTGTCTGTTTTATTAAATACATAATAAAATTGTATCCTTTTAGATACTAATTGTCAATCGTAAAATGGTTTTGCGGTCTTCCTATGTGAAACCCTTGTAGATAATCTACTCCCATCTCTTTAAGTGTTTCGACTATCTCTTCATCTTCTACATACTCTGCAACGGTTTTGACATTTAGCTCTTTTGCAAGTGTTAAGATACTATGCACAAAAGCTTTATCTTTTTTATCTTTATTGATATTTATAATAAATTCGCCGTCAATTTTCAGGTAATCAATCGGGAATTTTTTGATATAGTGAAACGAAGAAAACCCTGAACCGAAATCATCAATTGCGAACTTATATCCTGCCATTTTTAGGTTCATTACAAATTTTTCTAAAACAGAGAAGTTTTTAACGGTTTCTCTCTCGGTTATCTCAAAAACTATATGATCTTTGGATATATCATAGTGCTTTATAAGTTGTGTAATTGAGTCTGCATAGTTACCGACAATAAGAGATTTCGGAGATAAGTTTATAAATAAAATCCCTTGATAATTCTCCGCTTTTATCTTCATAAACGCATTTTCGATTACCATCAAATCCATACGGTTTATTATGCTCATACTCTCTGCAACCTCTATAAACTCGTAAGCAGATACCACCTTGCCGTCTACCTCGATTCTCATAAGAAGTTCGTGTATCTCATTTTTACCGCTAATCGTAGTTTGGATAGGCTGAAAGTATGGAACTATGCGGTTATTGGCAACGGCATCTACAAGAAGCGCGGATTTTGCTTTTTGATCTTTTATCACAGAGACGATATCATCGCCGCAAGGAACTCTAATGCTGTTTTTACCGTCTTCTTTAGCCTTATACATCATACCATCGGCTATCAAAAATAGCTCTTTTTGTGTTTTTGCATGTTCAGGATAGGCGGATATTCCGATAGAAACTGTAACGCCGACATAATTTCCATCAGCTGTCAAGAGCTTAAACTCTTCTACCGCTTTTGCTAGTTTATGAGCAACCGCAAGAGCGCCCTCTAGTCCGCATTCAGGCAGGATTAGAGTAAATTCATCACCGCCGTAGCGAGAGAGAATATCTTCATTTCTTTTTGTCTCTATAAGAATTCTAGAAAACTCTTGCAAAAACAAATCTCCAAATGCATGTCCGTATCTATCGTTTATCGGTTTAAAATTATCACAATCTATAACCATTAAAGCAAACTCATAGTCACGAGACTCTGCGCGCTTTATCTCGTACTCCAAAAAATCTATGAAAACTCTTTGATTAAAGAGATTTGTAAGCGGATCATGTGCTGCGTAGTATTCTAAATCGTTTGTATATTTATTTATCGCCTTGACGGAACCGACAAGATTTGCCATAGTCGTTAATATACTGTCTATTACTATATGTTTTATCGGGTCCGCTACCATATCAGATTGAACGCTGATACCTACAATTCCGCCTATTTTTGGAGTATCTAAAAATAGTGATTTTGTTCTATATGCAAAATTTTCATAATCATCCATATTTATACATCTATTGTACTCGGATGTATTGTGGCGAATTGTATAGTCGGTATAGCCTAAGAAGTGATTGCTGTTTTGAACGGATTCTCTTACATACTCTTCAAACTTCCCTTTAACATTACTCTCCGGAATACCGTACCAAAATATATCAACCTCGAACTGATCGTCACCGATTCTAAATATAGTCATAAGCGTATATGTCGGCATAACTTTGTTTATATCGACTAGAAGCTCGTTTATGAAATCACGCCAATCTTGAACAACCTCCGAAGTGATTATAAACTTATCTAAAAGCTGCACTTCAAACTCTAGCAAATCCTTATCGACGGCAATAGTTTTTAGCTTTTGAGCCAACTCGTTTACATTCATAATGATTGCATTAATCTCTTCAAACCTTGAGTCTATATCCGTAGAGTCAAACTCTTTAAAATCTTTCATAGAGTTGATACATTGAACTTTTTTATTAAAAAGTTTCAACGACTCGGTTATTCTTGATGTGGTGTATCTCGAACTCATAAACGCACCGAACACAAAAATCGGCAACACTATGAGGAAAAAATATACATAATCTAAAAATGTCTCTTTTATGACTTCAACAAAATTTTGCTCTACATCTATTACGCCTAGCGTATCGCCTGCTTTTGCGTTTACATGACAGCTAAGGCACTCTTTTTTAGCATTTAGAGGTAGAAGATTTCTAAGTCTGCCCATTTCGGTAAGTGTTATCTTCTCACCGCTTGCTAAAACAGAGTTAGCCAAATCATCTTTTTGCTTCTCCTTAACTTCTCCGAAGAGTTCTTTGATTTTATCTCCGCGATAGATATTTACCGTATAGTCACTATCGTTAAAATTCTCTTTTAAGGAGTGCATAAAATCATTTAAATCCTCTCTGCTCCACCCCTTTTTCATAACTTGATACATTGAAGAGAAGATTTGATTTGAAACTACATTTGCGTGTTTTATGGCATTTTCTTGCGCTAGAGTAGTATGTAAATATGCCGTAAAGATTAGAACTACGATGAAGAGGGTCGATAGAAGAACTATGTTTATCGAAAATATAAAGTTTTTTAATGTCTTAGGCATTTACTTCCCCGATTTTTTAAAAAAATCAATTATATCTGCAAATTATTTTTTTAAGCTTAAACAATAAAAAACGGTTATGTAATTATATTAATAAACAAAGAAGTGTTTGATACGAGAGAACTCTCGTATCAAATATCAAAAAGAGGATTTATTTTACTTTTTCCAAGTATTCGCAATCTACCGTATTTACTTTGATAGTATCGCCTTCAAGTACATGGTAAGGAACTTGAACAACGGCACCCGTCTCAAGAGTTGCCGGTTTTCTACTTCCGCTTGATGTATCGCCTTTGAAGTTTGGCGGAGTATCCGTAATTACAAGTTCCATCACTTCAGGAGCAGTTACGGATATAGCGTTTCCTTTGTAAAAAATAATGTCGACATTGATTCCGTCTTTAAACCACTTTGAAGCATCGTCACACTGCTCGTATGAAAGAGATATCTGCTCATAAGTCTCTTGATCCATAAACTGGAATGATTCACCGTCGTCATATAGATACTGCATAGTTTTGTAAGCTATCTCGGGAACTTCAAATTTATCGCCGGCATGAACAGTTTTTTCAACAACTTTATTATTTAAGAAACTCTTCACTTTCATACGAACAAATGCCGCACCTTTACCCGGTTTAACATGTTGAAATTCCACCACTTTATATGGTACTTCGCCAATAATTAGACGAACATTCTTTTTGATATCACCCATTCCGATAGTTGCCATAAACACACCTTGAAAAATTTTTTTGCAATTCTACCCTAAAAGCTCTTAAATGATATAATGCCGTTAAATTTATAAGCTTTAGGAACCGACTACACATGGAATTTACTTTAGAAGCAACTTCAAAAAATGCAAGAGCATGTACCATAAAAACAGCTCACTCTACCATCAAAACACCTGTTTTTATGCCGGTCGGAACGGTTGGCAGCGTTAAATCACTCGACATGCAAGATGTAGTAGATTTGCTGGGAGCCGAGATAATTTTGGCAAATACCTACCATATGTATCTTCGTCCCGGAGATGAAACAGTTGCTAAAATGGGCAAACTTCATGGCTTTACAACTTACCCTAAAAGTTTTTTAACGGATAGCGGCGGTTTTCAGGCGTTTAGCCTTAGCGACATATCCAAAGCTTCGCAAAGCGGCATAGAGTTTCGCTCCCATATAGACGGAAGCAAACACTTCTTTACTCCAAAAAAAGTTATAGATATTCAGCACAATCTTGGGTCTGACATTATGATGATTTTGGATGACTTAGTCGCACTTCCCGCAACTCAGGAGAGAATTGCACTAAGTATTGAGCGAACAACTGCATGGGCAAAAGAGAGCATTGAGTATTTTAGAGCAAAACAAAAAGAGGGTGTCGGCTTAGAGCAAAATATATTTGCAATCATACAAGGCGGAACGGACAAAGCTTTTAGAACAAAAAGTGCGACGGAGCTTTGTGCGCTTGATTTTGACGGTTTTGCCATAGGCGGACTTAGTGTAGGCGAAGCAAATCAAGATATGTATGATACGGTTGAACATACGGTGCAGCATATGCCCAAAGATAAACCAAGGTATCTAATGGGTGTTGGAACTCCTGAAGATTTAATAGAAAACATCGAGAGGGGCATCGATATGTTTGACTGTGTTATGCCGACTAGAAATGCAAGAAACGGAACTCTTTTTACATCATTTGGAAGATTAAACATCAAAGGTGCAACATATAAAGAGGATAATTCTCCCGTAGATAGCGAGTGTGAATGTCTTACATGTAAAAGATACACAAGAGCGTACTTAAATCATCTTTTTCGCGCAAGAGAGATAACATATTTCAGACTTGCAACTATCCATAATCTTCACTACTACCTAAACCTTATGAGAGAAGCTAGAGAAGCGATTTTACAAGATAGATACGCGGAGTTTAAAGCGGAGTTTTACGCGAAAAGAGGTTGATTGAATTTTTGACTACTGTCACTGCGAGGCTTTGAAAAAGCCGTGGCAGTCTTATAGGTTATGCTCTTTTTTATACTTTAGGATGATTGCATAAGCTTCATCTTTTAACATTAACTTCTCTTTTTTAAGAGTTTCTAGCTCTATATCAGTCAATATTACTTCACCGTTTTCAGCTTTTGTTATATTGTCGTCAAGCTCGTTGTGTTTGTTGAAAGTTCTTAAAAAATGAGCATTCTCACTTCCGGTTTCTTTCATATGAGTGATAATATCGCGATATTCATGTAACATTTTGCATTCCTTAGTTTTTTTGGAATATTATCATATTCTTAATAAAAAGTCTTTTTAATTTCACCGTATAATTTTTCACCGTCGTAAAGTGAGAATTTTTCATCCATCGTTACGGCTCTGTTTGGATCAAAAAGCATGGCATTTGCTCTCTCTCCGACCGCTATAACTCCACGCTTCTCTCCAATGGCATCCGATGGGTTTTTTACGCAAACTCTTACAAGATGACTCATTGAAATAATATTGTTCTTTACAAGTTTTGTATAGTAAAGACTCATTGCATTTCTAAGACCCTCGCATCCGTAAGCCGCATCATAAAACGCCACCTCTTTATTTACCGGAGAGCTTGGCTGATGAAGAGTCGTTAAAATGTCGATTTGGTTGTTTTTTAGTGCATCTTGAAGAAGTTTCATATCATCTTTACAAGCCAGAGGCGGATTTAGTTTTGCGGTAGTGTTAAAGTTTTTGCAAGCCTCGTCGGAATTTATAAGATGATGAATAGACACCTCACACCTAACATCCACGCCCTCTTTTTTTGCTTTGTCTATTAGGTAGATTGAACGAGGAGAGGCAATTGATTTGAAAAGGATTTTTATCTTAAAGTGTCTAGCGAGTTCTATCATACGAGATACATGTAAAACTTCGCTAAGGTCCGGTATGCCCGCAAGTCCCAGTTTTGAGCTTATATCACCTTCGAGCATTACGCCGCTGCTTATCAGTGAATTATCCTCGGCTTTACAAAAAAGAGTAACACCGCACATTTGACAATACTGCGCAATTTTAATGGCTACATCATTTTTGGCAATCGTACTCATATACGGTGCAATTGCACCGCGTTTTAATAAAATCGCGATATTGCTAAGCGTTGCATCCTCTTTTAGAGTGTTTAACATCAAATCAACTTTAGCGCCGTTTAAATCATGCAGTCCATTTTGAGCAAATTCCAAAACTATCTCATTGTCTATTGCAGGCGTACCGTTTGGATTTAAAACGATATGCCCTATTCCGCCCTTAAGCGCTTCATCAGAGACGGTTTTTATATTTTTGGCGTTTAGTGCCGAGTCTTGAACCCTTATATTCGTATCAACCAAAAGCGGCATAAAGTATAAACCCTCTGCGTCAATAACTTCGCTATCGACCAGATTTAAACCTATTTCGGTTATTACGCCGTCTTCAATACGAACATCAACTTCTCTCTCGCCGTCCACATCACAAACTATTGCATTTTTTATTACCATCTCTTCAACCTTTGACATATTGATGAAATTGTAATTAATTATGCCTTATATATTAATTTTATGAGCTTTTAGTTAAGTTAGGTTATACTTTTTGAAAAAAAAGGCGATAGCTTGAGATATTCGTTAAACAAGGTTAGAGCTTTTATTATTATACTTTTTTTCTCCATTTATCTTACCGTTTATTTTGTTACGACCAATGATAAAAATGCACGCATAGAGCTGTTGTTGAACCAGCAAATTATCGATTTGCAACACAACTATAAAGGTATGACGGAGAGATACCATCTAATTTCAAATATAGTCAACTATGAAGTTTTTAGCAGTAAGGTTTTAGAACTATTTTATAAAGCAAAACATGCAAAAGGCGAAGAAGAGCGCAATATGTTTCGTACAATGCTTTATTTTGAACTTAAACCGATTTTTGAACACCTAAAAGTAACAGGTGTCAGCATTATTCAGTTTGCTTTTGAAGACAACAAATCATTTTTGCGAATGCACAATCCTGATATATATGATGACGATTTATCATCGGTTCGCTACTCATTTACATATGCCAATGCAAAACAAAAACCGATAAGCGGGTTTGAACAAGGCAAGATAGATCACGGTTTTCGCAACCTCTTTCCGCTCTTTTACAAAGATGAATTTTTAGGAAGCGTAGATATATCCTTTTCGTCTCAAAGTATGCAAGAAAATATGATAAAGCTGCATGATACGAATACTGATTTTATAATCAAAAAAAGTGTTTTTGACTCAAATATATACAAAAACGGCACCGGCATAAAATATACAAAAAGTATAGAGCATGATGATTTTCTCTATTCCGTAACTACCTCCGATGATGCCAAAAACATTACTTCCCAAAAAATAGATATAACGAAAAAATTAAAAAAAGAGATTGCAAAAAACATAGAACACAATAACTCATTTGCACTATACTACCATAATGAACACTCATCGATTGTCTCTTTTTTGCCTATAAAAGATATAGAAAAAAACTCTACGGTAGCATATATGGTTTCATACAAAAAAAATCAATATCTTGAAGATATGATGCATGAATATATTTGGGTAAATTGTGTCGCTTTTTTAGGTTTACTGCTTTTATCTGTTGTCATCTATCTTAATATTAAACAGCGCATAAACTTAGAAGAGATAGTAAAAGATAGAACAAAAGAGTTAGAAGAAGAAAAAACCAATGCCCTAAAAGCGACAAAAGCAAAATCGCAATTTTTGGCAAATATGTCGCATGAGATTAGAACGCCTATCAACGGTGTTATCGGTATGAGCCATCTGTTACTGCAAACAAAATTAACTAAAGAGCAGATGAATTTTCTTAAAAACATTGACAATTCTGCTAAATCACTGCTTAGAATCATAAATGATATTTTAGATTTTTCAAAGATTGAAGCCGGAAAATTAACGATTGAAAAAACTACTTTTAATCTTAAAAAAAGCGTTAGCAATATTATAGAATCTTTAAAATTCACAGTTCAAGAAAAAAATATAAGAATTCATCTCAAATACGGACATAAATTAGAAGACTATTTTTACGGTGACGGTTTAAGAATTTCCCAAATATTGACAAATTTATTAAGCAATGCCGTTAAATTTACTTCTAACAACGGAGATATCTATATAACTATCATAAAGATTGATAACGACAAATTAAGATTTCAAATTAAAGATACAGGTATTGGTTTAAATAATGAACAACAGAAAAAACTCTTTAAATCCTTTTCGCAAGCCGATAGCTCTACTACAAGAAAATACGGCGGAACCGGTTTAGGACTTGCTATCTGCAAAGAGCTTGTGGAACTGATGGGCGGTAAAATCTGGGTAGAGAGTAAAGAAAGAATCGGCAGCAGCTTTTTCTTTGAAATTGAGCTTCCGGAGATAAAGCCCGATTTTAAGAAAATAAATGAGGAAAAAACTGAATCTGATAAAAAAACATTAAATTTAAATAAAATACTCATCGTAGAGGATAATCTAACAAATCAATTGGTACTTTTAGGACTATTGGAAGATTATGCGAGAGAAATGGATGTTGCAAAAAACGGCAAAGAAGCGGTCGATATGTTTAAAGTCGGCAAATATGAACTTATTCTTATGGATTTGCAGATGCCGGTTATGGACGGTTACGAAGCAACTAAAATCATTAGAAGTATTGATAAAGATATCCCGATTATCGCTTTGAGTGCAAATGTAATGATAGATGAGATTGAAAAAACAAAAGCTGCCGGAATGAATGAACATCTTACCAAACCCATTGATATAGAAAAATTTTTTACTACTATAAGTATACATGTTAAGGGTACCCTTAACACAAATTAGAAATAATTTCATTTTATTTAAGGTTTGATATTGCGATACATTTTTTTATTTTTACTATTACACTCTTTTTTGGATGCCTCAGCGGCTTATGAGTCAGGCAAACGCCTCTATATGCAAAAAGGGTGTTACAGTTGCCACGGAACAAAACTGGAAGGTTTACACAAATATCCATATCTTGCAAACAGAGCAAAAGGGTATATGACCTACAAACTAAAACGATTTCGCTCAAAGCTTTCCGACAATCAGCAACAAGAGATGATGATTGCTTTTGCACTCGATTTAAGCGATAAAGATATAGAAGATTTGACGACCTATATGTATGAGTTTGTTGAGGAGAAAAACTCTAAAAGATATGACGATAAATACAAAACACAAGGAGACGGCGGTTCATGAAAATATTGGTCAGCGCGCTTGAACATTCGGCAAATATCCACCTAAAATCTCTCAAAAAAGAGTTAAGCAGTGATGTAGAATTTATCGGTATATTTGACAGCGAACTCGGAACTCCGATAGTTGATTTGCAATCTTTGGCAATAATGGGTTTTGTTGATGTGCTAAAAAAAATAAGCTTCTTTTTTAAACTAAATTCGCAAATGGTTGAACTAGCCAAAGATGCCGATAAAATTCTACTTATAGACTCGTCAGGATTTAATCTTCCGCTTGCCAAAAAAATCAAAAAAAAGTACCCGAACAAAGAGATAATCTACTATATTTTACCTCAAGCTTGGGCATGGAAGAAAAAACGGATTCCGGTTTTGGAAAAAACTATCGACCGCCTTGCTTCAATACTGCCATTTGAAAAAGAGTACTACTCAAAAAATGCACCCATCGAGTATGTAGGACATCCTCTTCTTGACCAGATAACAGAGTTTAAAGAGGAGATTAATAAAGAGGTAAAACGAATTGCCTTTATGCCCGGAAGCAGAAAGGGTGAGATAAAAAAACTCATGCCTATCTTTAAAGAGGTTCAAAAAGAGCTTGGCATAAACTCCACGATAATAATACCAAAGCACTTCTCTAAAGAAGATATAAAAGAACTTTATGGTAGCCTTTCGGATTTTAAAATAGCTCACGATGCGCACAAAACACTTCTTGAAGCAGACTTTGCATTTATATGCAGCGGAACGGCTACTCTGGAGGCATCGCTTATCGGGATACCTTTTGTGCTAAGCTATATTGCCAAACCGCTAGATTACTTTATTGCAAGCAGACTTGTAAAACTTGAGTATATAGGACTTGGCAACATAATGTTTGACAAATTTAAAAACAAAGCGCTGCATCCTGAGTTTATACAAGAAGCCGTAACCGTTAAAAATCTCGTAAATGCTTACAAAGAGTATGATAGAGATAAGTTTTTAACTGATTCAAAAGAGTTAAGAGCCTATTTAAAACACGGCAGTTCAAAAAGAGTAGCAAAAATAATAGAGGGTAAAGATGAAGATTAATTTTATAGATTTACAAGCACAGTACAGAGCATACAAAGATGAGATAGACAGTGAAGTTTTAGAAGTTTTTAGCTCGGCACAGTTTATAGGCGGAGAGAAACTAAACTCATTGGAGAAAAATCTTGCA
>CAYHRD010000024.1:11994-17431 GCA_964358925.1 uncultured Sulfurimonas sp.
ATGCGTATGCTTCTAAATCACGGTCAAAATGAGAGATACAAACACAAATACATCGGTATAAACGGTCGTCTTGACGCTGTTCAAGCCGCAGTTTTAGGCGTAAAACTAAAACATTTTGAAAACGAAGTAAAACTTAGAGAAGAGATAGGCACAAGATATAGCAATTTGCTGGAAAATACCGCAGTTATCACTCCAAAGATAAAAGAGACAAACACGAGCGTTTATGCGCAATACTCCATCCGAGTAAAAGATAGAGAAGCGATGGTTGCAAAACTCTCCGCTCTTGGAGTTCCCACTGCAGTTCACTATCCGCTTCCTCTTCACCTGCAAGAAGCGTTTGCATATTTAGGCTACAAAGAGGGCGATTTTCCTATAAGCGAACTTGTCTCACAAGAGATTATGTCGCTGCCTATGAGCGCATACTTAAGTGAAGCGGAGCAGGACTTCGTAGTTCATGCTATAAAAGGTTAATCTTGAAGAGAATTGCTATCATCGGGCTTGGACTGATGGGGAAAAACCACTACAACACTCTAAAAAATATCAGCGGAGTCAAGATAGTCGGACTTTGCGATGTTGTAAAAAACGGCGAATTTGAAGAGCCTTTTTTTACAGACCTAGAAACTATGCTTGATGAGACAAATCCTGATGCCGTTATTATCGTAACACCAACTTTTTTACATAAAGATGCAGCACTTAAATGTGCAGTGCGTAAAATCGATATTTTTATAGAAAAACCTGCCGCTTCAAGCGTAGAAGAGGCAAAAGAGATACTAGAAGCTACCAAAGAGAACAATATCAAAAGCTGTGTCGGACATATCGAGAGATTTAACCCTGTTGTCGTCTCGCTTATAAAAGAGATACAACACCACGAGATACTCTCAATCTCAATCACCCGCAGCGGCTCATTTCCCGAGCGAATAGCAGATGTGGGCATACTAACCGACCTTTCAGTTCACGACAGCGACTTGATAAGGTTTATAACAAAAAAAGATATCATTAAAAGTGCGGTATTTAAGTCCCAAAAGATTCACAAAACTCATGAAGACAATGCAATTTTGGCATTTGAACTTGAGGGTAAAATCATCGGTGACATAACTACAAACTGGCTCACTCCTTACAGAAAAAGAAGCATTGCCGTTGCTTGCAGGGTTGATGAGCATAGCAAGATAAAATATTTTGAAGCGGATCTTATCTCGCAAACCCTTGATGAGAGAGTAAACATAAACCCAAGCTCATACATAACAAAAAACTGTTTTGTTCAAAGAAACAATGCTCTCGAATCAGAACTAAAAGCTTTTATACACTACATAAAAAGCGGTGATAGAGGCTCTTTAGCTTCCGTTGAAGACAGCATCGTAACGCTAGAAATCGCGAGTAAATAATGTCAAATATACATACAACAACCATAATTGAAGAAGGTGCGATTATCGCTCCGAATGTTATCATCGGTCCATTTTGCCACATCGGCAAAGGCGTAGAGATAAAATCAGGCTCCGTCTTGGAGTCAAATATTATCCTTAAAGGTAAAATAACGATAGACGAGGATGTAAAAATCTTTAGTTTTGCCGCAATCGGATGCGATGATTCTGAAATAACGGTAGGAACAAAAACGCACATAAGAGAATTCACGCAAATCGGCACTCAAGACAGCGAAGATGAGAAAAACAAAAAAATCATTATCGGTGCAAACAACTTTATTATGGGCTATGTACAGATACTTCTTGGCGTTGAGTTAGGCGAATTTTGTATACTTACAAATGCCGTCAGACTGTATGAAAATGTAAAATGCGAAGAGAGAGTCATAGTCGGCGGATTTAGCACAATCGAAGCAAACAATAAAATCGGTACGGGTGTTATGATAGGCGGAGCATCAGTCGTAACAACCGATATACCGCCTTTTATGCTGGTTGAGGGGAACAAAGCAACCATAAAAGGACTCAATGTCATCGGTCTAAGAAGAAGACTTGAAAACAAAGGGGATATAGAAGAGATAAAAGCCATCTATAAAAAAGTTTTAGGCGACGGCACGGATAAAATCTTAGCACAAGAGATTGCAGACACAAACGAAAACGACTATATAGTAAGGCTCGCCTCTTTTATAGCTTCTAGTAATCTTCAATAATTATTCTCACGCAAAGTGAGCAAAGTGTTAAATTTTTAAACTATTTTTTAAAATACTATTTATCATGTTATTAAAAATAAAATAGTGTATAGGTATAAAAAAATACCAATACACCCTGCCGTATATCCCTTTCGGATAAAAATATGCAGACTGTATAAGTTTATTTCCGTCTATTTTAAACTCTAGCCACGCATGTCCGGGTAGTTTCATTTGAGCAAATAAAAGAAGCCTCTCACCCTCTTTTATATCTTCAACTCTCCAAAAATCAAGACATTCACCGAGTCTTAAGTCACAGCTGTCTCTTCTTCCGCGATTGAGTCCGACACCACCTAAAGCTTTATCTATAATGCCTCGAAGTTCCCATAAAAAATCATAATCAAACCAGCCATTTTTACCGCCTATTGATTTTATAGCAAGAAAAACTTTATCTTTATCATAAAAGCTTATATCCGCCTCTTTTCTATCTACAAAAATAGCATCATTTATCTCTTTTGAGTGTATTTTATCCCAGCATGCATCGTCGGCATCGCTCCATCTGCTTATAACCTGATTTTGTTCTATCTCTTGCACAGCCTTTTTAACGGCATTTTTATAACTCATAGGCACAATAGATGAAAAATATATTTTTGCATTCTCATTTTGAATGGTCACTTCAGATTTCAATCCCTCTATAAGTGCTTTTGCAACGCTAAAAGGCACCGGAGTAAAAAGGTTGAGCCAGTATGATGACAGATTTATGCTCATAAAAGGAACGCTAAAAATATATCTTTTGAGCTCAAGCGCTTCTGCCGTTTGAAGCATCATATCCCTGTACATCATCTTTTGCGAACCTATATCAACTACTAAATTTTTCTCATATTCAAGATATAAAGATGAGACAAGATAGCTTATTACATCATCTACGGCTATTGGTTGGGCATAAGTATTTACCCATTTTGGCGTAATCATAACGGGCAATTTTTCTACAAGATTTCTAATAATTTCAAAACTAGCACTTCCTGAACCTATTATGACTCCTGCTCGTATCCATACCGTCTGTACATTGTTTGATGAACTAAGTATCTCGCCGGTCTCGATTCTGCTTAGCAGATGTTTGCTCGTGTCGCTGTTTTTTACGCCTAATCCTCCAAGATAGACAACTCTTTTTACTCCACATTCACTTGCCGTATCTATAAAATTTTGAGCTGAGAGTTTATCAAGCTCTTTATAGTTTTCTTTGTTTAACGAATGGATTAAATAATAAGCCGTATCGACTCCCTCAAGTGCTTTTTTCAGAGCATCTTTATCAAAAGTATCACCCTCTATCACTTCAAAATTTTCAACTGTATCTTTTGAAAGGCTCTTTTTGTTGCGTACAAAAATTCTTAACTCTGTACCTTGTTGATTTTTAAGTATATTTTTTAGTCTTCTTCCGATATATCCGTTTGCACCCGTTAATAAAACTTTCATGATATACTCCTCTCCATTATTGTATGATAATAGAGATTAAAAATTTACAAATTCACTTTAAAACATAACTTTTTTTAAAATTATATTTAGATATTATATGTATAATTTAATATCTAACAAAGAAAGTTATAAAATTGAATCTATTTAAAATATTTTTTTTACTCATCTGTCTTGCCTACTCTTTATACGGTTCGCAAAAAGCAAAGGTATTCGTACTGCATTCCTATTCTCAAGAGTACGAATGGACGAAAAATCAGCATTCATCATTTGTATCGACACTAAATAGAAGCGATAAGGAGTTTGAAATTTATAGCGAGTATTTGGATACGAAAAGAGTGGATTTAACTCCAGAATATCAGACTGCCTTTATCGAATATCTCAAAGCAAAATACGCTGATGCAACTCCAGACCTTATCTATGTCTCAGATGACAATGCGTTGAATTTTATATATGAACACTATGACAAACTATTTAAAAACGATAAAAATAAGATACCGGTATTTTTCTCGGGAATAAATGATTTGGGTATGCACGAAAAACTTCCGAGTGATATTTATGCAGGTGTGTATGAATTAAAAGAGATTAAGCCAAATATTGAACTGATAAAACAATTTTCTCCTCAGACAAGAGAGATATATATTGTCGGTGACAACTCAAATACTTATGAATTAATAAAAAAAGAGATTCAAACCCAAGAAGCTGTTTTTACAAATTTTAAATTTCACTATATCGGAGAAGGCGAGATTGGCAAAATTGAAAAAGAGCTGCCGAATAAACCGAAAACTTTTGTGATTTTAACGACCATTGGCAATATAAAAGATGAAAAAAACAATATGCTGCTGCCAAAAGAATCCATACAAAGAATGAAACAAAATAAAAACCTCATCATACTGAGTATGGAGGATGCTTATATGTCCAAAGGCGTCATCGGCGGATATGTAACAAGCGGGATAAAACAAGGCGAAGAAGCGGCAAATTTAGTGCTAAAATATTTAGATGAGAAAACACTAAAAAATATAACTTCTTTGCAAAAGAGTCCAAATTTATATATTTTTGACTCAAAAGAGCTAATAGACGCAAGAGTAATACTTTCAGAGTACATTGCAAGAAACTCAACTATTACAGGCAAAGACAAAGATTTTATCGAAAAAAACCAATCTATTCTTCTAAATATATTTGCAATAATTACAACCGTTCTATTTTTTACAATCGTTACTTTGTATGCGATGGCAAAAAAAAGAGATTTACAATTATAGGAATTATGAAAATTGACAAAGCGATATAAAGCGTATGCTATTTTTATTTTAATTCTATTTTTTAGTGCAGTTCCGTTTGTTCAGTCACTGTTTTTTAGCGGCAGTTCTAAAGGCGCTATAAAAGTCGAGAGAGAAGTAAAAGCCGATTTTATAAAAAGCGATAAAAAATTTATACTGCTTTTTTTCGGATACTTCGGATGCAGGGATGTCTGCACCCCGATTATGGAAGAGATGGCTAGGCTGTATGAATCAAAAGAGTTTGAAGAAGTAAGAGATAGCGTGGATTTTTTGTTTGTAAATCTCACACCGGAAGTTGATAAATTTCAGCCGGATTTATTTGCAAAGTATTTTAACAAAAATTTCAAAGGCGTATACTTATCAAAAAGTGAGCTGTTTGCGATAGACAGAAATTTTGAGCTCTATTTTGCAAGAAGCTTAAACGACGATACGGAGTTAAATCATACCGATAATATATACCTAATTCAAAATGGCGAAGAGGCTAAAGTGCTAAAATCCATCTATTCTACACATCCCTTAAAGATAAAAAAGCTAATTGATGATATTATACAAGTAAAAAAAGTTTTGGAAATATAAGTGAAGAAAATAGTTA
>CAYHRD010000025.1:0-17272 GCA_964358925.1 uncultured Sulfurimonas sp.
TCTTCAAAGTCGTCAGTCTTCTCAATCGTAGCTTTGAACGGGTAGAGATTTACACACACCAAATCAAATGCTTCAACACCCAACTGGGCAGCTTGGTCTAAGTGCGACTGTTTGTCACGGCGATGCAGTATTCCGCCGTGTACGAATGGGTTTAGGGTTTTTACTCTTCCCTCAAAACACTCAGGAAATTTTGTAACCTCATCTATCTCGATAGCTTTTATACCGTTTTCTACCAATATCTTATAAGTTCCGCCCGTAGAAATGATTTCAAAACCGTTTTTTACTAAAGATTTACAAAAATCAACCACACCGCTCTTATCGCTTACGCTTACCAACGCTCTTTTCATCAAAATTTCCTAAAAAATAAATTGGCGAATTTTATCTCAATTGAGATTAGAAGACGGTAAACTTAAAAAAATTATAACTATTCTTAGGTAAAACTTAAAACAATTAAATAATTAGAAAGCGATAAGAAAGATAAAAGTTAAATCGGATAAAATTTCTCCGATTTAAAAAACTAGAGCGTAACGCGTTCTTACCAAAGGAAACAAAATGAAAACAATCATTTTATTAATCACATTAACATTAGGTGCTCTTCAAGCAGACGGCATTGTTCACTACGATGTAAAAGAGTCACAAACTCCAATTAGTAAACCGAACCACCCTTCTTCGGAAATTTACTAGTTAGACACGCGTAATTTTATTTCTCCTTCTAAAATAGGCTTAAAAACCTATTTTAGTGATATATCTCTAAAATCCCTAAACTTTCTTTCTTACAAAATTAATCAATCCGATAGTTATAATTAGTACGCACAACATGAGTATTACAACATTTGTAGTTCCCGATGCTCCGTCTGCAAACGGCAACCCGCTAGTGTTTATTCCGAAAAAACCTACAAGCAGATTTAACGGCAAAAATACCGCAGAAATGATAGTAAGGATATAAATTGAATGATTCAGCTTTTCATTTGTTTGTGCACTGTAAAAATGATAAAGGTAATCAAGTTTAGAGAGTTGAAGCGTAGCAGATCTTAAAGTTCTCTCAATATGCTCGTGTAAATCCGTGTAATGATTTATAGGAAAATTACTGCTATTTTCATAATACTCAATTGCTCTATTCATTGTCAAAGATGCATGCATCAACACTCTCTCAACACGGACAATATTGTGTTTAAGCCTTAACCACTGCTTCATAAAAGAGGTTTTTGTTTGATTGAAATATAAAGTTTCCTCCATATCTGCAATTAAATCATGATAATATTCAAATGATTTTAACAGTTCATCGACCATCTTATCTAAAATTTCATACGGAGCCTCAAAACGACTGCCTAACTCTTCAAATCTATCTTCGCTTCTGTCGTAGAAATAACTGTTATCATTCGTAATTATAAATCCGATAGAGTTGACTTCAAGCTCTTTATTGATAATCGGCAATCTAATAATCAACATATCATATTGTTCATTTTCATCAAATGCTGACGGATGTTCTTTATTTCTTAAATCTTCTAGGTGAAGATTATCAACTAATTTATGAATATCAGTCATTGTATCCCTTTACTTGGATTGTGCACAAAATTCGATCCCTTCTTCTTGAAGCGTCTTAACAATTCTTTGGCTTATTTGAGATTTCAACTCCATAATCTGATGATACGGGGCGACATACCAAACATAGAGTGTAAAACAAGGGTCTTTTGGATCTGGTATAAAATGGATACGCGGTCTAAACTCACGAGAACTCATTTCATAACGGTCTTTAAGACTTAAAAACTGCTTTGCAGTGACCTCTATATATTTTTCCGTCTCTTCAAAAGTGATTTCCGTAACCAATGTTTCAATTTTTTGGGTATCAGCCGTAAAAGGAACACGAAATTCTACGAGGTCATATATGGTTTTCATCTTATCGTGTGTGTAGTTGTATACATAATTTGTTACAAAAAAATTATTCGGTATGAAAACAGTGCGTCCTGCGCGTTTTAGTTGCAGAGATGTCGTGTTGTTAATGCTCTCATACAGAGTAACTTGAAAGAGTGAAATATCGATTATTTCCCCTATAATCGGGTTGTTATTTACTTGTATTAAGATTCTATCTCCGACTTTTATAAAATTTCCAAACGAGAGATGAAACCAAGTAGCAATGCTTTGAAGATACTCTTTCATACTAATCGTCATAGCCGCTGCAATAACACCGATAAGCGTTGCCGCATAGATTAAGTTGTTGATGTTAAATATAATGATAATAAGCAGTAAGGTTAAAAAAGAGGTTATATTTAATACTCTTCTCGTCTTAAAAAGTCGTTCTTCCTCTTTTATTTGTTTTATAATAAAATATTTCACTAAGTGAAAAAGAGCAAATATAAAAATCAAAACAGTTATTTTAATGATGTGAATCGGTAATTGTGTCTGCTCATAAGCTTCAATATCATTGAGATAACTCTCTTTTATGCGTTTAAGCACATCTTCTTTGTTCTCCAACAAACCTTTTGCGTTTTCAAAAAAACCTAAAGCTTTATTGAGTTGATACTCTCTTGGTAAATCTTTTGTTTCTAATGTAGCAGTAGCGTTTAACTCTTTTTTTAAAAAATCAACGGCTTCATCATACTCGTGCCGTAAAATATTTAATTTTTGAGTTTGAATACTAAATTTACTCTTTTGATTGGTAAAAAGATACTCTACGATACCTATCTCTTTATCCGCGTCACCGATAGTTATTTTACTTAACATATTGTCAAATGACTGCGGCAGTTCATCGAGGATTTTCTTTTTACTTGTTTGAAGTTTTAGCAGTTGCTGAAGCTCGACTCTTTTTTTGCCGCTTGTATCTCTAATTGACCTTTCAAGCGTTTTAATCTCATCATCAAGTGCTTGTGCTTTAAGAGAATTGCTATAAACCTGCAGCCAACTGTTTTTCTCTTTTTCAAAATATGAAAAATCTTCCGCAAAACAGAGTGCGGAAAATAAAAATAGGCTGATAATATAACTAAATATTTTTTTCATTATTTTATATATACTTTTTTTAAAATGGTAATCATACCCTCAACGGAATTTTTCGTTGTCGTTTCGTGCACGGTATGATACCCGATTGTCGGTATCTGCAAAGTTGTTCCCTGAATTTCACCTTTGGTAGCATGAATCAATCTCCCTAGTTCTGTCGTACCCAAAGAGCCGACTGTACCGCCTTTAGCCATTTTAGCTTTTAAATAACTATCTTTAAAGTCGTATCTTATATTCTCTTGTGTGGCTATTTTTTTTATTTTATTTTTCAAAGGTGACTTAAATACGGCGTTTGAGTCCCTGTTTCTCATTACTATATCTATGTTTCTAATCTCTTCTAAAGTCGGGTACGGACTTGTATCAAGGACAAGAAGTTCATTTGTTTTAATGTCAAATCGTCTAAACCACTCAAGCAAAAATCTCCAACTTCTTCCGGCTTCTTCAGAAGCGGTAAAAAAGGCTGTTCCTTGATACCCGATGCTGTACATATAGATAATAATCGCTATGCTGATAACATTATCTAATTGCGCGGATATCAAATCACCGTTAATCTCAAGTTTGTCCATAAACGCTATGGGCGTTCCGGGAAAAAGATAGTCAAAACCCTCTATTTTAAAAATTATGTTATTTCTTCTTTGACAGAGAAAAGCATCTTTGATTGAACTAATCCCCAAATAAGTTCCCGATGATTGTTGATATGCCTGAACCCTCTCATCGACGAATCTAGCCGTAAAGTTATGAAGAAGCTGTTCTGCGTTGGAGTCTCCCGTTAAGTCTGCTTTATTTTTTGCGATAAACGCCGCGTATTGAAACTCATTATGACCTGTACAAATAAGTCCGTGTCTGTCGGTGTGCGCGGAGATATATCCGCTCTTTGGTTTTTCTCCTTTGGCGACAAGCACACCGTCGTAATATTCGACATTTACGCCTATTTCTTCTAACTCTCTTTTTATAAACATGAAAAAAGGGTGTTCAGCTCCGACAACGCTCGGTATGCGGATAAGCTGCTTTAATATATCATAAAATATTTCCATAGCTCTCTTCTTTAAGCTCCAATACTATCTTTTTTCGGTTTTCTTTTTTTTGGATTTATCTCACATTTAGGAGTTACATTTTGTGCGATATACTCCATAATTTTTCCTGCAATATCAATTTTTGTCGATTTTTCAATACCCTCAAGCCCCGGTGAAGAGTTTACTTCCATTACTAGCGGTCCTCTTAAAGAAGGAATCATATCGACTCCGCAAATTCCGAGTCCTAAAGCTTTTGCGGCGGAGAGTGCCGTTGTTTTTTCTTTTTTTGTAAGTTTATGTGCAGTTGCTACTCCGCCTTGATGCAGATTTGACCTAAAATCTCCCTCAGCACCCTGTCTTTTCATAGCACCGACAATTTTTCCACCGACGATAAACACTCTGATATCGGCTCCGCCCGCCTCTTCAATGTACTCTTGAACAAGAAGATTGACATCCATTCCGTAAAATGCGTCTAGCACCGATTTTGCCGCTTTTTCGCTGTCTACTAAAACAACACCTACTCCTTGAGTACCCTCAAGTATCTTTAGTATCAGCGGAGCACCGCCGCTAAGTTCAATAACATCTTTTGCATTTGACTTGTTTGAAGCAAAAACGGTTTTTGGCATATCTATACCGTTTTTAGAGAGAATTTGAAGACTTCTAAGTTTATCTCTGCTTCTTTTTATAGCTAAACTTCCTGTTGCTGTAAAAACACCCATCATCTCAAAGTGTCTTACCATAGCAGTTCCGTAAAATGTTCTGCTGGCTCCGATTCTCGGGATAATAGCATCTGGAGTCGGAAGCTCCTTTCCTAAGTAGTTGATTTTAAGTTCATCTTTCATAATCTCAATACTGCATTTTAAGTAATCAATCACTCTGACTTCCCAGCCTCTTTGTTCAGCGGCTTGAACTAATCTTTTTGTCGAATATAACTCTTTATTTCTCGATAGTATATATACTCTCATTTTTTTTCCCATTTAATTTTTTTTTGCAAGATACTCTTTTGAAACATCGACTAAAAATTTATTTGCTAAGAACTTTTTTCCTATTAACATCGGATATTTCATATCGGAACGGTCGGTCAAGGAGATAACGGTCATATACTTTTTTCCGAAAAAATCAACCTTTACACGGATAGAGGGTCTTTTTTGAAATTTTCCGTTTGAACTTCTGACTTTTTTCATTTGGTAAAGCGGTATAGCCATTTTTTTTCCGTGATATGCGGGATGGATTTTGTCTAGTAGTTTGAAATGTACGATATTTTCACTATCAATAAATATATCATCACAATGCAGGGCATTAGAATCTGCACCGGTATCAACTTTTGCATCTAAATCATAGAGATCTAAATCAATAATCGAGATAACCTCTTTGTTACCGATGATTTTTTTTTCTGGCATTCGATTAAGCTTCCGTTTTTTGGGTAGATTATAACATATAAAATTAGCAAAAAAATCATTAATTACTGATTGAAACATAAGTCTACATTAAGATAATTTTTAGCAAAAAAAAAATCATTTGAGAGTATAATTTTGCTCAAAATAAAAATTTATAGTACGGTAATAGTGGCATTTGTGCTAATGATAGTTATGTGAAAACATTGTTAATCCGCAACAGCGGAATGTATTTGTTAAGAGGGCAAATATGACGGTAAAAGATTTGGAATTTCTGTTAGAGTTAAACGGTGTAATGCAAAAAGATATTGATTACATCTTAGATTTCGGTAAAAAAAACGGTATCGATAAAGAAGAGATTGACGACGAACTCAATAAATTAGGATATGAGAGGCTTCTTGAGAACGAAGGGGAAGAGTCTTGGGATGAAGATGACGACGACTACGGTTATGTGCAAAAATTTCCTAATAGACATAAGTTTTCAGAGGATTATGACTAATCGAATCCTCTGAATAATTTAATTATGATAGAATTATATTTATATTACACAGTAGGATTATTTTATGCAAAATCAAACAACTTTATCAATATTAGGCGACAAAGTTTCAACCATTGTTGAGCGATATAATTTTTTAAAAGAGGAAAATGAGATGCTTCGAATCGAAGTTATCAAGTTAAGAGCGGAAAGCGAAGCTAAAACCAGAGAGATAGAAAAACTAGTGGAAGAGAATGCTCTAAAAGATTTGGAAATTGAAGAGATAGTTCAAAAAATAGAAAGCATAATGGTTTAAACGAAGTAAATGAGTAAAAGACTTGGTTTAAATATAGGCGGTCGTCGTTTTGATGTGGATGTGGAAGATAGTTTTGCTCCTTTTTTAGAACAACAAATGAAAAATGATTTTAATATGGAAGGCAATAATGATTTAAAAGTATTGCTTCAAGCATATGTGCGTAAAAATCATACTTTGTTTCTACAAGAACAAAAAATAGAAGAAATTACAAAAGAATTAGAAATTTAAAGGCTAGATTTATTATTATATAAGTTAAGCGTGATATAATTTCACTCTCTTAAATAGAGTAAATGTGCGTTCGTAGCTCAGCTGGATAGAGCACTGGTTTGCGGTACCAGCGGTCAGGGATTCGAATTCCTTCGGGCGCACCATATAAAGCTTCAAGAATATATAATCCACACAAAAATTCTTTGCAAATTTTTCTTAAGTATCCATAAATTGTTAATTTGTAATACCCACTTTGATTTATCTAAAGTAATTTATTTCATAAAGTTTAAGAAATTACGCTAAAACAGCATCTACGATCGTGATGCTGTTTTGCTTTTGCACTCCTTATCGCTTAACTGGATAAAGCAGTCCCCTCCTAAGGGATAGCTCGAGGTTCAAGTCCTCGTGGGGAGACCACACATCAATTTATAGCAGTTTTTGAACCCTTATAAGAGTAGATAAAAGTATAGCGCTCTTATCCACATGTGAACTTTTCATCTTTAACTCACTCTCAAGTAGCAGTTCATGCAGTTTATAGTATCTGTTTGGTTTAAATTTTATTGATAATTCTGATTTTTCTTTTACTATTTGAGGCGGTGCGGGATAACCTAAAATTGCCAATGCGTTTGGTGTTCCGTTTACACGAATGTAGATATTAAACATATAAAGTTGCGTTAGATATGTTGTAATAGCAGTGAGGAGGCGTATCTCGTCTTCTCCGTGCTCAAGCATATTTTGCAGTTCAACTTTAAAATCTTTTTTGTTTAAAATCTTTTTTATAAAATCATCTATATTTATCTCGGAGAGTCCGAAAATCAACTGCTCTATATCCTTGGTAGTTATTGCCCTGTTTAAAATTTTTAATTTTTCAAGCTCATTGCATGCAAGGGCGATATCTCCGTTATGAACAGCCAGAAGATGATTTATTGTATAGTTGTCTATATTTACATGCTTTTCTTTAGCTGCTTGAGAAACGCTAAATACTGCTTCTGCATGATTTGGGTGAAAAAATCTAACACACATCGTATTTGTTTTTGCCGCTGCCTTTGCATAAGCTTTATAATCATCTCCGTAGTAAGCATAAACAAAGATATTGCTTGAGTTTTTTTCACACTGTTCAATAAGTATATCTAACTCTTTTTTAGGAATTTTCTTTTCACTTTTAATGATTAAGACATTTTGGTCGCCAAAGAGTGAAGCTTGCGAGAGATGCGCTTTTGCAGAGCCAAAATCGTACTCGTCATGGTAAAATCTTGCCACCGAAGCATCAGCAATATTTGTAAGTGTTTGTATATATTTGTCTATTAAAAAAGTACTCTCGCCAAAAAGTATAAAACTGTTTGAGAGGGAGTTGTTTTGTATATGTTTGTCTAGCTCGCTTTTGTACACAATTAGTTGTCTCTCTCTATTCTCTCAACAACACTTGCGTAAATTTTAGCTTTGGCAATATCTACTTTGTCGATTCTAACTTTTACATCTTCAAATAAAAGTGCATCCAAACTGCGGGTTATAAAAAATCTTGCCCCCTGAAGCTCATCGTGAAGTTCGGCTTTTAATACAGGTTCCGTGGATACTATCCTAGCCTTAAATACATTTTCTAAATTTTCCTCTGCCCAACGAGCAAATTTTCTTGCCATAAACTCAACTTCTATCGTCGCGGCTTCTCTCTCTTTTTCACTAACACTAACACAGAGTGATTCTATATTTCTCAAAACATAAGAGCCCTCCATCGTGTCGTTATTGTTAATGGCTTTTAACAGTCTATGGACAATTAAATCGGAATATCTTCTAATAGGCGATGTAAAATGAGTGTACTCTTCAAACCCCAGTCCAAAGTGTCCGGCATTAATCGGCGCGTATCTGGCTTGCATTTGAGATTGGATAATCAGGGTATCGACTTCAGATGATAGCCCCATCTCGTTTGCCTGTTTTTGTATCTCCGTTATGGTCTCTTTGATGGATTTTTTTATATCTACAAACATCCCGATACCTGCCAACTCTTGGTAGAGGTTTTGGAGTTTAAGCTGGTTTGGAGGCTCATGTATACGAAATATACCTCTTGAAAATCTTTTTGCGGCCTCTTTGTTTGCCAAAAGCATACAATCTTCTATTAAAGCATGCGACGGTGTCTCTTGCGCATAAGTCGTATGTGTTATGTTGGAGTTTTCATCGATAAACATCTCAAGTTCATGCGAGCGAAAATCATAACCGATTTTTAACCTTTTCGCTTTAAGAGCGTCCGTAATTACCCTTAACTTAGATATATAATCAAAAATTTTCTCTTCATCACCGTTTTTAGCTTTTAATTTACCTTCAAAAAAATCATCTATCTCTTCATAGTTGAATCTTCTTTGCGAATGTATGATTGCCTCATAAACTTTTGAACCGCTTACTTCTAAAGTAGTAAGGTCTAGTTTCATCTCAAAAACATAAGCGAGTCTATCTACATGCGGTTGCAGTGAGCAGAGTGTCTCGCTCAACTGTCTTGGAAGCATCGGGATAGAGCGATGAGGAAGATAGATAGAAAAACTTCTATATATTGCTTCATTGTCAATCGCCCCAAAAGGTGTAACATACTCGCTTACATCCGCAATTGCGACATAAAGAGTAGTTGTCTCCTCGACATAACAGATAGCATCATCAAAATCTTTTGCGGTAACTGGGTCAATCGTGCAAAAAGGCAAATTTCTTAAATCGATTCTGGATGGGTAAAGTGAAGCATCAACCTCTTTAAATGATGAAGCAAGTTCTAAAACTTCTTGAGTAAATTCATCATGTTTATTAAATTGTGCAAGAACTATCTTTTCGTCAACCAGAGGGTCTTTTATATTGCCTAGCCTCTCCATTATAGTGAAGTCTTGATTGTTGATTTTAAAAACATCGCCATCTTCGTACGAGTTTAGTTCGCTTTGGCTTATCTCGACTCCGGCAGGGAAATCCGTTTTTAAATCAACTAAAGATTTTTGACCATCTTTTGAGACTATATAAGCGATGCTATAGGTTTGCGCTCTCCCTACAATCTCAACTATTTTGGCACTTGGAGTTCCTCTTTTGCCAAGAAGTCTTTGTGCAATAACAAGGTCACCCTCTTTTGCTTTGCTTGTCTCTACATCGTCAATAAAAAGGTCGCGAACATACTCACCGATAACATTTAGATATGCAGTGCCGTTTTGAACAAGTCCCAATGTGCCGGCACGATATTTTGAGTTAAATTTATATACATTTTCATTTTTAGTAATGTACTCTTTTGCCAAAAAATCATTTACGGATTTTAGCTCATCTGGGGCGATATCTTGCTCACTAAGTCCATGGGTGAGTCTTATTAAAAGAAATTTCATTCTAAGCGTTAAGCGTTTTCTAACGCTTTATCAAAATTTTCCATATCAAGACCGTATCTGATAATTAACTCTTTTGCCGCAGTCGTGCTTGCATCTGTCATTACACCGTTAATCGGTACTGCCGTACGAACGACATGTAAAATTTGTGCAGATTTTCTAAACTCCTCTTTAGCCTTATCCGGATTTTGACAGTTGCGTATAGTCTCGACAAGTCCCGCTTCAAATCTCCAATGTTCAAAAATAGTAGCACTTACATCAGGAGTATCTACGCCGACAACTTCTCTCTCGGCTGCTTCAACATTACCGAGAGTAGCTAGTGCGTCTTTAAATTTTTGTTCACTCTTATCGCCTATGATTTGTTGAGCAATCAAAACTTTGCCGATTTCTACCAAAAAAGCAGCGGGAGAAAGTATTCCCAAAAGTTTAGCCTCTTTTCTTAAGCACCATGCCGTTATTAAAGAGTGTTGTCTTTTTGAGAGCAAAGAGAATACATCACTGTCAATGCCGTATGGAGACAAGTCAAGAGAAAAACTTTTCTTAACGATACTTGCAAGAGCAAAGCCTCTCACCGTCCCCATGCCAAATAGACCGACTGCTTGACTAATAGCATTTATTTCGCGGCTAAAGCCGTACAGAGGAGAATTTGCCGCTTTTAGGATATCTGCCGTTAATAACGGATCTTTCTCTAAAATCTTAACCATATCGTTAAAAGTGCTGTTGGGGTCTTGATAAACAGACTCTATCTGCATTGCCGATTCCGGAAGCGGCGGAAGTTGTTTGATTTTTTTAAGTATCTCTTCAGTCATCTAGTTCTCTCTTGTATCGACATATAATTTAGGTATATGATACATAGATGTTCATAAAAAAGTACTGAATATTTACAAATTATTGATACTATTTTCTTGATATTTAAAAAAAAAGGAAAAACATGCAAACAGAAGCGATGCTGATACAACTAGGTTATGTGCCAAACGATGCTTTGATTAAACAACTTCAAAAAATTCAAGCCAACACTGAGGGCTACGAGAAGATACAAAAACATATTATGGATTTGCATGATCATTTAAAAGTTGACGATTCTTATGTTGCTCTGTCAAATTCAAATGACTATTTTAAAATAAAAATAGACGCTAAAAGCCCGGAAATTGCGGAGGAAGCACACGAAAAAGTTAAGCATTTTAGTGATAAATTTAAAGTAAAAGTGAATAAATTAGAAAATAAAAACACCTACTATATTTTAGGTTTTAACGCTTAGGTGCTTTGAAATTGCAAGAGCCTATGAGCATAGAGGGTTATGACCTTCTCATTGAAGAGTTTAAGTTTTTACTAGAGGTTGAAAAACCTAAAGTTGCGCAGGAAAAGTTAGTTGCCGCAGCTTTGGGAGACAGAAGCGAAAATGCGGATTATCAAGCCGCAAAAGAGAAACTTCGCCACATGGACAAGAGGCTTTTTTATCTAAATTCTATGATACAAAAATCTCAAATTATAGACCCATCACAACTCTCGCACAAAAGAGTGAGTTTTGGAAGCAGCGTAAAGATTGTAAATCTCCAAACGGATGAAGAAGAGAGTTACACTATTTGCGGTGTTTTGGAATCGGAACCAGAAAATGGACTTATATCCGTGCACTCTCCGCTTGCTCGTGCGCTACTTGGCAAAGAGGTAGATGATCAGTTAAAAGTCCAGCTTCCAAATGCAAAAAAAGAGTATGAAATATTAGAAATCTGTTATAAAAACATCTTTTTGCTCAAAAAAAATATTCGTAAAAAGTCTGACTTTTCCTTTCATTAAATTTTTACCTCACATTGGATACAATTACGGTTTAAAAACTAAATTTTTAGGATTCTCCGTGAGCCAACAACTAGAAAACATTGAAAAAGTACTCGCTTCACACAAGCTTTCAAGCGATGATTATGCACATATTAAGCAGATTTTAGGGCGTGAGCCGAATTTAGTAGAGATAGGCATTTTTTCTGCAATGTGGAGCGAACACTGCAGTTATAAATCTTCAAAAATTCACTTAAGCGGATTTCCGACAAAAGCTCCGTGGGTTATTCAAGGTCCTGGTGAAAATGCAGGTGTTATCGACATCGGAGACGGTTATGCTGCCGTATTTAAAATGGAATCACACAATCACCCAAGCTTTATAGAACCGTATCAAGGTGCAGCAACGGGTGTCGGCGGAATTATGCGCGATGTTTTTACTATGGGGGCGCGTCCTATTGCAAACTTGAATGCACTTAGATTTGGTGATGTACTAAAAGATAATAAAACTTCAGCACATCAAAGATACCTTGTTCGCGGCGTGGTAGCAGGAATCGGGGGTTACGGAAACTGTATGGGAGTTCCAACCATTGGCGGAGAGACGAGTTTTGACGAGTGTTATAACGGAAATATTTTAGTAAACGCTTTTACTCTAGGTCTTGCAAAATCAGATGAAATTTTTTACGGCAGAGCTGACGGTATAGGAAATCCTGTTATCTATGTCGGTGCAAAAACGGGAAGAGATGGACTAGGCGGAGCCGTTATGAGTTCAGACAGCTTTACGGAAGAATCAAAATCTCTTCGCCCGACCGTTCAAGTGGGTGACCCGTTTACTGAAAAACTTCTGCTTGAGGCTTGTTTAGAGCTTTTCAAAACTGACCATGTCGTCGGTATCCAAGATATGGGTGCTGCAGGGCTTACATCTTCATCTTTTGAGATGGCAGGAAGAAGCGGCAGCGGTATGATTATGCACCTTGACCGTGTTCCTGCCCGCGAAGAGGGTATGACTCCGTATGACTTTATGCTCTCGGAATCTCAAGAGAGAATGCTTCTTTGTGCAAAAAAAGGAAGTGAAGCAGAAATTATCAAGATATTTGAAAAGTGGGATCTTGATGCCGCTGTTATCGGTGAAGTAACTGCAACCGGAAATATGGAGCTTTTCTGGCACGGAGACAAAGTGGCAGAAGTTCCTGTAAATCCTGTAAGTGAAGAAGCTCCTGTTTTAAATCGCCCGATGACTCGCCCTGCGTACTTGGATAAAATTGCAGATGTAACCATCAATGATTTTCCTCGCGTACCAAATCAAGAAGCGTTTGAGAGACTTACAAAATCTATGGAAGTGGTCGATAAATCATGGATTTATACACAGTATGACTCTATGGTACAGACAAACACAATCAAAAAAGGCGGTATGTTAGACGCTTCCGTCATCCGTGTAAAAGAGAACGGCAAAGCGCTTGCAATGTCGGCTGACTGTAATGTTCGCTACTGTTACATAGACCCAAAAGGCGGAGCGGCGGCAGCGGTTATAGAGAGCGGACGAAATGTTGCTATGAGCGGTGCAAGACCGTTGGCGATTACGGATTGTTTAAATTTCGGAAATCCTGAAAATCCTGAGGTTATGTGGCAGTTCGGCGAGAGCTGTCTGGGAATTAAAGAAGCTTGCGCGGCGCTTACAACACCAGTAATCGGCGGAAATGTTTCGCTTTATAATGAGACAAACGGCGTGTCGGTTTTCCCAACTCCCTCAATCGCAACAGTCGGCGTAAACGATGATGAAAACAAAGTTTTGATGTCAAGTTTTCAAGAAGAGGGGAATAGTCTTTACCTTATAGGAGAGAGCGAGAGCGAGTTTGGCGGCTCTCTATATATGAAAGAGATTTGTGGCACGGTTGCAGGAAGACTTCCTGAAATCAACTATGAAAAAGAGCTTTATCTTTGGGATTTGGTTATCGAAGCAAACAAGAAAGGTATCTTAGAGTGCGCAAAAGATGCAAGCAGCGGCGGTGTTGCCGTAGCTTTGGCAAAAATGGCGGCAGTAAGCGGTCTTGGATGCAGCGCTAGAATGTTGGTTGATGATGAGAGAGATATTTTCTCTGAAAGTATGAGCCGTGCTATCGTAGAGGTTAGACAAGAAAATTCTGCAGCTTTTGAAACAATGAGCGGAGGTCTGATGTTCTGCCAAAAAATCGGAACTATAGGCGGAGACAAAATCAAAATCAACAATGTCGAGATGAGCATGAGTGAACTTCAAGACAACTACTTCAACACATTTAAAAGAGTGATTGAGAGAGATATTTAATTTCTGCTTTTTGCTTTGGCATGCAACTCATGCCGAAGTATTTTTAATCCACTTTCATATACTCAAGTGAAAAATCACCTGAAATTCTCTTCTCAACGCTTGTTTTGTATGACGGTGCGATTGATGGGATATTTGCTATTTTTTCTAAAAGCTCTCTATATTTACTCGGATCTGCAAAAGCCTTGTTTGCATCCAAGATAGATATTTTTGCTTCATCGTGCAAAAGAATTTCTATTTTATCACCGGCTTCTATAAAACCCTCTTCAAGGACTCTGTAGTACCATCCGGTTAAACCGCTTGTGTAGATTTCATTTGTAAACTTTTTATTGTTCCATCTTTTTGAGATTTTCCAGCAAGGTTTTCTAGGCTGAGAAACTTGTAACACGGCAGAACCCATCTTATGGATATCGCCTAAGCAGACACTACTTTCATGAAATCCAAAGATGGTAAGATTTTCAGCCAGCGCGCCAAATGGAATGGTTTTTAATCCTAAAAATTTCGCCCAACTCTCATAATTCTCATAACTATTTGCAAAGATAGCTTTTTCTGTTCCGCCGTGATGAACTTTGTCGGCTACTTCATCACCGATAAAACCGACTTTGCCAGCCCAAACTTGCGTATCGATAACCTCTTTAAACGAACCGCTTTCCCACTGTTTATCCGAAAAATCTTTTGAATCTTTATTACCGTAAGATTTTACTTTGCCTATTTGAAGAGAAATTATTTTGCCGCACATGACTCATCCTTATAAAAAAGATATTTTAACAAAAAATTGAACTTTCTAAACAAACATAGATTACCTCGTTGCTTTTTCCCTTATTAAAATAAAGTTTAAATTTTTTTTAGTATAATGCAAAATATATTTTTTTCATATAATTTTAAGTTAAGGCTTTTTCGCAGTTATGAACAACAAAACTACATATACAAAAATAACCGCTAAAATAATGCTTCTTACACTTATTTTTACTTTAATATGTGCTTTTGTATACGGAGAGTATATGAAAAAAAACGCCATATCTAGCCTTGCACATGTAGATGCCAAAAAAACAAGTATGTTGGTTTTTGAAAGTTTATACTCTGCTATGCAAAAAGGGTGGAACAAAGAAGATTTAAAAGAGATTATCATTAGATTAAACCGCGTAGATCCGTCTATGAAAGTTGATGTTTACAGAACAGATGCGGTATCGGAAATTTTCGGAGTTATAGAAAAAGACAAACAAGCCCTTAATAGAAATGAAGATATACGAAAAGCCACGCGAGGGGAAGAGGTATTAAATATATCAAATTCAAATTTTATAAAGTATTATTATCCGGTTATAGCAAAACAAGATTGTCTTAAGTGTCATACAAATGTAAAAGTTGGTGAAGTGCTAGGCATTATAGACATATCATACCCTGTAGATAATTTAAAAATATCGCTAGATGAAATGATAAACTTTTTTATAATATTTATCACTATATTTTCATTTGTAATTTTTATAGCAATTTTTATTGAATTTAACCAGTATATTCTTAAACCGATTAAAAACTTTTCAAATGTAATTCAAAGCATAACAAAATCACATGATATGAAAAAAAGGGTAGAAGTAAAAGACAACATAGAAGAGATAGACTCCATAAAAGATGTTTTTAATACTATGCTTGACTCAATTGAGCATCAATTTTATTATGACGGCTTGACGGGCTTGGAAAACAGAAGAAGATTGACTGAAAAGCTAGAAGAGAAGAAGAATTCATTTTTGATGATTATAAATATAGACTCTTTTCAAGAGATAAATGATTTATACGGAAATGAAGCCGGTGATACGATATTGAAAGATTTTGCAGGGTTTTTAAGAGAAAATATATTTGGCGAAAATGCTTTATATAGACTACATTCGGACGAATTTTCATATCTATGCGACAAGGGAATAGATATAGAAGAGTTCAAAATATTTGCTTCAATATTGAGCGAAAAAATTTCACATAAAAATTTTAAGATTGACGGCAATAACGAAGTGAGTTTAAGTGCAACATTCGGTATCTCTTACGGATATGAAACACTACTGGAAAATGCGGATATAGCCTTAAAAATTGCAAAGAAGAACAAAAAAGACTTTTTGGTATATGATGAAACTATGCATATGGTAAAGGAGTATGAAAAAAACTTTGAATGGACAAAGCGATTAAAAAAAGCAATAGAAGAAGATAAAATAGTTCCGCTGTTTCAGCCCATAGTAGATTGCAAAACACAAGAGATTATAAAATATGAAGCATTAATTAGAATGGTTGATGCTAACGGGTCGTATATAGCGCCTATCCATTTTTTAGAACTTGCCAAGAAAAACAAACTTTATCACCAACTTACAAAAATAATGATTGAAAAGACATTTCAAAAATTTCAAAATTTACCCTACTCTGTATCTATCAATATCTCCGTAGAAGATATTTTAAACAAAGATGTAAATAAATTTATTATAGATAAATTAAAAGAGAGTTCAATCGGCGAAAAAATAGTATTTGAGATAATAGAATCCGAAGGCATAGAAAATTTTGACCAAGTTTTAGAGTTTATAAACAGTGTCAAAAAATATGGAGTAAGAATAGCTATAGATGATTTTGGAACAGGATACTCCAACTTTGATTATCTTATGAAATTAAAAGTAGATTACATAAAGATAGACGGTTCAATGATAAAGGGTGTAGATATAGACAATAATTCTCAAATGATTACTAAAACAATCGTAAATTTTGCTAAAAATATGGGAATTAAAACAATAGCGGAGTTTGTACACTCTAAAAATGTTTTTATGAAAGTTCAAGAGCTTCAAGTGGATTTTTCACAAGGTTACTATTTTGGAGAACCGACTGATAATATCAGTTAAACAAACCTATAAATAAGATGTTTATGATAGAGTTTCACTGACTATTTAGGGAGCCATAATGCAATTTCATCGTGTCAATATTGAAGTTACAAATATTTGTGGACTTGCATGTAGTTTCTGTCCGCCAAAAATAAACTCATCCAAAACAATGTCACTCCCATTTTTTGAAGAGACCTTAAAACAGCTTAGGGCATACACAAAAACTCTCGCTTTTCATGTGATGGGCGACCCTTTAACACTCTCAAACTTAGAAGATTATCTTAACCTTGCTCAAAAATACGGGTTTGAAGTAGAACTAACGACAAGCGGCTACTATCTTGGCAAAACTAAACTCCAAACACTATTTCATCAAGCAGTTCGCCAACTAAACATCTCCCTTAACAGCTACAACAAAAACAGCCTAAACATGCCATTTGATGAGTATATCAACTCTGTTTTAGATGTCTGTTCGCAAAAAGTAGAACGATATCCAAAACCGTTTATAAATCTGCGTCTTTGGAATCTTGATGATATTTGCAGCGAAGCTGAGTACAACAAACTGTTATTTGAAAAACTAAGCTATTTTTTTGACACGCTGCTCGATGAAAATAAAATCTATAAAGATAAAA
>CAYHRD010000026.1:0-17156 GCA_964358925.1 uncultured Sulfurimonas sp.
TGAGCGAAGATGCATCTGCGACAGTAATAGATGTACTCGCAAACGATACTGATTTGAGCGGAGATACATTAACCGTAACAGCAGTAACTCAACCTGAAAACGGAGTAGTAACGCTAATTGACGGAGTAGTATCATATATTCCAAATGCAAACTACAACGGAGCTGACAGCTTTACATATACAATAAGTGACGGAAACGGCGGAACGGATACGGCAGTAGTCAATCTTAGTATAGCTTCAGTGGATGATGCAACAACACTTATAATTACAGCAGGAACTGCTACTGAAGATACGACAATAGCAGGTGATACTGTTGCTACATTTAGTGCGAGTGATGTGGATGAAACTCCAAGCGTAGGTTTTACAAGTGGAACAAATACAAGCGGTTACTATGGCATGAGTGGAAATAGTATCATACTTACGGCAGCGGGTGAGGCATTTTTGGATGGAGGAGGAACGCTTCCTATTATAAGTTTAACAACATCCGGAACTTCTACAGATATAACGGCAACTGCTATGCCGACTACGCTTGCTGCGGCTGATTCACTGATAAATGTTGTTAGTAATGTCGGAGATTCTCTGTTTAATTTAGCGGATTTTAGTATAGATGATGATACAAACAGCAATCCCGCTATATATGAGTCAAATGGATTGATTATAACATCGGTAAGTGGTTCACCTTTATCGTTTAATCCTGGAAATGGGTTGGGTGTTGATAGTGGTTATAGCGGTGATGAGCCTAAAAATATAGATGGAGCATACAATGAAGCTTTAGATATAAAACTACCAAGTACCGTATTTGCTTTAAATCTTGATGTAAAACATACTGCAAATGATTTGATAGGTATAAAGCTGTATAACGGAACTAATGAAATAACATCCGGTATTACATTTAAAGATGGTGATGGCAATACTTTAACATTAACAAGTGGTGGATATATTGATGGTAGTGATTTAAATAGTGGAAATGCGCTAGACACTATCAGAGTTATAAGTAATACTATGTTTGATAAGATAGTTATTGAGGATGCAGATATCTCATCAAATCAAGACGGGTTTACATTGGTCAATATTTACGACCCACAATCTATCAACGGTTACTATACATACGACTTTGATATGAGTTTTGATCTAAAAGAAGCTGATGAAGTTGTACAAAGTATAACCTTAAGTGGATTTAATCCTTCAGCAGTTGATACAAAACTTGTATTTAGCGGTAGTATTAATACAGAAATTTCAGATACAGGCGGAGTTATAATTATTACGGATCCTGCTTTACTAACTGCTATAAATAATGGAAGTGTGAATATTGTTTTGGCTTCGACAAGTGAAATCGCAGATGGTTTTGAAGCTGTATTTGATGCCGTAACCGTAGATAGTCCTAGTTTGGTAGTCGCACATACTATTTTGGGCGGGAATGCAGGTGATGTTTTAACAGGCGGAAGTGGTAATGACTATATTGATGGACGAGATGGAAACGACACGATTAACGGTGAAGATGGAAATGATGCAATAAACGGTAGTGCAGGAAGTGACATCTTAAGCGGCGGAGAAGGAAGTGATACGATAAATGGCGGTAGCGGAGCAGATACGGCATACGGCGGTGCAGGCAACGATACGATGGTTTATGATATTGCAGATACCGAAATAGACGGAGGAGTAGGAACAGATACGCTAATAGCAAATTCAGGGGTTGTTAATCTTTCTAATGTATCCGGTATTGAAGTAATTCAGTTAGGTTCCGGTGCGACGGTGGTTGGCAGTGGGATTGATGGAATTAATGCAGCTGATGTTATAAGTGCAACGGATAGCGGTACATTAATAATCGAATCTGTTAATGAGGGAACAAATACAATCAACATAGATATGAGTTCATTAGTGTTTACTGAAAATGTAGACGGTTATAATATTTATACCGATGGATCCACTATTCTACAAGTTGAAGATGATATTATAGTGATATAAATTTTAACTTGCAGCCGATTTTGGTTGCAAGTTAATTTCGTCCACCTGCTACTTAAACTTTAACGCTAAAGAGATTCTGTCCGTTACATTTGCTTTTTCAAAGATATGATGGATATGTCCTTTGACGGTTGAGAGTGCAATCTTTTCTCTTTGTGAAATTTCTTTATTGCTAAGCCCGTTAGCGACCATAAGAGCTATACTTTTCTCTTTTTCAGTTAAAAATGACATAAACTCCGGTTCATCTATATTTTTGTTTTGCATATATTTGTTAATGATAAAGTAGGTTAAATCGGCAAAAAGCCAGTTATGACCGTTTTCGACGGCTAGGAGCATTTTTAGTAGATTTTCTTTGTTAATATAAGAGTTTTCATACCCTTTTATACCGCTGCCAAGCAGTGTTGATGCATGGTGAAGTTCCGGTACTGCATTAAAAAGCAAAACGGTAGCATGAGGATACTCTTTTAACTTTTGCAGTGCATCTTCAATATGTGAAATACTCATTTCATCAAACATTACAATAATTTTACCGCTATGTTTTTTTAGGTAATGAGTTAGTTCTTCAAACTCCTCAATGACTATGAGTTTATATGAATTTTTTAAAGCACTCTCCCAATGTTTTTTGATAGAGGACATATTTGTAAATAGCACAATCTTTTTCATAGTTACCTTTCGCTTAGTACATTTTCCCTTGCACGGAGTATCGGTTTTAGGACATAGTCTAACACTGTTTTTTTGCCTGTTATGATATCAACATCCGCCGTCATACCGACCATAATGTTAAGTTTTTTCTCTTCGCTGCCTAAGTAGTTTTTATCGGTTTTTATACGAACAAGATAGTAATTTTGTCTGCTGACTTCATCATAAATCGTATCGGCGCTTATATGCGTAAGTGTTCCCTCTATAGAGCCGTATATCGCAAAATCATAAGCAGAAAATTTTACGACGGCGCGCTGTCCAGGAAATAAAAAAGCGATATCTGCAGGTCTGATTTTTGCTTCAACAAGCAGGTTGTCTTGGGTCGGAACCACTTCGATAATATTCATTCCCGGTTTTACAACTCCTCCTACCGTGTTTACCAACAACTGTTTGATTGTCCCGTCTACGGGAGAACGGACAAATGTGCGTTTTACCTTGTCTTCTCTGGCTATATTGGCACTCTCGATTCTTGACATTTCAGCTTTTGCTTCATTAAACTTCTCTTTGGCAATATTGCGGAATTTAAACTGTAATTCCATAATATTGTTTTTTTGCTCCTCTATAATGGAGTTAAGACGAGGAATAGAGAGTTTAGTTGATTTCATTTGACCTTCAATGGTGCTTGCTTCTCTTTGAAGTTTTAAGTACTCTACTTCGGCTACGATTCCTTTGTCGACTAGCGGTTTATTTAGCTGAAGCTCTCTTGAAATTAGTTCATAACTTTTAGTAAGGTTAGCTAGTCTAGCCTGAGTCTCTTTTAGCTCATCTCTTTTTTGTTCTAAACGGCGTTCATAGATTAGTATGCTATTTTCCAACTGCTCTTTGTTGCTGAGATACAAAGACTCTTCATATTTTATAAGTTCCGGTGAACTTTTTCTAATTGTTTCACTAGCTTTAAAAGAGTTGCCTGTCGATTCAGCTAAAAGTCGAATAGTTTTTGCTTGAAGTTCGTTATAGCGGAGTTGACTCTCTATAAAATTACTTACAAAACCCGTATCGTCAATTTTTATAAGAATATCGCCTTTTTTTACTGCTTCCCCGTCTTCAACAAGAATTTCACTGACGATTCCGCCCTCAAGATTTTGTATGACTTGAACTTGGTTAGAAGGAATCACTTTGCCTTGACCGCGGGTTAGTGCGTCAATCTCGGCATTGTGTGCCCAGAAAATAAGCCAAATAATAAAAAAGGCACTAATCCACAACATAATCTTAGTACCGAGTGAGTTGTTCATAAGCATTGCTGCACTCACTGAGTTCATATACTCTAAATCTTCACTGTTTTTTATGCGAAGATTTTTAATATCTTTTTTTCTGTAAGAGTACTCTTCAAATTTATCTTCAAGACCCATTAATTACTCTTTCTCGGTGTTTGTAGTTGTCTGATAACATCATCATGAGTGCCGTCTAAAATGACTCTGCCTCTGTCTAGTAAAATCAATCTTTGAGTGAGTGCCAATAAAACATTTTTATGCGATATCAAAAGCATAGTATGATCTTTTTTATAATCAATTAGAGATTTGATAAAGTTGGTCTCGTGCGTGCTGTCCATAGAGTTAGTCGGCTCGTCAAGCAGAATAATCGGTGCTTGATGTATAAAAGCCCGTGCAATAGAGATGGACTGTTTTTGTCCTCCCGAGAGCCCGTCGCCTCTCTCGCCGATAGGCATATCGTACCCCATAGGATGTATGTCGACAAAATCGCTTATTCCGCTTAATCTTGCCACGGTTAAGATATCCTCATCGCTTGCACCCGGAGAGCGCAAGACGACATTCTCTTTTAATGTCCCTTGAAACAGTATGACATCTTGCGGTACATACGAGATGTTTTGTCTCAAATCAGCCGGATCAATCTGTTTTATGTCAATGCCGTCAATCAAAATAGAACCATCCGTAGGCTCATAAAGACCGAGGACGAGTTTTTCGATAGTTGTTTTTCCTGAGCCGTTGGCGCCTATAATGCCAACAGACTCTCCCGGGTTGATGATGAAACTTACATCGTCCAAGATTTTATTGTCAGTATTGGGATAGATAAAACTTACATGTCTAAACTCTATCTTGCCTTTAAAAGAGGGGCGTTGTACAAAATTTTTTGCCTCTTCGCGTTCAACTGAGAGTTTCATAATGTTGTTAATAGCATCATACGCTGTTTTTGTTTGCTGAAAATTTGCAATTAGTGCTGCAACTTGACCTAGAGGAGCTAGCATTCTTGAACCAAGCATTACAACTGCTATCAATCCGCCCATAGTTAGAGATTTTTCGCCTATCGCATAAACTCCGCCGATAACAAGGGCTATTGAGTTTAACTGAACTATAAAATTGACAAATGTCGAGATAGAGTTGGATAAAATTTTAGATTTCAACCCTTTTTGCGCAACATCACCGGTAGCTTCTTCCCATTTCCACTGATACTGTCCGCTAATTCCTAAAGCTTTAATAGTCTCTAGTGCGGTTAACGACTCGATTAGGACTGAGTTTTTATGAGCGGATGCTTCATAAGTGTTCTGAACGCTGTGCCGCATCGGTTTTTCAATAATTACGCTATATATAATAATAATCAAAGCACTCATGATAGGAATTGCTATAAGCCAACCGCCTATGATATATGTTATAAACAAAAAGATAAGTGTAAAAGGCAAATCAATAATAGTTGCAATTGATGAAGAGGTAAAAAAACCTCTTATAGAGTCAAAATCTTTTAAGTTGCTGGCAAAAGAGCCAACCGAGCGAGGTTTTGACGCTAACTTTAGATTTAGTACATGTTCATATATCATTGATGACATAATGACATCGCTTTTTTTGGCGGCATTTTCAAGAAAATATGAACGAAGAAATTTTAAAGCTATGTCAAATATATAAATGACGACAATACCCGTAGCAAATACCCATAGTGTATCCATTGCATTGTTTGGAACAACCCTGTCATATACATTTAAGGTAAAAATCGGGGTTGCCATAACAAAAAGATTTATTAAAAATGAGGCAATAACCACATCCGTATAGACACCGGAGAAGTAGTTAAGCGTTCCCCAAAACCAGTGATGATTTTCGTGTTTTAGCAGACGATTGTGGGTGTCTTTGTACTCATGATCGTGCTTTAGTAAAAATGCAAAATCAAGATATTCAGCTTCTAAAAATTCTGTTTTAACCCAATTTTCACTATCTCCTGTTTCGGGAAGTATGATTTTTGCATATTTTCTATCTGGGCTTATTTCCGTTAAAATACAAGCTTTTTCGCTCTCTTTGTCGCCTTTTAAAATTAATATGACGGGCAAAAGCAGAGGAGATATATCTTTAAATGAGTAATTTACTAACTTAGAGCTAAATCCTGCACGCTGCGCCGCTCTGTGAAAAGCGGATTTCGAGCCTTTAGAGTCAAGTGAAAATAGCTTAGGGGTAGTTCTTCCCGACGGGACGGGCAGGTCGGCGACTAGCGCCTCTGCACTGTATGGGCGATTGTAGAGCTTGGTAAAAATTACCAAGCACTCCAATAGGGGATTTTCTACACTATTATTCAACGACGACACTCATCTCTTCTAATATCTTACCGGTATACGATAAAATCTGATAGTAAGCGTTTAAGCGGTCATATTCAGCCGTAGTTTTGCGATTTTTTGCACTATTGTACTCAAGTTCTATATTTAAAAGGTCGATGATGCTTCTTCTTCCAAGCTCATGCTCTTTTTGATAATCAGCCACTGTCTCGCCGCTTGATTTTATAGTATTGTCCAAGTGAACCAACTGCTCTTTAGTCGATTCAAATGTTTGCCATGCGATTTCAGTATATGCCTGAATATAGCGTTTTGCATCTGCAAGCGTGCTGTTTTTGTTAAGCAGTCTGTGCTGATTTGCTTGTTTGTTCGCAGAATCCGCAAAACCGTTAAACAGGTTATATTTTACGACTAAAAGAGCGTTATACCCTGAATCTTCTTCATGGGAACTAGGATTTGGATTGCTTAGTTCGGTAGAGATACCGTGTACATTCTTGTTCCAGTAAGACTCTGCTCTAACATCAAGTCTTGGATAGTAAGGTGCATCAGCGCGTTTCAGCGCAGCAGTTGCAACTTGGATATCTGCTTGGGAAACATGTATTTTTGGATTGTTTTGCATAGCAAGCTTAACTAAAGTGTCCAAATCATTAGCAGGAACATTGCCGATTTTCGGTTTTTCCAAGTCTTTTGCAGTTACATTGCCGGGCAATATACGCTCAAAACTAGAGATTGCGTTATCATAATTCTGTTGTGCCAAATATTGGATACTTAGAGCATTTTCGTAGCGGGCAAGAGTCTGCTTATAATCAGAACTGCGTCCAACCCCAGCTTTTACTTTCTCATCTATTTGTGAGAGATACTTTTTATGTACCGCTACATTCTCTTTGGAAATTTGAAATAACTCATAAGTTCTAAGCACCTCTATATAGTATGTAGTAGTTGCCAGAGCCAACTCGTTTGCACTCTCTTTAACGGTATCGCTTGCAGATAAAATAAGTGCTTTTTGCTGCTTAACTCCATACTCAGTTTCAAAACCGGCAAATAGATTTTGAGTTAATGTAGCAGAGGCATCTTGTCGCGTTAAACTTTCACGCTCTCTAGCATTATTTATTGTTTTTGTTACTTCAGGACCTACCGAGTAAGAAAGATCGACAGACGGCAAATAACCGGCCTTTGCGCGATCTAGCAACTCTCTTTGTGTATTACGATCCTCTTTTTTCATCTCAATCTGAGGATGTGTTTGAACTGATTTTTGAACCGCGTCGGTAATAGACATAGCGCTTACAAGCATCGGTATTAAAACCACTGACAATATCGTTAACTGTTTCATCTGATATCCTTTTTATAATATACTACTCGAGGAGTATACTACTGAAAATATTAACTAAATCTTAAGGGCATTTTTTAGCTTAAGCTAATTTTCATTTCTTGCTTGTCATACTTTGATAAAGCGCATTTTTTTAATATTTATCCCAATCAAAAGGAAATGGCTATGAATAGAAGAACTTTTTTATACTCTTGCTCTTTTGCGGCAACAACTATTATGGGTGGTTGCGAAAAACAATCCGACAAGAGTGACAGTCCGACCCAAAAAAGCGGTGAAACTCAAAAATCAAACGATATATATGAGCCTTTCACACAAGAGCTGAAAATTCCCAAAGAGATTGATTTTGAAAATGTTGCAAAAGCAAAATTCAATGCACAAAAGAGTTTAGCCGCTATCTATAAAGATAAAAAAACAGAAGTTTTGACATTTCATGGTGATTTGCCAAATCCTACAATCCGTATCAAAAACAAAGACGACTTTGAGCTTGATTTTACAAATAGCCTTGAAAAACCGACTATTATACACTGGCACGGTCTTTTAGTGCCTCAGGAAATGGACGGACATCCAAAAGATGCTATCGCTAATCAAGCAACAATGGAATACAGATACAAAATTAACCAAAGAGCGGGGACATTTTGGTATCACACCCATCCGCACGGCAGAACTGGAGAAGAGATTTATAGTGGACTATCGGGTCTTTACATTGTTGAAGATGAAAATGAGAAAAAACTAAATCTTCCGGCGGGCGAATTTGAACTGCCGCTTATAATACAAGACAGAAGGTTTGACAAAGAGAAAAACCTTATTTATAAACAAACGGCTCAAGACAATAATGGAGTCTTAGGCGATGTAGTGATGGTAAACTCTACCCCTTTTCCATATAAAAATATTAAAAACACAAAGTATCGCCTGAGAATTTTAAACGGTTCCAGTGCCAGAACCTATAAACTCTCTTTTGAAGGTATTGAAAACTTCGCACTGATTGGAACCGACGGCGGGCTGCTTGAAGAGCCGATAATCGTAAAAGATGTTTTAATCGCGGTAGCAGAACGCATAGATATAGTTGTAGATTTCAAGGATAAAAAAATCGGTGATACCGTAACACTAAAAACTCTTGGTTTTAAAGAGGCAAGTAACTTCGGAGCAAATTCTGCTTATCCTAGTTTTGGCGCGCAAATGGATATTATGAAATTTAAAATCACGGAACTTTCAAGCGAGAGTGCAGTTTTACCGGCAAAATTGACAACAATTGCAAGATTAAAAGAGTCTGACGCCTTAAAAAGCAGAACTATTACAATGGAAATCATAGAGGGCGGCGTTTGGACTTTAAACAAAAAACCTTACGATATGGATAGGGTTGATGATAGAGTAAAGTTAGGGTCAACGGAAATTTGGGTGATAAAAAATGCAATCCATATGGCACACCCGTTTCATATACACGGTGTTCATTTTCAAATACTTGATAGAACAAGCAAGATGGATTTTCCAACCGATAAGGGATGGAAAGATACGGTACTTGTCATGCCTATAGAAACCGTTCGTATCATAGTAACATTTACGATACCGGGGTTATTTGTTTATCACTGCCATATTTTAGAACATGAAGATCATGCGATGATGGCTAATTTTTTAGTAGAATAAAAGCTGCATAAAGCAAAGTTTGCAGAAGTCTTAATTACTCGCAGCATTTCTTGTACTTTTTTTTGCTTCCGCATGGGCAAAGGGTGTTGCGCTCTATTTTAGAGTTGAGGAGTTTTCCGTCTTTATAGAGCCACATATCGTCCTCTTTTACAAAATTGCTCTTTTCATGTTGAACTTTTATGCCCTCTGCATCTCTATAGTAGGCTTTAAACTCGACCGTAGCATCTTTTGCTTGCAATACTTCAAGATTTAGCCATATAACACTTTTGGCATACTCTTTTATAAGTTCTATGTCATCTTCGTATCGGTTCTCTTTTGCCGTAGTTTTTACTATGTATTCGCCATCGCCTAAAACATAAGCGCTATATCTGCTTCTCATAAGCTGCTCAGGGGTGGATGGTTTTGATTTGTTGCTTAGATACGCTTCGCAACACTCGCTAAACTCTTTTTTACTATTGCAATAACAGTGCATAAAAACTCCTTAATTTATAAAATTATATACAATCCATGTGGTTAAAAATGATAGAATAATTCCGTAACCTACAATGGCAGAGCTTAACCGTGGTGCAAGACCTGCCATCGAAGCGACTGCCGCCGCGGTTATCATAGGTGCCATTGAAGCTTCCATAACAGATATTAGGGCAGCTTGATTGTTCCATGAAAAGATATAGCAGATAACGATAGCTATGAGCGGTGCTAAGATAAGTTTTATAATAAGAGCCATTGTAAAAGGTTTTAAATCTTCTGATGGAAGTTTGAATCTAAGTTGAAGACCTACTGCAATAAGGGCTAACGGGACAATGGTATTTGCTAAAGAAGTAAGTACGCTATTTGCTATAGGATGAAACGATATCCCCATAAAAAAGAGTGAAACAAATAGAGCTAAAAATGGCGGAAATTTCACTATCTTTAGAAATAGAGCTTTTATATCTATATTTTTTGCATTTGAGTAGTAGACGGATATAAATGTTCCATAAGTGGAGAGGGCTATAAATGAGCCTAGCTGATCGTATATCATAACATATCCGATTGCTTCTTCTCCAAAGTATGCTTGAACTATGGGAATACCAAGAAAAGAGGTGTTTCCCAAGACTGCAACAAGCATCAAAGAACCTGTTACTTCTCTTGAAAATGCAAGTAGTTTTGAGAGATAAAAAACGGACAAAGCACTTATGCTCATTACAGTCCAAGCAATAAAGACAGGGATAATTACCTCATAAGAGAAGCTTAGTTTCGGAACTTTTAGAAGTACCATAGCCGGAGCCGAGATATAGAGGATAAATTGGTTTAAAATAAGAGGTGTATCTTTAGGAAAGACATTCATCTTGTTAATAATATATCCGATAAAAATAGCTACAAAAATGAGTGCGAAATTTTCCATGATTAACTTTGTTTTTTGATTGAAAGTATATAATCTTTTATTTAAACTTTTAGGAGGTAATTTATGAGTAAAACATTCAATGAAGCTATGGATTTTAGACATGCATGCAAGATTTTTGACGAGAGTAAAAAAATAGCCGACAAAGACATAAGAGAAATACTCGAAGCAGGGCGAAAATCTCCATCTTCTTTTGGGATGGAGCCGTGGAAATTTTTAGTTATCACAAATGAGGGGCTAAAAGCAAAATTAAGACCTTTTTGCTGGGATCAGATTCAAATCACCTCATGCTCTCATTTAGTCGTTATTCTTGCTGCCATTGAGAGTGCAAAGCCTGAATCAGGTATACCGCTTGCTATGCTCTCAAGAAGAGGAATGAGCCAAGATAAACTTGATTTTTATATCAATTTATATAAAAGCCATCTTGAAAAAACTCTAAGCAGTGATGAAAATATATTTTGCTGGAGTGCGCGCCAAACTTATATAGCGGCTGCAAATATGATGACATGCGCGGCAATGCTTGGGATAGATAGTTGTGCCATAGAGGGATTTGAAAAAGAGAGAGTAGAGGAGATTTTAGAACTTGATACTAAAAAATATCAACTATCTTTAGTGCTTCCTTTCGGATACAGAGTAAAAGAGCAGCCAAAGCAGTTGAGACTTGGTTTTGATGATGTAGTGGAGTTTATTAATTGAGGTTTTTAATGTTTAGATTGCTTCGCTAATTAGACTGCCGCGTTACTCCGTTCCTCGCAGTGACTGTTTCTTGTCATTGAGATTGCGGTACTTTTGTCATTGCGAGCAAAGCGAAGCAATCTAGTCTTTATAGGTTTGCTTAATATCTAAATTTAGCAATTATTGGGTTATGGTCTGAAATCTTTTTGCTATCGATTACTTCTGCATAGGTTACATCCAACTCTCTGTAAAAGATATAATCAATTGAGTTTGTAAAAACTTTTTTTAGATTCGATTCATCGCTGAACTCTACTTTTTTTAAGCCTAAATCTTCTGCAAACTCTTTTAAATAGTGTACTCTTCTTAGGTTCCATGTATTAAAATCCCCTGCTACTATCATCGCCCCGTAATGAGATTTGATTATCAAATGTATATAATCCAGTTCATTTTTAAAATCACTGTTGCGTACAAAGTTTATAGCGTGGAGGTTAACTATAAGAAGCGTTTTGTTGTTTGAAAACTTATGATGCGTAATAAGTGAGATTTTATGGGTTGCGTAGCTAAACTCCTGCTTTTTTGTAAGCAGAGATAGTTCTTTTTCGCAAGATGCCCTAAAAGCGCTTAAAACTCCAAAAATATGTTTTTTCGTCTCAATATTCGGTGACAAAATATATGAGTAGTCATGTAAATATAGTTCATTCGATAGACTTTTTTTAACCTCTTGAAGAAGTAAAATATCTAAATCATAGTTTTGTATAAGAGTGTCTATAAATTTTTTATAAGAGTTGTTAAGCGTGAGTTTTGCAACATTCCAACACAAGAGGCTAAATTCGTTTTTGAGTACTTCCTCTTGATGTTTTAGTGATTTTATAAGACAATTCGGTTTAAACATATTAAAGCTGCGGTGCCAATATTCGCATCATATTTTCAAAAACTCTTTTCATACCCGATACCCTTTTTGTTCCAAAAGAGGAGTTGGATATTAATCCATCCGTCCACTCTTCTATCTCTTTAATAACCTTGCCGGAGTAAACAAAAGTTGCAACTTCATAGTTTAAAAATAGGCTTCTGTTGTCAAAATTCACACTGCCGAGTACAACGCAACTGCTATCAAAAAGTATAGCTTTTGCATGCAGCATCGAGCCGTTATAGAGATAGATTTTTATGCCGGCTTCTTCAAGTTCTCTCATATAGGAGCTTCTAACCAGATTTACTATTATGTGATTTGCCTCTTTTGGTGTGATAAGTTTAACATCTACACCTTTGTGATGTGCAATAATGAGCGCTTGGATAAGCGTATTATTGGGTATAAAGTAGGGAGTAATTATGCAGATTTTCTCTTTTGCACCGTATATTGCAGACAAAAGCACTTCATAAAGAGTGTCTTTGTCCATATCGGGACCTGATGGAATGACCTGTAAAAAAATGTCGCCCTGAGCTTCTTTGTCTTGCTGCTTAAATTTTAGTTTCTCCTCTGAAGCATAAAACCAATCTGAAGCGAATATCTCAAAAAATTGCTCCACAGAGGAGCCTTCTATAAGAAACATAATATCTTCCCATCTCTTTTTGCTGTATGTTGTTCCTAGATATTCGTTCGAGAGGTTTGCCCCGCCGCTTAAAACCTTTTCATTGTCAAAAATATAGATTTTTCTATGATTTCTAAGATTTATATAGTTTCTAAACGGCATCTCAAAAAGCGGCATAAAAAATTCAACTTTTGCACCCGTATCCCTTAACTCTTTAAGTCTGTGTTGAAGTAGATATAGAGTGATGGAGCCTAAAGAGTCAATCAATATTTTTATCTCAAGACCCTCTTTTGCTTTTTTTACGAGGGCTTTTAAAATTTCTTTCGTGACTTTGTCGTACTCAAAAATATAGACGCTTAGATAGATGGACTTTTTTGCACCATTGATGCAACCCAAGAGTTCATTATATGTTTGCGCCGCATCAAAAAGAAGTTTAAACTCTCTGTTTTTGGAAGCATCCGCAATTCCGTAATTTCTTAAAACCATGTCTATACCGTTTTGTATATTATTGTCCGTTGTTTGATTTTTAAGAATTAAGTTACTTTTTTTGTATCTGTTTTTTCTTTTTCTTGAACCGATAATGAAGTACAGAGGCATTGAAATATAGGGAACAAGAACGATGGAGAGAAGCCAAGCAATGATACTGCTTGGAGTTCGTCTGTGATAAAGCATATGGATAAGTACAAGCAGTGTTAAAAGGGCGCCGAATATTACTAAGCTATAGTAAAAGAATATATCGGTTAAGTTGCTGTTTATCTGTTCGTTCATCCGAAAATTATATCATCTTTGTTTTAAATTTCTTTAAGTATAATTACAAAAAAATTTAAAGGTAATTTACATGTCAACATATATTTTCGGTCATACAAATCCGGACTCCGATTCTATCGTTGGAGCTATATCTCTAGCTTATCTTAAGAACCAACTCGGCGAAGATTGTGTTGCTACTCGTCAAGGCGATATCTCTCCTGAAACAGAGTTTATACTTAACAAGTTTGGTGCAAAAGCGCCTGAACTTAAAACTTCTTATGCGGGTGAAAAAGTTTATCTGGTTGATTTTTCAGACCTTGCTCAAGCTCCAAAAGATATTAAAGAAGCGACTATATTAGGTATCGTAGATCATCATAAGCTAGGCGATATCACGACGGATACTCCGCTTGAATGTTGGATACGCCCAATAGGGTGTTCAAATACGGTTATAAAAGAGATGTTTGATTTTTACAAAATTGAGATTCCAAAAGATATAGCAGGGATGATGATGTGTACGATTTTAAGCGATACGGTAATTTTCAAATCCCCTACTTGTACAAAAGCTGATACAAAAGCGGTAAAAGAGCTATCGGAGATTTGCGGTATAGAGGATTATAAAGCGCTTGCAATGGAGATGTTCATCGCAAAATCAGCTGTAGAGGGTGCAAGTGCAAGAAACTTAAATACAAGAGATTATAAAGCTTTTGATATGAACGGTACTAAAGTAGGTGTAGGTCAGCTTGAGATGGTTGATATCTCGGTTTTAGATAGCAGAATTGAAGAACTTCTTGCCGATATGAAGCTTATGAAAGAAGAGGACTCCCTTCATACTATCGTGATACTTTTAACAGACATCATGAAAGAGGGTTCGCAACTTTTGGCTCTAAGCGATGATATAAGCAAAGTTGAAGCTGCATTTGGTGTAAAACTCCAAAATAACCAAGCATGGCTAGACGGTGTACTTAGCCGTAAAAAACAGGTTGTCCCGTTTCTTCAACCGCAGTTTTAAATTTTTTGAGAAGTTTATTACAGCTCTTCTACTTTACAAGGTTTAGCAAGCAGGAAACCTTGAAAGTAGTAGCACCCAAGCTCTTTTAAAATTTCAAACTGCTCTTTTGTTTCCACACCTTCGGCAATAACTTCAAAATCAAACTCTTCACCCATCATTATGATTGTTTTGATGATAGTTTTATCTGATTTGTTTTCGCCCAATCCAAAAACAAAAGATTGATCGATTTTGAGTTCGTCAATTTGCAGATTTTTCAGGTATGCCAAACTAGAATATCCAGTTCCAAAGTCATCAATGGAGACGGATATACCAAATGCTTTTAGTTCTCTGATTTTTTGCATAGTCTGCTCTTGATTTTGTATTAAGATGCCCTCTGTAAGCTCAACTCTTATTTTTGCAGGGTGTATATTCTTAAAATCAATCAACTTAATGAGATTATTAACAAAGTTCTCTTCTTTAAACTGGAGCGGACTGACATTTACTGAAATTCTCCACCCTTTTTTTAAAGGGTCTTCTCTCCAAAGAACAAGTTGATTTGTGACACTCTCCAATACAAAATTACCTATTTCTTTGATAATGCCTGACTCTTCGGCAAGAGGAATGAATTCTGAGGGCGATATAAATCCAAGTGCCGGATGTATCCATCTTATGAGAGCTTCAATGCCGATAACATTATTATTTTTATCAAATTGTTTTTGGTAGTAAAGGAAAAGTTCCTTTTTTAAAAGTGCCTCTTTGAGGTATTGAAGCATCTGCAATCTTGATTTTGTCATGCCTTGAAGGGATTCATCATAAAAACGAATAACATTTTTCCCATCATTTTTTGCTGTTCTCATAGCGTATTCTGCTTGATTTAAGAGATTGCTTAAGCTCTCTTTGTAGTCCAGAAAGAGAACTATGCCTATGCTGCATGTTAGATAAAACGACTTTTCTTTCACAATAAAAGGCTCTTTTACTATTTCTTGTATTTCAAATGCGCTGTTCTTTGCCAAGATCGCTGCCTCATTTTCAACGGTAGAGAGATTTTCTAGAAGAATGAGAAATTTATCTCCGCTATGTCTTGCAACAAAAGAGTCTTTTTGGGCTTTTGACATAAATCTCTGCGCTATCTCTTTTAAAACAAAATCACCTGCATCTTTGTCTACTAAGTCATTTACATTTTTAAAGTTATCAAAATCTAAAAAGAGAATCGCACAATATTTTTGACTTGTATTGTTGTTTATTAAAACTTGAAAGAGATGATCTTCAAATAACTTTTGATTTGGCAGATATGTAAGCGGATCAAAAAAAGACAATTGGTTAATTGCCTCTTTTTGATAAAAGGAGTTGAGTGCAAAACCGACATCACCTGCAAGTTCGTTTATCATATCTTGTTCTTCTTTGCTTAGTCCTTTTTTCTCCGTTGTGCAAATACTCATAACGCCAAGAGCCTCTTTTGCATGGTGATTTTTTCTAAGAGGGACTAAATAGATTTCGCTTATGCCGTATTTTATCATTTTATCTTTGCATGCTAGCGGTAATTTCTCATCAAAATTTTTAATCATTATGAATCTGTTGTTTTCAAAAACATCTATCTCTAAAGGGAGGACACTAAAATCTTCATCAAGCCCTATAGAAGCTTTTACCACAAGTTTCGCATTTTCAACAACCAATATCTTAACATTGGCAAAAGTTGTATTTGAGTGCATTGATACGGCTGTATCGCTTATGAGTTCATCAGTATTTTTGGCTGTTATGAGGATTTGATTGCAATCTGCTACGGTTCTTAGTATGGAAAAAAGATGTTTTTGATTTTCGTTTGCGATTTGCAACTTATTTTTTTGTTTTTGTAAATCCGCCGTTTTTTTTGTAACTTCTTCTTGAAGAATTATTTTTTGTTCAACATCTTGAAGTGTTATTTTTTTGACGGAAAAATATATTATGACAAGCAACATCAGTATCATAAGCCAAGTAAAAAATGTAGTTTTGTAAAAACTGCTTATAGCGGCTTTTTCTAGTTCATCAATATGAATTTTTATGCTTGTTACACCTCGTATGTCTCCTATATTATAATCGTAAGCAGTGTCATATCTCTCTCTTATAGTGGGTAAAACTTCCTCTTTTTTCCCATGGCAGGCGATACAGTATTTCTCTATGACAAGCGGAGCGGTGTAGTGTAGAATCTCTTCAGACTCTTGTTGCACTCTTTGGATACGCCCTTCTCTTTTGTCAGGGTTGTTCTTATAAAACTCTATGGCTTCGAGTTCAAACCTGTCTGCCATATTCTTAGGATTTCTCGGTCTGTCTGTTACATTTCTAATGCTTATCTTATCTTTTGAGAATTCTGTAAATTTCTCGCTTATCAGCGTAGACGCATGAGCAGGCAAAAAACCGATAGTAGAGTCGTTTATATCTAAGCCGCTATTTAAAAACTGCTGGTGATAAACATACCGCATTGAAATAAAGTAGTCTTTTAGAGATTCGCTTCTCTCAAAAGCTCTGCTTTGTATGGTTTCTTGTTTTTGTTTATATATGTAAATAGTTAAAATAGAGTTTGCTATGATTATGAGAAGAGCAACAAACCAAAAAATTTTTTTGTTGAGATGAAATTTAAACAATGCAAAACCTTAGCAAAAACTTATCTTTTAAGTATAGCATATGTTAAATCTTTTATATATTTGTTTTACAAATTTTCTATTTCGGTTTTTGTGAGTCTTGTATATTTTA